>DQIG01000020.1 GCA_003525885.1 Stenotrophomonas sp.
GCGCTGCTGTGGGCGCAGGCGGCCGCCACCAGCAAGCATGACCTGTCCAGCCTGCAGGTACTGCAGGTAGGTGGCGCCAAGCTGGTGCCGGAAGCCGCACGACGGGTGATCGACGGCCTTGGCTGCACGCTGCAGCAGGTGTTCGGCATGGCCGAAGGCCTGGTCAACTACACGCGGCTGGATGATCCGGAGGAACTGATCGTGGCCTGCCAGGGCCGGCCGATCAGCCCGGACGACGAGGTGCGCGTGGTCGATGACCATGACCAGCCGGTGGCCGAAGGCGAGGTGGGGCATCTGCTCACCCGTGGCCCGTACACCATCCGTGGATACCACAACGATGCGGTAGCCAATGCGCGCTCGTTCACCGACGACGGCTTCTATCGCACCGGCGACCGTGTGCAGCAGCTGCCCGGAGGCTACCTGGTGGTGCAGGGCCGCGCCGGCGACCACATCAACCGTGCCGGCGAGAAGATCTCCGCCGAAGAAATCGAAGACCATCTGCTGGCGCATCCCGGCGTGTTCGATGCCGCCGTGGTCTCCATTCCCGATGAGTACCTGGGCGAGCGCAGCTGTGCGTTCGTGATTGCGCAGGGCGAACCGTTCAAGGCGCCAGCACTGAAGTCCTGGATGCGCGGGCGTGGCCTGGCCGCGTTCAAGGTGCCCGACCAGGTCGTGTTCGTCGACAGTTTCGATACCACTGCGGTCGGCAAGATCAGCCGCCGCGAACTGCGCGCGCAATTGCGTGCGCGTCATCTGCAACAGACAGGAGGAACGCGCTGATGGCGCTGCCCCGTATCACCGACTATCCCTTGCCGACTGCCGACGAGTTGCCAGAGGCACGCGGCCCGTGGCGCCCGCAGCGCGATCGCGTCGCACTGCTGGTGCACGACATGCAGCGCTACTTCCTGGCTGCCTTCGACGCCGGCAGTGCGCCGCTGCGGCCGGCGGTGGACAACATCGTGCGCCTGCTGGCGCACTGCCGCGCGCACGGCATTCCGGTGTTCTACACCGCCCAGCACGGTGACCAGGACCGCCGCGACCGTGGCCTGCAGGCCGACCTGTGGGGGCCGGGCATGCGCCGCAGCGCCGACCATGAACCGATCATCGAGGCACTGGCACCACAGCCGGGCGAGCACGTGCTGGTGAAGCACCGCTACAGCGCATTCCAGCGCAGCAACCTGGAAACGCTGATGCGGGTGCGAGGGCGCGACCAGTTGCTGGTGACCGGCGTTTACGCGCACATCGGCTGCACCGCGACCATGGTGGAGGCGTTCCAGCGTGACATCGAGTCCTTCATCGCCGCCGATGCGGTGGCGGACTTCTCCCGCGCCGACCACGAGCAGGCGCTGCAGTGGATCGCGCGCACCTGTGGCGTGCCGATGACCACCGACAAGTTGCTGGAGGTGCTGTGATGGCAGCCACCGGTGAGGTGCTGGATCTGGAGCGGATGCGTGCCGATGTTGCGCGCGTCCTGGAATGTACGCCGGCCGAGATCGGTGACGACGACAATCTGATCGATCTGGACCTGGATTCGATGCGCATGCTCGGCCTGGTCCTGGCCTGGGGCAACACCGGCCTGCCGCTGGAGTTCTCACAGCTGGCCGAGCACACCACGCTGCGCCAGTGGTGGGCTGTGGTGCAGCAACTGCAGGCCGCGCAGAACGCATGAACGCCGTCGCGCTGGCCACGCCGGTGGCATTGACCGAGGCCCAGGCTGGATTGTGGTTTGCACAGCGGCTGGCACCGGACAATCCGTCATTCAATACCGCGCACGCGGTGTGGATCGACGGCCCGCTGGACGTGGCCGCGTTCGTCGCAGCGGCGGACCAGGCTGCGGGCGAGGCCCAGGCCTTCGCATTGCGCTTTGCCGAAGGTGCCGATGGCCAGCCGCTGCAGTGGCTTGATCCGGCACACGTGCCGCGGCTTTCGGTGCGTGATGTTTCCGCCGAGGAGGATCCCGCCGCTGCGGCACGCCGCCTGATGCGCGCTGACCGGCTGGGCCCGGTCGACCCCACCCGCGACCGGATCAGCCAGCAGGTGCTGCTTGAGCTGGGCGGGCAGCGCTGGGTCTGGTACCTGCGCGTGCATCATCTGGCCGCCGATGGCTACGGCATGGCGCTGTTCACTGATCGCGTGTGCGCGTTGTACGCCGGTCGCATGGGTGAGCCACTGCCAGGACTGTCCGGTGTGCTGGCGGATGATGCCGCCTACCGTGCTGATCCGCGCCGCGCTCAGGCCGGGCAGTGGTGGCGTGAGCACATGCAGGGCGCACCGGCAGGCGTGGGCCTGGCCGGCACGCTCGCGGCCAGTGACGACGCGCTGCGCTGGGTGCAGCCGCTCGATGCAGCATTCCGTGAGCAGTTGCTGCAGGCGTCGGTACGTTGGCTGCAGCCCTGGCCGGATGTGCTGGCCGCGTTGGCGGCCGAGTACCTGCGGCGGATGAGCGCTGCCGATGAAGTGGTGCTGGGCGTGCCTTACATGGGGCGGCTCGGCAACGCTTCGGCGCGGGTGCCGGCGATGGTGATGAACGTGTTGCCGCTGCGCGTGGCGGCTGGCGAAGGCAGCGTCGAGGCCTTTACCCGCGGCCTGGGCCGGCAGCTCAGCCAGGGTCGCAAGCACGGCCGTTACCGCGGCGAGCAACTACGCCGGGACCTGGGCCTGGTGGGCGCGCAGCAGCGCCTGCACGGTCCGCTGGTGAATGTGCAACCGTTCTACAAGCCGCTGGCGCTGACCGGCGTGCGGGCGACGCTGGAGGTGCTGTGCACCGGGCCGGTGGATGATCTGACGCTGGGCTTCCGTGGCGACGGCCAGGCGCTGCTCGATCTGGAGATCGAGGCCAATCCGGCGCTGTACAGTCGCGAGGACGTCGAGGCACACGCGGCGCGGTTGCTGCACTTTGTGTCGGCGGCACTGCAGGCTGACGATATCGCAGCGGTACCTCTGGCGACGCCCGTGGAGGCGCAGCGGGTGCTGCAGGAATTCAATGCCACCGCGCACGCGCTACCGGAGACCACTCTGGTGGAGCTGCTGCAACAGGGCATGGATCGGGATCCGCACGCACCAGCGCTGGTGTTCGGCGACACTACCCTGGACTACGCAACGCTGGAAGCGCGAAGTTTCGCGCTTGCCTCGCAGCTGCGGGCGATGGGCGTCGGCCCGGGCAACGTCGTGGCGGTGGCATTGCCGCGTTCGCTGGAGCTGGTGCTTGCGCTGGTCGCGGTGCTGCGCGCGGGCGCGGCCTACCTTCCGCTGGACCTCACCCATCCTGACGAGCGGCTGGCACGTATCCTCGCCTCGGCGCAGCCGGTGTGCGTCCTGGCTGCGGCAGAAGTATCGGCGCGCATGGCCGGTGTGCCGGTGCTTGCGCCGGAGCAGTGGACCGCGCTGAGCTTCGCGGCACCGTGGGCCGATCCTGCGCCCGGCGATGCGGCCTATGTGATCTATACCTCCGGTTCGACCGGCGAGCCGAAGGGTGTGGTCGTCGAACACCGCGCCATCGTCAACCGCCTGCTGTGGATGCGCGAGCACTACGGCATCCATGCCGATGACCGCGTGCTGCAGAAGACCCCGGCGACTTTCGATGTTTCGGTCTGGGAGTTTTTCCTGCCGCTGCTGTGCGGGGCCGCGCTGGTGGTCGCCGGGCCCGATGCGCACCGCGATCCCACCGAACTGGCGCGGCTGATCCGAGATCATGGCATCACCACGGCGCATTTCGTGCCATCGATGCTCGACGCCTTCCTCACTGCGCCGGCCTCGGCAGGGCTGCAGCTGCGCCGGGTATTCACCAGTGGCGAGGCGCTGGACGCCGCGTTGCGCGACCGTTTCCACACGCGCGTGCACGCAGAACTGCACAACCTGTATGGCCCGACCGAGGCCGCGGTGGATGTCAGCTACTGGCCGGCGTCCGCGCAGGATCGTTCGCGTCCGGTGCCGATCGGGTTCCCTGTCTGGAACACCCGCCTGTACGTGCTGGATGCGCGAATGCAGCCGGTGCCGGTAGGTGTGGCGGGTGACCTGTACCTGGGGGGCGTGCAGCTGGCACGCGGCTATCTCGGTCGCGATGACCTGACCGCCGAGCGTTTCCTTGCGGATCCTTTCCTTGCGGGCGAGCGCATCTACCGGACTGGCGACGTGGCGCGCTGGCGCCGAGATGGTGCGGTGGAGTACCTGGGCCGCAGCGACCATCAGGTGAAGCTGCGCGGCCTGCGCATCGAGTTGGGTGAGATCGAGGCAGCACTGCGCGAACTGCCCGGCATGGAGCGGGTGGAAGTGCTGCTGCGCCAGGATGCTCCCGGCGAAGCGCGTCTGGTGGCGTATGTGCCGACCGCGCTTGCCGATGTCGTGATGCTGCGCAGCCACCTGGCCACGCGCGTGCCGGACTACATGGTGCCCTCGGCGTTTGTCGGTGTGGACCACTGGCCGGTGACCGCCAACGGCAAGCTTGACCGCAACGCGTTGCCGAAACCACCACGGCATGAGGCCGCCGGATTGGCACCGCGCACGCCGTTGGAACAGGAGCTGGCGGTGCTGTTCGCCCAGGCACTTGGGCGTGAAGCGCCGGTAGCGGTGGATGCGGACTTCTTCAGTCTCGGCGGTGACTCGCTGTCGGCGGTGCACCTGCTGCTGGCGATCGAGCAGCGCTGGCGCTGCGACCTGGGTTTGGGTGCCTTGTTTGCCCAGCCCACCGTGGCCGCGCTGGCGGCTCGTATTGCCGAGCCGCCGGCGCTGGCCGATCACGCACTGGGGCCGGTGATCGCGCTGGCCGCGACCGACGCTGCCGGGCCTACGCCACTGTTCGCGCTGCACCCGGCCGGTGGCATCGCCTGGAACTACCGCACCCTGGCCCGGGCACTGCAGCCGGCACGCCCGGTGTATGGCCTGCAGTCGCCGGCACTGGACGCACGGCAGCCGATGCCGAGCAGCATCGAGGCGATGGCAAACGACTACGTGCAACGCGTGGTCGCATTGCAGCCCAAAGGGCCGGTGCATCTGCTGGGCTGGTCGGTGGGGGGCATCCTCGCCCAGGCAATGGCGGTGCGCCTGCATGAGATCGGCCGGGAGGTCGGCGAACTGGTGCTGCTGGACGCCTATCCCAGCGAGTGCTGGCGGGCCGAGCCGGAACCCGATGCCATCGCCGCATTGCGGGCACTGCTGGCGATTGCCGGCCATGATCCGGATGCGCATCCGGAACTGGACAGTCGGGATCGCATTCTCGCGTTCCTGCGTCGTGGCGGCAGCGCGCTGGGCAGCCTGCCGGATGTCGTGCTGGATGGCGTGGTGCGCGCGGTGACCGGCACCAACCGACTGATCCGCGAACATATCCACCAACCGTTCGACGGCACGCTGGTGCATGTGCGTGCGGGTCGTGACCACCAGGCGCGGCCGCAGCTGCAGTCGGCATTGTGGCGGACCCACGCGCGCAAGGTGCAGGCGCTGGAACTGCCGTTCCTGCATGCCGAACTGACCGGCCGCGATGCGGTGGCGCAGCTCGCGCCGTGGTTGTCGGCGCGGCTGCGCCAATGGGATGAGCAACAGGAGATCGCAACATGCAGTTGACCGGTTTCGAGGGCCGCGTGGCGTTGGTTACGGGTGCATCCGGCGGCATTGGCGAGGCGTTGGTACGGCTGTTGGCCGAGGCCGGCTGCACGGTGGTGGCGACCGATCGCGAGGCGCCACACGTGGCCGATACGCGGGTCAGGTCGTTCGCACTCGATGTGACCGACAGCGCCGCCGTGGATGCCTTGGTGGACCGGGTCGAGTCCAGCATCGGGCCGATCATGCTGGCCGCCAGCGTGGCCGGCGTACTGCATGTGGGCGGCGTCACCCAGACCACCGATGACGACTGGCGCCGGGTATTCGCGGTCAATGCCGATGGCGTGTTCCATGTCGGTCGTGCACTGGCGCGGGTGATGTCACCGCGCGGGCAGGGCGCGATCGTTACCGTCAGCTCGAATGCGGCCGGCGTGCCGCGGCACGGCATGGCTGCCTATGCCGCATCCAAGGCCGCGGCCACCATGTTTACCCGCTGCCTCGGGCTGGAGCTGGCGCCGTTGGGGATCCGCTGCAACATCGTCGCCCCGGGCTCGACGCTGACCCCGATGCAGACCGGCATGTGGCAGGACGAACGGGGTGCCGAGCGGGTGATCGCCGGCAACCTGGAGACTTACAAGGCTGGCATTCCACTGCGCAAGCTGGCCACCCCCGAGGACATCGCGCACTCGGTGATGTTCCTGCTCTCGGAACAGGCCGGGCACGTGGCGATGAGCGACCTGTACGTCGACGGCGGCGCCACCCTGCGCGGCTGAGCCCCGCCAGCCGCTGCCCGGCAACCCACCGTCCCTGGTAGTGCCGGCCGCTGGCCGGCAACCTCATTCAACTTCAGACATCTCCCAACCCCCGTCGAGGCGACGCCTGACGTTCAACGCTCAATGCTCGACCCACCATGAGGCATGAGCAGCCATCGCCTCCGCCTGGGCCGTCACTCGATCATCGGCCAGGCCTACGTTCTGACAACCACCACGCACCAGCGCTGCCGACTCTTTGAAAGCGAAGCTGCGGCAGCATGTGTAATCGACCAGTTCCATTACATCGAACAGCGCGGGCTGGTGCAGTCACACGCATGGGTCGTTATGCCGGATCACGTCCACTGGATGTTCGAGCTGCGTGCAGCTCACCTTCCAGACATCGCACGCCGGATGAAATCGTCGAGCGCGCTCGCCCTTAATCGCCTGGCGGGTCGTCGAAGTACGGTATGGCAGCCTGGCTACTTCGATCACGCAGTGAGGGCCGAGGAGTCGCTGGCGCGACAAGCGCTGTACATCCTGGGGAATCCAGTACGCGCCGGTCTTGCTGGGCAGATTGGCGAGTATCCACATGCGTGGTCGTGCTGGTTGTGATGCCGGCCAGCGGCCGGCACTACCATGCCTTCGAGCAAAGCGGTTGCCGGCCATCGGCCGGCACAACCCGTTGCAGTCAGGGCAGCGTCAGGCGGTACACCAGCACGCGGTTGTCGTTGTCGTACGGGCTGTCGCAGGCCTGGCCCTGCATGCGGCAATGGCGGGCGATGAAGTCGTTGTCGTTGCCGATCAGCAGCAGTACGTCGTTCGGATGCTGGTGGTCCAGCGCTGGCAGCACGTCCATGGCTTCCCACTTTTCCGAGAGCAGTCCGGCATGTGGGCCGCGCTTCGTGTCCAGATCCAGCCCTGCACGGGCCAACTGCGGGCGGTCCAGCAGGTTCAGCAGTTCGTCGCTGCGTGCGGGCACGATGCCGGCCTTCAACACGGTGGCCGCCGGGTCGGCCAGCACCGTGGCTGTACCGGACTCATAGTTGCTTCCCGCCAGGTTGCTGGCATCGGCCACATCCACCAGCAGCACCGACTTGTAGACGATAGGGTCATCGCCGTCCTTGCCCAGCCCGTTGCCGTCGCGGGCCAGCAGCAGGAAGCGGTGGTCGTCCAACGCACGCAGCTCGCTCTGCGCGGCGGTGCGGTCCAGCTTGCCCTTGCCGTCGTGCGCGTAGGCAGGCAGGGCCATCACGTAATGGCCGATCGGCTGCTGTGGCGTCGGCGAGGCCGTCACGTCGTAGACCAGTACGCGGGTGTTGATGCGACCCGCCGCGTTGCCCAGCGCGCTGTCCTGCAGTGTGGCGCTCTGCAGGGCGACGAACAGGCGGGTGCCGTCGGGTGACAGGCCCATGCCTTCCACGCCCTGGTTGTTGCGTCGGCCGGTCTGCGGTGGCGCCAGCGAACCGAACGCTGGCTTGCCATCGCGCTGGGGACGAATCGCAGGCGGTGCCACGATCACGCCCTGCAGCTGGCCCTGTGCATCGAAGTAGTAGACGTTGGCGGTGTACTCATCGCCGATGTAGAAGTGGCCATCGGCGGTGAACTGCAGCGATTCCGCGTCCAGCGAGACCTTGCCCGCACCGGCGCCGCTGGCGGGCGAGGGCAGCACCACCTGGCGCTGGGTGACCGTGTGGTCCCCCGGGTCAGCACCGGTGAACGACTGGCCGTTGAAGTCCTTCAGTACCACGCCCTTGTCCGGCACCATCGTCAGCGTACCCAGCGCACCGGCTTTGCCTGGGGTAACGTCGATGCGCAGCTGCATGCGCTCGACGCGGCCGGTGTAGTCGTAGAACAGGCCGGCCTCGGGATCGTTGCGGCCGCGGTCGGGCAGGGTCCACAGCACACCCTCGTAACCGTTGGCGGTCCGTTTCCAGGTGCCGGGCTGCACCGCCAGCGATGAGAAGGAGCCCAGCGTGTCGCCCAGGAAGTCCACCGTGCCCGCCGGCAGCCGCCCGGCGGCGACCAGGCCTTTGTCCACATAGGTGCGACCGCCCAGCTGCAGGGTGCGCGGCGGTGCGCCCGTCGCCTCATGCGGAGCGGAGTATCCGCTGGCAGAGAGGGTGGCCAGCAGCAGGGCGGTCGTGAGCATCAGTGGACTCCGGTCGGTCAATCAGAAGCGAAGGTCGATCGTACCGAACACCTGGCGCGGTGCGGAGGCATGGAACACATACAGCTTGCCGGCCGGGTCACTGGGTGCGAACACGCTCGAATCCAGGTTGCTGGCGTAGCGCTTGTTGGTCAGGTTGGTCACGTTGAACGACAGGCGCATGCCCTTGGCGAAGCCGACCTGGCCGAAGTCATAGCCACCAGCCAGATCGAACACGGTGAAGCCACCGAAGCCCTGGTCGTTGGTGTAAGTGTAGAAGCGCTCGCCGGTGTACTTGCCGCGCAGGCTGGCGAACCAGCCGTTGTCACGCCAGGTGATCTCGGTGGCCAGCAGCTGCTTGGGCGTATCGGTCTGGATCTTGCCCTTGATCTGCTGCTCGACACCGGCCTGCACGTAGTTGGAGGCGTAGGTCGAGCGGTTCAGAGAGGCCGAGGTGTACCAGCTGAAGTGCTCGTTCGGCGTCCACAGTACGGTCAGCTCGGCGCCACGGCTGTCGACGCCGCCCACGTTGTAGAAGCGGTTGCCGCAGGTCGGGCCGACCGGCTGCCGCGAGTCGCAGGGGTTGTACTGCAGCAGGCGGTTGTCGAAGCGAACGCTGTAGGCCGCGATCGAGGCCTGCAGGGTGTCGGTGACGAAGCGGTAGCCGGCTTCGAGCGAGCGCGATTCCTCCGGCTTCAGGTTGCCCTGCGCGTTCCAGGTGGCCTGGCTGACCGCCTGCGGGCCCAGTTTGAACCCGCCCTGGAACATGGCGATGTTCTCGGCGTAGCTGGCAAAGATCTCGTGGTGCTCGGCCAGGCGGAAGTTGGCGCCGATGCTGGGCAGGAAATTCTTGCTGGCCTTCAGCGAGCCGGTAGCGAACTGGTTGTTGGATGCAGGCGAGATCGGCGTCTTCGCGTCACCCGGCAGCGCCTGCGCATCGGAGGTGGCATGCGGGCTCTTGGCGCCGAACTCCAGGGTCAGGCGATCATCCAGCAGGCGCCAGGTGTCCTTCAGGAAGAACTGATGGGTCTTCCAGCGCGTGCGCTGGGCGAACACACCGACATCGGAGGGCAGGGTGTTCATGCCGCTGAGATCGCGCGGGCCGTCCACGGCGGTCTGGTAGCGCTCGGCGCTGCTGGTGTTGCGTTCGTACCAGACGCCACCCTCGATGCGGTGCGCGCCCAGGTCCCAATCGAACGACAGCGTGCCGCCATCGCGGTCGATGGTGTAGATGGTGTTGCGGAAGATGATCGGGATTTCCTGCGCCGTGCCCTTGTTCGACCACGCGCCGCTGTTCCAGTTGTGGCCTTCGCCGCGGTCATCGTGGTGGTAGGCCAGGGCGCGCAGGTTGAAGCCATCGGCCAGGAAGAAATCACCCGCCAGGTAGTACAGGTTGTCGTCACGCAGGATCTGCCCGGCGGTGAAGGCACCATCGGCATCCTTGTCCGGGCCGCTGTTGTCGCACTTTTTCGCGTTGAAGCTGGCGGTATTGCAGTAGGCCTTGGCCACGGCCTTGTTCCAGTCCGGCGCGTAGCCGCCCCAGTCCCAGCCCAGCCCGCGCGACATTTCGTCCTTGGACAGGTAGAAGTAGTCAGCCTGCGTGGTGCGCGAGGTATCGATGAAACCGGTGATCTGGCCGCGGCCGAAGTTCCACACGCCCTTGGCATTGAACTGCTTGGTGACGGATTGGTTGTAGGCGGTCTGGTCGTTCCACAGGTCCGAGACCGCGTTCATGCCGGAGACGTAGCCGGAAAAACCGTTGTACTCGCCGCTGTCCACGCGCACGAAGGTGCGGCGGTTGGCATCGCTGCCGAAGGTCTGCACCACGCGGCCGCCGAGTTCCTGTGCAGGGCGGTCGGAGGTATAGGAAATGGTGCCGCCGAGATTGCTGGTGGACGGCGTGCCGAGGCTGCCGATGCCCACCGCCAGTTCCGCGCCTGCCATGTTCTCGCTGATCAGCGCACGGTTGATGGTCAGGCCGTTGTAGTTGTTGTACGCGCCATCGCCCAGCGGCACGCCGTCCAGGGTGTAACCGAGGCGGGTGGAGTTGAAGCCGCGCAGGCTGAGGGTCATCGACTGCTCGTTGGTACCCAGCGCATCGGCCGACTGCGCGTTGACGCCCGGAAGCAGGTTCAGGGTCTTCTGCAGGCTGGTACCCGGCGGCAGGATGTCGAGGTTCTCGCGAGTGATGCGCTGCACCTGGCGCGCTTCACCGCTGCCGATCACCGAGACCGCATCGAGGGTGGTGGCCGAGGGCGTGCTGGAGGTCGGGGCAGCATCCTGCGCCCAGGCCGCGGGAGCGAGCGCGATCGACAGCGCAGCGGCCAACAAAGTCTTCGTCATGTTACGGACACTCAGGCAGGCACAAGCCACCGCGTTGGCGCGGAGCTCATGGAATTGGAAAGGGGAGACAGCCGATGCGACCGCGAGCGCTGCGGGTGCCGTGGGTCAACGTGAAAATGGTGCGCTAGACAGATGACTGTCTGGTGACATGTCTGTAGTGCCGGCCGCTGGCCGGCAATCGATTGAAGGACTGCCGGCCAGCAGCCGGCACTACCCCTTCGGCGCCTGAAGAGGAGTGTCGTATGCAGGGGCGCCGAACGAAGCCGGCGTCAACGCGCGATCAACCTGTGTTACGCGGCTTGCGCGTGCGCTTCGGCTTCGCAGTATCACCACCATTGGCGGCGCCATCCTGCAGTGCCTGCAGCCACGACAACGTATCCACGTAATCGATGAAGTGGCGCAGGTAGCCGGGGCTGGTCGCCTGCATCGTGTCCAGCATGCGCTGCACCAGCACCGCCGAGTTCAGCGGGCCACCATCGGCGGGGGCCTCGGTGCGCAGCGAGCGGCGTACCTGCAGTTCGCTGCGTAGTTCCGACCACTCGCGCTGCACCTGCTGCAGCATCGGTACCTGCGGGTAATGCGGCAGCGAGCGCGACCCCGCATCGAGGTCGCGCACCAGTGCACGCAGGCCCTCCAGCGCTGGCGGCTTACTTGGCATCCGGGGCCTTGGGCTTGGCAATCGGCGCGATCTCCACGCGACGGTTGCGTGCGCGGCCGTCTTCGCTTGCATTGGAACTGACCGGCTGCTCGCTGCCGAACGCGGCGGCGAACACGGCGTCAGCCGGTACGCCATCGGCGATCAGGGTGCGGGTCACGGTCAGCGATCGTTGTGCCGACAGCTCCCAGTTATCGGCAAAGCGGCGGTTGCCTTCGCGTACTGGTGCGTCATCGGTGAAGCCGCTGACCATAAGTATCTCTTCGCGGCTGCCCAGGTAGGCGGCCAGCGGCGCGGCCAGGCTGCGCAGCAGCTCCTGGCCTTCCGGCTGCAGCTGGTCGGAGTTCAGCGCGAACAGCACGCTGCCGCTGATGCCGATGCGGCCATCCACCAGCGTCACGCGACCGGCGGCCAGCGGGCCGGCCAGTGCCTGCTCCAGGGTCTGCAGGCGCTTGGCTTCGGCCTGGCGCTGCTTCACCTCCTGGTCCAGCCGCTGCGACAGCTCCAGCTGCACGGCGACCACACCGACCAGGATCAGCACGAACGCACCCAGCAGCACCGACATCAGGTCGCCAAAGGCGGCCCAGATCGGGGCGTGTGAGCCGCCGTCGACCTCCAGCTCGTCGCTCATGCGCTACCGGCCTTGCCGCGGCGCGTGGCCAACTGCCGCAGTTCTTCCGTCACCTGCTTCTGCGACAGCAGGCTGAGGTCGACCACCTCGCGCGCCTGCGCCACGTAGTAGGCCAGCTGCTCGTCGCTGCGGGCCAGCGAGGCATCCAGTGCGCCGCCGATCTGTTCCAGGCGGCCGGACAGCTCGGTGGAGGCGCTGCCGAACTGCGCGACCGCCTCGCCGAAGGTGCCGGCCAGCTGGCCGACTTCACCGGCGCTGCCGTTGAGCGCTGCGGCAATGCCATCCAGCTTGCCGGTCTCGGCGGCGATATGGTCGGTGAAGCGGTTGCCGACGCGTTCCAGCAGCTCGGCCGAACCGCCGACCAGCGCGTCCACGGCGGTACGCTGCTCGTGCGAGGCATGGTTGATTGCATCCAGCAGGGTCTGCACGGTGGCCAGCAGGCGACCGCGTTCTTCCAGCATCGCGTTGTCACGCACCAGGCTTTCAGAGAGCGTGCTGCGCAGCTCGTTGATGACATCGGCAGCAGCTTTCGGCGCCGCTGCCGCGGTCTGCAGCAGGGTGGACACTTCGGCCAGCGTGGCGCTGGCCTGCGCGCGACCGTTCTCGCCGATCTGCTGCGCGGTGGCCGCCAGCGTGTCGCAGACCTGCTGCTGCTGTGCGGCCAGGCGTTCGCCGTTGGCCTGCAGGCGCTCGGCCAGGTCGGTGGAAACGTGCTGCAAGGCATCGCTCCAGCGTTGCAGGCGCTGTTCGTCGCCGGCCTGCAGCTGCGCCTGCAGCGTGGTGTGGGCCTGTTGCAGCTCGGCGCTGACCGCGTCCCAGCGCGCCTGGCGCTGCTGCTCGCGGCTGTCCAGGCTGGCCTGCAGTTCGGCGTGCGCGGTCGCGGCAGCGGCCTGCGCGGCCTGCCAATCCTGCGAGCGCTGCTGTTCGTGGTTCTGCAGCAGAGACTGGCTGGCGCTGTGGCGCTGTTCAAGTGCCTGCAGCAACGCCTGCGCGTGATCGTCCAGCTGCTGACCGGCTGCGAGCAGCGCCTGCTGCTGGCGCTCGACCAGCGCGCTGTTCAGGGCCTGCTGCTGTTCGGCGGCGGCGCGCAAGGCTTCTGCATTGCCCTGTGCATCGGCCTGCAGGCGCTCGCCGATACGTGCGACCAGTGCTTCGGCATGCGTGCCCTGGCCATCGCTGAAGGCCTGCAGGTGTTGGCGTAGATCGCCTACCAGTGCCTGCTGTGCCTGGGTCTGTTCACTCACCACCTTGGCCCAGCTGGCCTCGGTCGCAACGCGGCTGCGTTCGAATCCGTCGCTCAGGCCAGCCAACTGCTGCTGCACGGCCTGCTCGACGCGGGCGTGCAGTGCTTCGCCGTGACGGGCCAGGCCAGCCAGGGTGGTCTCGGCCATCGGCTGCAGCGCGCCACCGATGGCGGCGGCGCTGGCTTCGGCTCCTTCGCGCAGCGAGTGCTGCAACGAGACCGCCAGGCGTTCCTGCAGGGCCTGGCTCTGGGTCAGGAACTCGGCCTGGCCGGCCAGCAGGCGCTCATTGGCAGCCGCACTGTGCTGCTCGAAAGCGCTGGTCATCGCCTGCAGGCGATCGACCAGCGCCGGTAGCGCGGTGGACTGTGCCTGCAGCAGGCGCAGCGATTCGGCACGCTGCCAGGCCTGCGAGTACGGGTGCAGGTCACCGGCAATGGCGCGGTCCAGCTGCTGCACGGCCTGCAGGCGATCTCGACGCAGCAGCGCCGCCAGCAGGCCGAGCATGGCCGAGCTGGCCACACCGGCGATCGAGGTGCCGAATGCCACCGCCAGGCCCTGTACCGGCGAGGCCAGCGAACCGCGGATGGCGGCCATGTCGGTCGCGCTCTGCAGGGCCAGGCCGGTGCCGCGCAGGGTGTCCATCATGCCCAGCAGGGTGCCGAGCATGCCCAGCAGCACCAGCAGGCCAACCAGGTACGGGGTCAGTACCGGCGCGGGCAGGGCGGTGCGCTCGCCTTCCACGCGCAGGCGCACGGCGTTGCGCAGGCCCACCGGCACGCGCTCCAGCCAGGGGGCAAGGCTTTCCCTGGCGCTGGACAGGTCGCTCAGCGCAGCACGCAGGCCGTTGCTGGCCTGGCGATAGCGGTACAGCTCCACGCCGCCGGCGATGTAGCAGGCGGCGATGATCGCCGCCACCGCTGCACCCAGCGGATGCACCGAAACGTAGCCAATGCCGATCCAGCACACGGCCAGCAGGCCGACAAGGAAAACAACGACATGGAAAGCAGTTCTGGACATGGTGTTCCGGTCAGTGGGAGCGCAGGGCGTCTTGCAGCCCTTCGATCGGGTGGAAGCGCAGCTGCAGCTCGGCGAGCAGCAGCGTGCGCATGTCATGGCGGAAGGCCGTGCGCCAGCCGGGCTGGCCGTGCACGCGTTCAAAACGGGCGCCGAGCACCGCCGGCGCGGTGGCCAGCAGGCTGTGCTCGCGCGGGGTGAGGGTCTGTTCCATCACCGCATCGATCTCGGCCAGCCGCGCCAGTTCCGGCGAAACCTGCACCAGCTGGTCGCGCAGGCGGCCGCGCAGGCGCCCGGTGGCGGTCTGGATGGCCTGCTGCAATACCCGGTAGCGCTGGCGCAGCGAAGCAAAGTTCGGTGCGGCAGCGGCTTCGGCCAGATCCAGCAGGCGCTCGGCCTCGGCATCCTCCCGGATCGAGGCCAGCAGGCTGGCGTGGGCCTGGGCGCAGTCAGCCAATACATCCTCGGCCGCTTCGGTGCTCTCACCCGGTTCGGGCAGGCGTCCGCCGAGCGCCCCGGACAGGGCCACGGCACGGCTCCAGTCCACCCACTGGCCGAGGCGATCGGTCAGGGCGGGACTGGTGGCCGGCATCGCGCCGTCGCTGAGACGGGCGAGCAGGCGGAGGAACTCCGGTCCACCCAGGACCGGCTGCGCTGCGTTCGCCATCAAGGGGTGAGGGGCCAAAAACCGTTGATTTTACAACCAGATGACCCCGGCTGGATGAAGGCGGGGCCGGGGTGGGGCACCTGCAGGCGCGACAAGGCTTAGAATGTCCGGCTGCACCCATCCGTTCGACCCTTGGAGTTCCCCAATGACCGTTGCGCAGTTCTACCCGATCGGCACCCCTGGACAGCCCTGGGGCGACGCGGAACGCGCGCAGTGGCGGGCCCGCCAGCAGCGCCAGCGCAGCTACCACGACGACGTGGTGGCCGCCCTTGAGCGCCTGGACGACAGCGTCTTCGACGTGATCCAGTACGGCCAGCTCGACTATGCGCCGGACCACTACCCGCTGTTCGCCGTGGTCAACCACGACTGGAACCCGGCGCTGCCGACCGCACTGATCACCGGTGGCGTGCATGGCTACGAGACCAGCGGCGTGCACGGCGCCCTGCAGTTCCTGGAACAGCAGGCCGAGCGCTACCTGGGCCGGCTGAACCTGATCGTGGCGCCATGCGTCAGCCCGTGGGGCTACGAGCGCATCCAGCGCTGGAACCCGGATGCGATCGATCCCAACCGCAGCTTCCGTGACGGCGGCCAGATCGAGGAAGCCGCCGCGTTGATGGCCTGGGTGGCCGAACGCAAGCCGAACCTGCTGGTGCACCTGGACCTGCACGAGACCACGGACAGCGACCTGCACGAGTTCGATCCGGCCCGCTGCGCCCGCGACGGCAAGCCGTTCGAGCGCGACACCATTCCCGATGGCTTCTACGTGATCGGCAACAGCGAAGATCCGCAGGCCGAGTTCCAGAAGGCACTGATCACCGCCGTGGCCCCGGTCACCCACATCGCCCCGGCCGATGCCGAGGGCAACCTGGTCGGCCTGCCGCTGCAGTCGCCGGGCGTGGTCTGGGGCGAGTCGCGCTCGATCGGCGCCTGTGCCGGCTTTACCGACGCGCGTTTTGCCACGACCACCGAGGTCTACCCGGACAGCCCGCGCACCAACCCGCAGGAATGCAACGACGCCCAGGTGGCGGCGGTGTGTGCGGGCCTGGATTTCGCCCTGGCCGCGCAGTAAGCCATTCCCGCATCGGTAGCGCCGGGCCATGCCCGGCGTACACGGGTGTGGTCTAGCCCAGCAGGATCACACCCCACACCGTGCCGACCATCAGCAGCGCGGTGGTCTGTGCGGCGCTGCCCATGTCCTTGGCATTCTTGGACAGCGGGTGGTGCTCAAGCGAGATACGGTCGACCACCGCTTCAATGGCCGAGTTGAGCAGTTCCACCAGCAGGCTGATGAAGCAGACCGCCAGCACCACGGCGCGTTCTACCCTGCTGATGTCCAGCAGGAACGCGGTGGCGATCAGCAGCGCATGCAGCAGCAACAGCTGCCGGAAGGCCGCTTCGCCACGGAAGGTGGCAATGAAGCCATCGCGTGAATGGATCAGCGTATGCAAGATACGGCGAAGCCCGGTCTTGCCGTGCGGGTACTTGCCGCTGTCCCTGGGGTGAGGTGGCTGCATGCCGGTCCTGCCATGAATTGACCTCACGACAGGATGTGCAGGCGGGCGTCGGGAAAGCGTCGGACGCCCGTTGGATTTTCCTTCAGCCGCCCTGGCGCTGCGCCTGGATGGCCTGGTCGAGGGCGTCCAGCTCATCCGTCGGCGAGGCCAGCCATGCCGGGTACGCCTCGGTCTCGACGAAGGCGGAAGATCGCAGCACATCATCGAACGCCGGATTGTCCTTCTCCGCATGGCGCAGCAGGCCGGACATCAGCCCGCAGATGCGGACGGCCGCCTGGAAGGCACCCTGCAACGAACCGGCCGGCTCGGTGACGGTGTTGAGGAAGGCCGCATAGGCCGCGCCATCGAAGACGAAGTCCTCGCGCTGCTGGAAGGCATCGCCGCTGAGGTTGGCTTCGCCGGAGACGTGCCGCGAGAATCCCCAGGACCAGATGTCGAGGAAACGCAGGTCATCCAGCATCCGGCGCGCATCGCTATTCAGTGGAACGGTGCCGGACAGAGCGTGCTCCAGCGTGGCTGCCGCGAAGGGCTCGGTGCCCTCGTGGGCCAGGAAATCGCTCAGGCAGCGCAGCGCACCGGGATGATGCGGGTCCAGCTGCAGCGCCCGGTAAATCACCCGCGCGCCTTCGACGTGACGGCCCTGGGCGATGAAGATGTTGAGGGCATGGTGCGCGAGCTGGTCGGCGCTGAGGTCGGCAATCCGGGTCATCGGGTCTGGCGGGTCTGGACGAACGGTATGCATCAGTCTGACAGATCGCTCACTCGGCCGGGCTGCGTGAATCGCGGACCGAGTAGATCACCGAGAAGATCTTCCACCCCTGTTCGGTTCGGATCAGCTGCCACATTTCCTTGCCCCAGTTGGTCTTCACCCCATCGTCGTGGAAGCTGTAGTCGAACGACACCGAGGCCACGTCGCCGTCCGTTTCGATCTTCGTGTTGGAGAATGTCTCCTCCTTCGACTTCGGCGAGGCCACCGCACCGTCGATCAGCGCGACGAAGTTGTTGGCGGGAATCTGCCTCGCCTTGATCGCATCGGGCTTGGCCTTGCGGATGTCCTGCAGGCGCACATCCTCGGAAACGAACTGCCAGCCGATGTCTTCCGGCTTGTCCGAGAAGAACAGGCTCATGTAGGTCGGCTTGTCCTTGTTGATCAGCGAGGTACGGAACGATTCGACCACCTGTTCGATGGCCTTGACGTCGGCGGGTGCGTTCTTCGCGGCGTAGGCCGGCAGCCACGCCGGGAGCAAAAGGGCGAGGGCGGCGAAGCGTGCACGTGCGTTGGGCATCATTGGGTCCTGGGGAGGAGTGAGGTGGCGCTGGCGCATCACCGCGCGTAGGTTCGCCAGAAAAGCACGCGATCTCCGGTCCTGTTCACGGCGACGAAGACCGATTTTCCGGATTCGGGCGCGCAGCGAAAGACGCGGTACGACGCACTGAGCGTCGCGTTGCCAGGCCACCAGTATCGATTGAATGCAACAGGATCACTGTTGTTGAATGTGGTTGCCTGGCAATCCGCAGGCAGCTGCAGTGGTATCGCAGTGGGCTTGGCGAAGGCCAGCGCGCTGGTGTTTGAGTCGAGGTCGTGCACCTCACGCAGGTCGGTCGCCTCGTGGGGTACCCAATCGGGAATCCATCCCTTGTTCACCATGTCGGCGTCGATGGCCTGCTGCTGGGTGTCGAATGAACTGTCCATCACCAGGCCGCAGGCGCATAGCGCGCTACAGAATGTCACGACGATGGCGCGCCTGGCCATTCCGGCGGGACTAATCATCGTCGTCCTCTTCTCCAGAAAGCAGCCTACCCAGTTCTTCCGGTGGCAAGCGCTTGAGCCGCTCTTCCA
>DQIG01000347.1:0-406 GCA_003525885.1 Stenotrophomonas sp.
CCCCCAGCCGCACCGGCGGCCAGTGGCGTCGGCTTCGCCGTGCAGCTGGGCGCGTTCGGCCAGGCCAACGATGCCAATGCGCTGCGTGACAAGGTCCGTGCCGCCGGCTTCAGTGCCTTCGTCGAGCAGGTGCGCACCGAAAAGGGCACCCTGCATCGCGTCCGCGTCGGACCGGTGGCCAACCGGGCCGACGCCGAGCAGCTGAAGGCACAGGTCGCCGCCAAGGTCGGCGTCGCCGGCATGGTCCGACCGCACCCATGACCCACGCGCAGGCCCGTTGCCAGCGCCGCCGAAGGAGCGGGGCGCCATGATCGACGTGGTGCTGCTGATCGTGATCGCCGCCTCGACCCTGCTCGGGATGCTGCGTGGCTTCGTGGGAATCGTCATCGGCACGTTGTCGTGGCTG
>DQIG01000347.1:554-1379 GCA_003525885.1 Stenotrophomonas sp.
CATCGGCACGTTGTCGTGGCTGCTGGCCGCGTGGGCGGCCTTCGCCTTCGGCAACGATGCGGCGCGCTGGTGGGCGGCCCCGGCCGCGCCTGGCGGCGAGCACTTCGTCGGCGGCTACCTGGGCGTGGGCATTGGCGTGATGATCGTGGTCGCGGTGATCGGCATGGTCATCAAGGCGATGATCCACCGCAGCATGCTGACCAGCCTGGACCGCTTGCTGGGCGGTGTACTGGGAGCCGTGCGTGGCGGCCTGATCGCGGCGATCCTGGTGCTGCTGGCTGGTTTCACCCCGCTGACCGCCGAACCCTCCTGGAAGCGCTCGGCGGTCCGCCCGGTGCTGAACCCGGCCGTGGCCTGGATGAACGGGAAGCTGCCGCACTGGCAGGTGCCCGGCGCCGATCTGCTGCCCAAGACCTTGCCGACCGACATGCTGTCCCCATCTGCATTGATGGAGTTGGGAAAGAGCGCAGGCGCCGATTTGGGAAAGCCGGGCGCGGCAGGCGATAATGGCATCCTCAACCAGGTAGTGGCGGGCAGCGGATGGCTGCGGCCCGCGAAAGCGGAACAGGGCGACGCATACGATCCGGCCGAAGTGCACCCGGACGCCCCAGCACTGCCAGACAGTATCGAGCCGGGCGATCCGGCCAATGTCGACCGCAGGCGCGGCGACCACCGCGGCCAGGTACGGCCACCTTCCTTGTAACTGGGCACAGCCCAGCGGAGACCTCGCACCATGTGTGGCATCGTCGGAATCGTCGGCAACCAGAACGTCGCCGGGCAGTTGTATGACGGCTTGACCGTTCTCCAGCACCGCGGCCAGGACGC
>DQIG01000347.1:1569-1802 GCA_003525885.1 Stenotrophomonas sp.
CCGCCAGTGGCAGCCGCCTGCGCGTGCAGAAGGCCACTGGCCTGGTCCGCGATGTATTCGATGCCCGCACCATGTCCACCCTGGAAGGCAGCGTGGGCATCGCCCATGTGCGCTACCCGACTGCGGGTTCGGAAGGCATGGACGAGGCGCAACCGTTCTACGTGAATTCGCCGTACGGCATCGCGCTGGCCCACAACGGCAATCTGATCAACACCGAGGCGCTGCGCCAGCAG
>DQIG01000347.1:1950-2335 GCA_003525885.1 Stenotrophomonas sp.
CACCGAGGCGCTGCGCCAGCAGGTGTTCGAACAGGATCGCCGCAACGTCAACACCGATTCGGACAGCGAAGTGCTGCTGAACGTGTTCGCCTACGAACTGGAGCAGCAGCGCCAGCTCAGCCCGGAAGCCGCGATCCGCGCGGTGGCCGGCGTGCACCGCCGCTGCAAGGGTGGCTATGCGGTGGTCAGCGTGGTGCTGGGCCTGGGCCTGGTCGCCTTCCGCGACCCGCATGGCATCCGTCCGCTGGTGCTGGGCAAGCGCAGCCATGCCGAGGGCGACGAGTACATCGTGGCGTCCGAGTCGGCCGCGCTGGACGTGCTGGGCTTCCAGCGCGTGCGTGACGTGCAGCCGGGCGAAGCGCTGGTGATCACCGCGCGCGGCGAG
>DQIG01000347.1:2481-2783 GCA_003525885.1 Stenotrophomonas sp.
GGTGATCACCGCGCGCGGCGAGCTGTTCTCGGAAATCTGCGCCGAGCCGGCCGAGCACACCCCGTGCATCTTCGAATACGTGTACTTCGCGCGCCCGGATTCGATGATCGACAACGTCTCGGTGCACAAGGCGCGCATGCGCATGGGCATCAAGCTGGGCGAGAAGATCCTGCGCCTGCGCCCGGACCACGACATCGACACCATCATCCCGATCCCGGATACCTCGCGCGATGCCGCGCTGGAGATCTCCAACGTGCTGGGGGTGAAGTACCGCGAAGGTTTCATCAAGAACCGCTACATCG
>DQIG01000347.1:2930-14350 GCA_003525885.1 Stenotrophomonas sp.
TTCATCAAGAACCGCTACATCGGCCGCACCTTCATCATGCCGGGGCAGGGTGAACGCGTGAAGTCGGTGCGTCGCAAGCTCAACCCGATCCATCTGGAATTCCGCAACCGCGTGGTGCTGCTGGTGGACGATTCGATCGTGCGTGGCACCACCAGCCAGCAGATCGTGCAGATGGCCCGTGATGCGGGCGCGCGCAAGGTCTACCTGGCCAGCGCCGCGCCGCCTGTGCGCTACCCGAACATCTACGGCATCGACATGCCGGCGGCCGAAGAACTGGTCGCGCACAACCGCACGGTGGAAGAGATCGAGGCCCACCTGGGCTGCGACTGGCTGATCTACCAGGACCTGGAGGACATGGAAGCGGCGGTGAGCGAGGGCAACCCGGCACTGCGCAGCTTCGATTCGTCCTGCTTCAACGGCCATTACCCGACGGGTATCGAGCCGGGCTACTTCGAGCGCATCCAGCAGTTGCGCTCGGACGACGCCAAGCACAAGCGCCGCGCCTGAGGTCCAGGCGTGGTTGCAGTGCCTGACGTTGGAGGTGACCTGCTGCGCGCGGCGCAGCAGTGCCTGGCCGAAGCCGACCCGCTGCGCAAGGTCGCGCTGACCCAGGCGTACGCCGCCGCGTTCCGTGCTGGCCGCCTGAAAGTCACCGCCGATGCGCCGCCGCCGGAACCGATCTGCATGCCCGGCCGGCCGGCGCAGCTGGTGCTGGTGCATCCGCGCGAAGTACCGCGGCGCGGACTGGGCGGCGTGGAAGGGCGAGCGGCCTTCATTCACGCCATCGCCCACATCGAACTCAACGCGATCGACCTGGCCTGGGATGCGGTGTACCGCTTCCGCGGCCTGCCGCCGGCGTTCCATGCTGACTGGGTCAGCTGTGCCGACGACGAATCGCGGCACTTCATGTTGCTGCGCGAGCGCCTGCAGGCGCACGGCCACGACTACGCCGATTTCCCCGCGCACAACGGCCTGTGGGAAATGTGCGAAAAGACCGCGCATGATGGCCTGGCACGCATGGCGCTGGTGCCGCGCGTGCTGGAAGCGCGCGGCCTGGACGTGACCCCGGGCATGATCGAGAAGCTGCGCAACGTCGGTGATGGCGAAACCGCCGACGTGCTGGAAGTGATCCTGCGCGAGGAAGTGGCGCATGTTGCAGCCGGTTCGCGCTGGTACCGCTGGTACTGCGACCGCGCCGGCGTCGAACCGCGTGCGCGGTTCAAGGCGCTGCTGGTGGAATACGCCGGCGGCTACCTGCATGGGCCGTTCAACATCGAGGCGCGCCTGCTGGCCGGCTTCGATGCGGACGAACTCGCCAACCTGGTCGAACAGGCCGGTTGAAGAAAAGGGGACGGAGGGGATTAAGTCGTTAATGCCACAAACGACTTGATCCCCTCCGTCCCTTTTTCTTATGCATTCGGCAACATCACGCGCTTGCCGTCCACGGTCGGCCGGTTGATGTAGAACAGGCCTGGGCCCGGCCGGTACGGCAGTTCGCTGACGCCGGCATCGGCGGCGTAGGTCAGTGCGGTGTCGCCCAGCGCGTCGAAATTCCAGTGTGCCGACTGCATCAGGTAGCGCCGCCGCAGCAGCGCCTCCTGTGTCTGCGTCAGCGGCTGTCCCACCACCAGGCGCCGTGCGATCGGCTGCAGGGCCGACGGCAGCTCCCAGCCGGGGACTTCGACGGCATTGGCGGTCCATTGCACGCCGGCATTGATAGCCTGCTGTTGCATGACCTGCAGTGCGATCAGCTGGTAACGCCAGTCGATGCGCCGACGCAGCACTACCGCAGCGGTCACATACAGCACCGGTGACAACAGCACGCTGCGGCTGCCTGCACGGCGCTGCTGTTGCCACTGGTGCCAGACATCCACCCAGACTTCCTTCTCGTCAACGCCCAGCTGTTGCCGCCAGCGCTCGGCATCGGCCTGTGTTTCAGCGTAGGCCGTGGTGGCCTGCAGCATCGCCAGCGGCGGAATCTGGTAGTCGACAACAGCGGGGCGGCGCAGCTGCTGGCGGCGTGGGCGGCTGAGCAGCTTGGGTCCTTCTTCCAGCTGGTTGTAGCCGCCGCCGATGTTGGCGTGCACACCAGGCATGGCGATCTCGGTGAATGGCGGCGCCACGCTCGTCAGCGGATAGTGCTGGCGATGTTCATCACGTGCGGTGAGCTGCACCACGTGTGTGGCGATGCCACTGCGCAGAGCGAGTTGAGGCTGTTCATCGGCGCGGCCGCCGTTGACCGCGACTACGGTGTCGAACAGACCCATGAAGCGAAGCACCGGCATCGCAGGTGCGAAGTCGGTTGCACAGGCAAGGCCTGAGGCCTGCAGCAGCTGGCGCCAGCGCGCGCTGTCCCAGCCCTGCAGCTGGTTGGCGATATCACGTGCCGCGGCAGCACCTCGCGAAAACCCGAACAGATCCAGCTGCACGCGACGCAGTGGCTGCCTCCAGCGCGTGGACAGCTCGGCAAGCGCGGCCGGCAGCAGCACCTGCAGCGCGCGCTGCACTTTCGCCCGTACGCCGCTGGCACCGATACCGAAGGCCAGGCCGACCAGATCATCATCGGCATCATCGCGGGTACCGACACCTTCCACGTAGATCGACAGCGAGGGTGTGGCCGACGTGCCGCTACGGCTGTCCGGGTACAGCTGCTGCAGGCGGGCGATGTTGGTCAGGCCGTTGTCATAGCTGCTGGTCAGCCGGCTCTGGTAGGTCGAATCGTCATCCGCACGCAGCTGCGCTGGGCGTGGTTGCGGCAGCTGGGGTCGACCACGCGCCAGGTTGTGTGCGTTGTTGCGGGTGCCATCGAAGAACAGGCCGATCCGCAGCAAGTCGACATCTTCGTCCGTGTCCAGCGATGGTGCCATGTGCATTCCCCGTCGTGGCTGCGTCACGGTAGCGCGAAAGCGGTGTATTGGCGAAGTGTAGTGACGCTTTTGACCTGACTGAACGCAGATGCGGTCGATCACAAATCCTGACTTTCATTCCTCTCGCCTATTGAATTCACACGACCCGCGCAGGCCATATGGCCAAACCCGGCAAACCGGGTCGTGCTGCATCAACGCTGTTCACATCATTCAAGGAGCGACGCAATGTTGTCCAGATCGATTGGTAAAGCGGCAGGTGGCCTGGTGTTGGGGTTGTCGGTGGCAGCGGCCGCGCATGCGGCACCGTTGTTCGAGCCAGTGACGGTCATCAGCCGCGCATCGGCAAACAGTGAGCCCGCGCTGGGCAAGCTGCTGGCCACCCCGTCCACGGCGACGGTACAGGAAGTGCGTGTCGATGCAGCTGCCACTGCACAGTCGCAGCTGGAGTTCGAACTGCTCGGCCAGCGCGTGCAGGCGGTGCGCAGCAAGGTCGAAGCGCTGCCCGATGGTGGCAGCATCTGGTACGGCCAGTTCCG
The DNA here is from genome assembly GCA_003525885.1 of Stenotrophomonas sp. Lineage (GTDB taxonomy): Bacteria > Pseudomonadota > Gammaproteobacteria > Xanthomonadales > Xanthomonadaceae > Stenotrophomonas. The sequence continues at coordinate 6,334 of DQIG01000347.1, forward strand.
TTCGCCCTCGGACAAGCTGACCGCGGCCACCTCCAACGGCCAGGACGACCCCGGCAATTCGCTGATCCTGGTGCGCTCGGGCAACACCATCACCGGCTCGATCCGCAAGGATGGAAAGCTGTACCGCCTGCGCCCGCTGGGCAACCGCCACGTGCTGGTGGAAGTGGATGAATCGCGGATGCCTGCGGACCATCCGGCCGACTACAACCAGCTGCCCAAGATCCCGATGGGCAACAACGATCGCATCGGTACCGCACAGGCTTCGTCCGGCACGCCGGCCACCATCCGCGTACTGGTGGTGGCGACCAATGCCGCCGTCACCGCCTACGGCGGCAACATGCAGTCACTGGTGCAGCTGGCGGTGGCTGAGTCCAATCAGGGCTACGTCAACAGCAACGTCGGCATCACCATGGAACTGGCCCGTTACGAGACTACCAACTACACCGAATCGGGCAGCTTCGATACCGATCTGGCGCGCTTCCGTGGCACCAGCGACGGCTACATGGACAGCATCCACACCAGCCGGAACACCTACGCGGCGGACGTGGGCGTGCTGCTGATCAACAACAGCGCCTACTGTGGCCTGGCCTCGGGGATCGGCTCGACCGCGTCGACCGCGTTCGCTGCGGTGTACTGGGATTGCGCGACCGGCTACTACTCGTTCGCGCACGAGATCGGGCATCTGCAGAGCGCACGGCATGACATCGCCACCGACTCGAGCACCTCGCCTTACGCCTACGGCCATGGCTATCGCTACGAGCCGGCCACCGGCACCGGCTGGCGCACGATCATGGCCTACAACTGCACCCGCAGCTGCCCGCGCCTGAACTACTGGTCCAACCCGAACATCAGCTACAACGGCATCCCGATGGGCAATGCCAGTACCGCTGACAACCAGCGTGTGCTGGTCAACACCAAGGCCACCATCGCGGCCTTCCGCTGAGTCCGTACGGTCCGCGGCCGCCTTGCGCGGCCGCGGATGTCCTGCCGGCGGGAATTACCCGTGGGCCAGGGTATCCAGCGACCAGCCGCTGGCATCCACACGCAGCACCGAACCCTGCTCGTACCAGTCGCCCAGCACGATGCGGGTGCAGGCGCGGCCACCGGCCTGCAGCGTGTGGATGGCCGGGCGGTGCGTATGGCCATGGATTATGGTGTCCACGCCGTGGCGCACGAAGGTGGCATCGACTTCGGACGGGGCTACGTCGGTGACGGTCTCGAACTGCGCGCGATCGCCCTGCTTCATTTCCGACTGGCGGGCCTGGCTGGCCTCGCGCGCCTTCTGCGCGAAGGCGATGCGTGCGGCCAGTGGCTGCGACAGGAACTGCGCCTGGAACGCCGGGTCGCGTGTCTGTGCACGGAACTGCTGGTAGGGGATGTCATCGGTGCACAGCAGGTCACCGTGCTGCAGCAGCACCGGGCGGCCGTACAGCTCGATCACGCACGGGTCGGGCAGGATGCGCAGGCCGGCACGGCGCGCGTAATCCTCACCGAGCAGGAAGTCGCGGTTGCCGCGGATGAAGTACACCGGCACACCGCTGTCGGACAACACCTTCAACGCGTCGGCCACCGCATCAGCGGCAGGCGAGGGGGTGTCGTCGCCGATCCAGGCCTCGAACAGGTCGCCGAGGATATACAGCGCATCAGCGCCGGGCGCCTGCTCGCGCAGGAAGCGCAGGAACAGGTCGGTGATCTCCGGACGGCTGGGGTCCAGGTGCAGGTCGGAAATGAACAGCGTGGTCATGCCTGCATTCTAGGCCATCAACGATGACGGTAGCGCCGCCGGCATTGTGGGGGTCAGATCCCTTTCCGAAGGAAAAGGATCTGACCCCGGGGCTACACCGGCAGCGGCAGCCAGGTCAGGCTGGCCGAAGCCAGCAGGACGGCGATGCCCGTGGCGGCAAGCACGTCGGAGGGATAGTGCAGGCCCAGCACCACCCGCGACAGTGCGACGCCGAGGGTGAACGGCACCAGCAGCGGCGCCAGCCAGGGGTAGTAGGCCAGTGCGACGATGGTGAACGACACCGCGTGCAGGGTGTGCCCGGAAGGGAAGCTGAATTCGTCCAGCGGCGCCACCCAGGCGCGGATGCGCAGATCGGCCGCGTAGGGCCGCGGGCGTCGGGTCCAGCGCTTGAGGCCCTTGTACAGCAGCAGTGCGGCCAGGCCGGTAGCGGCCATGTGCACCGAGGCGCGCAGGCCATCGAAGCCGTCCAGCACCACCAGCGCGCCCATCAGCACATACCAGAACACGCCATCGCCGAGACGACTGATGACCGAGAACAGGCGGCGCACGCGTCGGCGCCGGCAGTAGTGGTTCGCCCGCCGGCACAACCGTGCTTCGCGCCCTGCCAGCAGTTCAAGCGGCGTGGTGCGCATGGCCGCTCCTCCGCGACTGCGCCAGCTCGGCCAGCAACGCGTCGAACTCGGCCACCACCTGCTGTGGATGCAGTCGCTTCATCGCGCGCGCGGCATTGCCGCCCAGTTCGCGGCGTTGCACGTCATCGGCGGCCAGTTGCACGGCGGCCTCGATGAACTGCTCGTCGTTGTCCACCGCCGCGCCGTTCTCGCCGTTGCGCAGGTACTCGCGCGCGGCGCCGTAATCGAAGGCGACGGTGGCCACGCCGCTGGCCATGCTTTCCAGAGTCACGTTGCCGAAGGTCTCGCTGCGGCTGGGGAACAGGAACAGATCGCCGCTGGCGAAGTGCCGGGCCAGCGCATCGCCACGCTGGATGCCACAGAAGATGAAATCGGGATTTTCATGCGCCAGTTTTTCGCGGGCCGGGCCATCTCCCACCCACACGAAGCGTGCCTTGGGCCGGATCTGTTGCAGCCGGCGGAATGCCTTCACTGCCAGGCCGAGGTTTTTTTCGGCGGCAATGCGGCCGACATAGATCGCCACCAGGCCGTTGCCATCCACGCCCCATTCCTCGCGCAGCGCGGGATCGCGCCGGCCCGGATCGAACTGCTGGCTGTCCACCGCGCGGGCCAGCAGGCGCACGCGCTCGAAGCCCTGTTCGCCGAGGAACTGCTGCAGCTCGCGGGTCGGCACCAAAGTAGCGTCCGCCTGGTTGTGGAAGCGGCGCATCCAGCGCATGGCCGCGGCCTGCAGCCACGCCACGCCATAGTCGGGCAGGTATTCGTCGAAACGGGTGTGGAAGCCGCTGGCGACCGGGATGCCGAGGCGGCGCGCGGTGCGCAGTGCCGACCAGCCGAGCGGACCTTCGGTGGCGATGTAGACCGCATCCGGGCGCTGTTTCTGCCAGTGGCGGCCCAGCCGGATCGGAGCCGGCAGTCCGAAGCGCAGGCCGGGGTAGCGGGGCAGGCCGGCGCCGGGAACCAGCAAGGTGCCGGGTGCCGAATCCAGCGCTTCGGTGGACTGGCGGGGGCGGACGAGGTCGATCTCGTGTCCGGCCGCCCGCAGACCCTGCTCCAGACCCTGTACGGTGAGGGCGACGCCGTTCACTTCCGGCGGATAGGTCTCGGTGACGATGGCATAGCGCATGGCGGGCCTCCCGGTTTCCGGCATGCTCGGGCCTGGCGATGTAGCCAACATGACCGCTTTACGACCGTCAGATGACGGTGGCGCCGGCCACCGTATGGGCGCCCCGGCCAACAAAAAACCACGGCCCCGAAGGGCCGTGGTCGTCGTGCTTCACATCACAGCGCGATGGATCAGAAGCGCTGCTGGTACTTCATGTAGACGAAGCGGCCGATGTCATAGCCACCGTAGTACGAGAAGGCCGAGTTCGGCTTGGTGTACATGATCGGGCCGGTCTTCTCGAACACGTTGTTGGCACCGACCGAGACGGTGGCATCCCACGGCAGCGAGTAACGGAACTGCACGTCGTGGAAGGTGACCGAACCACGCTCGTTGTAGTTGCGGGCGCCCTTGTACCACGGAGCGTACACGCCCGGATCGGAGCACTCGTCCGGATAGGCGCGGATGTCCACGCACTGCTCCTTCACGCCGGAGTAGTAACGCGCGGTCCAGCTGACGCCGAAGTTGCCCAGGTCCCAGCCCAGCACCAGGTTCGAACGGACGCGGAAGTTGCTGCCGATGCCGTTGGAGACGGTCGGCACCACCGTGCTGTCGTTGGTCGAGCGGAACTCGCTCTTGCTGACATAGGTGGTGGCCCAGCCGGCGTTGAACTTGCCGACGCTGGTTTCCAGGCGGTAGTTCAGGTCCAGGTCGTAGCCTTCGGTTTCCATGAAGCCGGCGTTGCGGCTGCCGAACTGCAGGGTATCGACGATGCCGGCGGTCGGGCCGGTCGACTTGTCACGAGTGAAGCGCTGGCAACGTGCGTCGATGCCCTGCTCGTAGCAGTCGATCAGGATCTGGGTCGGGCTGTCGGCAACGATGGTGTTGTCGATGCGGATCTTCCACCAGTCCAGCGAGGCGTTGAAGTTCTTGATGAAGCTCGGGCTCCAGACCAGGCCCAGCGTCTTGCTGGTCGAGGTTTCCGGGGTCAGGTTCGGGTTGGAGCCGGACACGAACGGCACCGGCGTCGCGTCGACCGAGGTGGCAACCGGCTGGTTGCCCTGGCGCAGCTGGCGGAAGGTCGCGGCATTGGCGATGTCACGCGCGCAGCGGGCACGCACCTCGGCGCTGGTGCGCGAGGAGCCGAACTGCACGTCGCACGGATCGCTGAACTGGGCGAAGGTCTGCGAGCCACCACCGTACAGGTCGCTGATGGTCGGGGCGCGGAAGCCCTCGGCCCAGGTACCACGGACCAGCAGCTGGTCGAACGGCTTCCACTTGAAGCCGAACTTGCTGTTGAGCGTGTTGCCGAAGGTGTCGTAGTCGGAGAAGCGGGTGGCACCGTTGAAGGTCAGTTCCTTCGCACCCGGCAGATCCGCCAGCACCGGCACGTTGATTTCCAGGTAAGCCTCATTGACCTTGTAGCCGCCACCGGTCGGGCCAGCGGCCAGGTTGGTGGTGGCACCGGTCTGCGCCAGCGGATCCGGACGGTACTCACCGGTTTCCTTGCGGCTTTCCACACCGAACGCGAAGCCCAGGTCGCCGGCCGGCAGGGTCACGATGGAACCCGCGATGTTGGCGAAGAAGTTCTTGCTGGTGGTCTTGCCGGTGGTGACTTCCGGCGGGAACAGCCACGCCTGCAGATCGGCGTTGCCATCGATGCCATTCGGATCGATCGTGCCGTACGGCACCAGCGGGTTCCACGGCTTGCACACGTCATAGGAGATCGGCGCAGCAGCGGTGCCGCACTGGACCTTGCCGGTGGCGGCATTGTAGAACGACGGGCCGACGCCGCCGGCGACGCGGCCCTTGTGCAGGTTGCCGGTAGCGATGGTTTCCAGTTCGTTGCGGTTGTACTGGTAGCCCGCTTCCCAGTCGAAGAAGCGGCTGCCGATCTCGAACGAACCGTCGAACGACGCCACCGCACGGTAGGTCTTCAGCTCGCTGGTGGTCACGCGCGGCACTTCCCAGGTGCGGCGGTTCCAGGCCACCGCGGTCGGGGTGGCGTAGCCGTGCTGGCGGCCGAACGGATTGAAGTAGCTGTCGATCGACATCGAACCCACGCCAGCGGTGCTGGACTGCAGCGGGTAGCCGGCGATCTGGCGCACGGCCTTGCGCTTGTTGTAGCCCAGCTCGGTGCGGAAGTTGACGTTGTCGGTGATCTTGAAGCGGCCGTCGAAGTACACCGAATCACGCTTGAGCGGGAAGTTCAGGTGCATCTGGTCGTTGGCGTTGCTGACATCGCCAGTGAACGCAGACGGATCGGTGATGTGGTAGTTGGCCGGGTTGGTCGGATCGGCACCACGGTTGAGCGAGTAGTTGCAGCCGTCCTTCGCGTTGGTGCAGCCCGGGCGACCCTTCAGGCCGGTGAACTGGCCGTACTGGCTGATGGTGGTCCAGTTGGTCAGGTTGTCGGCATGGCGGTCGGTCAGGCCATAGGCGCTGAAGCCGCGGTCCTTGGCCCACACTGCCTTTTCTTCGGCATGTTCGGCAGCGACGGTCAGCGAGATGCGGTCATTGCTCCAGCCCGCCACCACGTCGAAGCGGTCGCGTGCGCCGTCGCCCTGGCTGAACTGGCCGTGGTAGACGTTGGCGGTCACACCGGTGACATTCGAGCGGGTGATGATGTTGACCACACCGGACATGGCATCGGAACCGTAGATGGCCGACGCGCCATCCTTCAGCACTTCGATGCGCTCCACCGCCGAGACCGGGATCGTGGAGATGTCCTGGTAACCGGAGGTGCTGATGCCCAGGCGCTTGCCGTTGATCAGCACCAGCGTGCGCTGGGTGCCCAGGTTGCGCATGTCGATGTACGAACCACCCGCGTTCTCACCGGCGGTCAGCGCGTTGGCGCGGCTGATCGCCGGGCTGCCCATCGCGGTGACGTTCTGCAGGATGTCGGCGACCGAGCTGAAGCCCTGCTGCTCGATGGCCGTACGGGTGATCGCGAACACCGGCTGGGCGGTTTCCACGTCCACCTGGCGGATGCGCGAGCCGGTGATTTCGATGCGATCGAGGTTGGTGGGAGTGGCGCTGCTGCCGTCCTGGGCAAACGCGGGCAGGGCGGCCAGCGCTGCGGTGGTAGCCAGGGCATAGCGGATGGCCTGCCCCAGTGCGGTGGTGCGTGAAGTCATGGCGAGCTCTCTCTCTCAGGTCGTGCAAAGGACGCCAAAGTGGGCGTCGAAGGAGCCAGCAGGGTCGAAGACCGAGCCGGTGACCCGATAGTAGTCTCGTTAGTTAATGCTCTGTAAAGGGTTCGTATCAATCTATGTCACGGCGCACCGCTTCCCTTCACGAAACGTGAACAAAAGCAGGCGCTTACGTGAGGGTGGCGATCGCCCATATCGCGCCGTTGTGTTGCGAGGCAGCACAAAAAACCGCCAGACTGCGCAAAGTGGAAGCGGGAAATGCGTCACTCCTGTTGTCCTGTGGACAACAGGGGACAGCGTATTCAGGCCACGAACGGACGGAACTGGATGCCCAGCCCGGCGATGCCATCGGTCTCGCCGATCAGGTCGGCGCGCAGCAGCGGGCGGGCGTCGATGAAGGCCTGCGGCACGATCAGCGACAGCCGGTTGTCGTCGGCGGTGAGTTCCAGCGCCGGCAGCGGGTCGTCTTCATGGGCGCGGTTGAGCAGCACCGCCAGGCGCAGCAGGGCCGCCAGCCGGCGAGCGGTCAGCAGCAGGCGCTCGGGCAGGGCGTCGAAGGCGGTCTTGGTCACGCTGCGGCGGTGACTGCGCACCAGGGCCGCCAGCATCTGCTGCTCCTGGCGCGAGAAGCCGGCGATGTCCGAGTGTTCCAGCACGTAGCTGCCATGCACGTGGTAGCCGCTGTGCGCGATCATCAGGCCCAGTTCGTGCAGGCGCGCGGCCCAGCCGAGCATGCGCGCATCGTCGGCATCGAGCCTCCAGCGTTCCTGCACCTGTTCCAGCAGTGACAGCGCGGTCTCCTGCACGCGGTCGGCCTGCACGGTATCGATGCCGTAGCGCTGGCTGAGTGCGGCCACCGATTCATCGCGCAGGTCGTTCTCGCCGGCGCGGCCGACGATGTCATACAGGATGCCTTCGCGCATCGCCGCCTTGCTGACCAGCAGCTTCTGCAGGCCCAGCGCCTGGAACGCCGCTTCCAGCACCAGGATGCCGCCGGCGATGATCGGGCGGCGGTCGCTGGACAGGCCCGGCAACTGGATGTCGTCGATCTTCTTGGCCTTCAGCAGTTCATCGCGCAGCTGCGGCAGGGCCTCGGCGGTGATCGCGCCCTTGCTCAGCTTCATCGTCGCGCAGATCTCGCTGATCGCCTTGTGCGTGCCCGAGGAACCCAGCGCTTCCTGCCAGCCCAGCGCGCGGTACTTGCTGGCGAAGGGTTGGAACTCGCGGCCGATCTCGGCCAGTGCGTCCTTCCAGCGCTTCTTGCTCAGCTTGCCGCCGGGGAAGAAGCGCCGGGTGCTGGCAATGCAGCCGGCCTGCAGGCTTTCGCGCTCCAGGGTCTGCATGCCCATGCCGATGATGAATTCGGTGGAGCCGCCGCCGATGTCGA
>DQIG01000347.1:14498-14769 GCA_003525885.1 Stenotrophomonas sp.
GTGGAGCCGCCGCCGATGTCGATCACCAGCCGGCGCTGGCCGGGCTTGGGCGGTTGCGCGTGGGCCACGCCCAGGTAGATCAGGCGGGCTTCTTCGCGTCCGCTGACCACTTCGATGGCATGCCCCAGTGCGGTTTCGGCCGGGACCAGGAACGACTGCGGCGAGCGCAGCTGGCGGACGGTGTTGGTGGCCAGCGCACGCACCCGGTGCGGCGGCACATTGCGGATGCGCTGGCCGAAGCGGGCCAGGCATTCCAGCGCGCGCTGGCGGG
>DQIG01000347.1:14931-15228 GCA_003525885.1 Stenotrophomonas sp.
GCGCGCTGGCGGGCCGCTGCGGAGAGGCCACCCTTGCCATCCAGCCCATCGGCCATGCGCACGGTCTCGCGCAGGCGGTCGATCACCCGCAGCTGGCCGAGCGTGTAGCGCGCGATGACCATGTGGAAACTGTTGGAGCCAAGGTCGATGGCGGCCAGCAGGTCGCCATCCTGCAATGCGGGCGGAGTCGTGGTGGTATGCGGCATGGACGAATGTTAGCCGAAGGGGCGGTGTGCTCGTCACCGCGCGGCCTTCACATTTTGGAAGAGGGGAGTGCGGCAGGGCTGCGCCCTGCAC
>DQIG01000349.1:0-412 GCA_003525885.1 Stenotrophomonas sp.
CCGCCATCGGCGGCGAGAGCGCCGGCCATGTGTACGGCCTGAAGAAGGTGGTCACCAAGCCGATCCAGAACGATGCCGACAACACCACCCGCTTCCTGGTGGTGGGCCGCAACATCTTCCCGACCTCCGGCCATGACCGCACGTCGGTGCTGGTGTTCATCCATGACAAGCCCGGTGCGCTGTTCGACGTGCTCAGCCCGTTCGCCCGCCACGGCATCAGCATGAACCGCATCGAGTCGCGGCCGTCGCACCACGGCAAGTGGGAGTACGGCTTCTTCATCGACCTGGCCGGCCACATCGACGATGCGCCGATGCAGGCCGCGCTGGCCGAGCTGGAAGCGCACTCGGCGCAGATCAAGGTGCTGGGCTCCTATCCGGTGGCCGTGCCCTGAGTGCTGCCGCGGCGGCCACG
>DQIG01000349.1:570-4587 GCA_003525885.1 Stenotrophomonas sp.
GGCCACGGCCGCCGCATCCCTGATGCATCGCCGGCGTTGCCGGCGTTTACGGAATGATCGAACGATGAGCAACGCGCAACACTGGATTGCCCGCAAGGGCCAGCCGCTGCAGGGCAGCCTGACCATTCCCGGCGACAAGTCGGTCTCGCACCGCTCGGTGATGTTCGCCGCGCTGGCCGATGGCACTTCGCATATCGAAGGCTTCCTGGAAGGCGAGGACACCCGCGCGACCGCGCGCATCTTCAGCCAGCTGGGTGTGCGCATCGAAACCCCCAGCCCGTCGCAGCGCATCGTGCACGGCGTTGGTATCGACGGCCTGAAAGCGCCGGACGCACCGTTGGACTGCGGCAACGCCGGCACCGGCATGCGCCTGCTGGCCGGCCTGCTGGCGGGCCAGGCGTTCGACTGCACGCTGATCGGCGATGAGTCGCTGTCCGGTCGTCCGATGCGCCGCGTGACCGGCCCGCTGTCGCAGATGGGCGCGAAAATCGACACCGAGAGCGACGGCACGCCGCCGCTGCAGGTGCATGGCGGCCAGGCGCTGCACGGCATCGACTTCGCCTCGCCGGTGGCCAGTGCGCAGATCAAGTCGGCCGTATTGTTGGCCGGTTTGTACGCGCAGGGCGAAACCAGCGTGCTGGAACCGCACCCGACCCGCGATTACACCGAACGCATGCTCTCGGCATTCGGCGTGGAGATCGAGTTCTCGCCCGGCAAGGCCCGCCTGCGGGGCGGCCAGCGCCTGCGCGCCACGGACATCGTGGTGCCGGCCGACTTCTCTTCGGCCGCGTTCTACCTGGTCGCCGCCAGCATCATTCCCGGCTCCGAGCTGCGACTGAAACAGGTCGGCCTGAATCCGCGTCGCACCGGCCTGCTGCACGCGCTGCGCCTGATGGGCGCGGACATCACCGAAGAGAATCCGGCCGAGCAAGGCGGCGAGCCGGTGGCCGATCTGGTGGTGCGCTACGCACCGCTGAAGGGGGCGCGCATTCCCGAGGCACTGGTGCCGGACATGATCGACGAGTTCCCGGCGCTGTTCGTGGCCGCCGCCGCCGCCGAAGGCCAGACCGTGGTCAGCGGCGCGGCGGAGCTGCGGGTGAAGGAATCCGATCGCCTTGCGGCGATGGCCACCGGCCTGCGTGCGCTGGGCATGCAGGTGGACGAAACCGAAGACGGCGCCACCCTGCACGGCGGCGTGCGCCTGGGCAGCGGCACCATCGAAAGCCACGGTGACCATCGCATCGCCATGGCGTTTGCCATCGCCGGCCAGATCAGCGACGGCGAAGTGCGCATCAACGACATCGCCAACGTCGCTACGTCCTTCCCGGACTTCGATGGCCTCGCCCGCAGCGCCGGATTCAACCTGACCTGACCCGGCCCGCGTCCGCCAGGCCATGCCCGGCGGATCGCGATCTCCGGTAGCTGCCAACCTTGGTCGGCACAACACTCACATCACCCGGTGGGTGCCAACCTTGGTTGGCACGCTTCTCCGCATAAAAGGACGGAGGCCGAAGCCTCCGTCTAAACATCACGAACCCCTCGTCCGCGATCAACGCTGTTCGGTACGGAAATCCACCGGAACCCGCACCACACTGGCCACTGCACGGCCCTCATGCATCGCCGGCTGGAACTTCCAGTTCTGCACGGCGCTCAGCACCGCACGATCCAGATCACGGCTGCGTTCGCCGCTGCGCGAAACAATCACGGCATTGGTCACCTGGCCACGGGTATCGACATTCAGGCTGGCAACCAGGCTGCCCTGCACGCCGTTGCGCAGCGCGGCAGCGGGGTAGGTCGGCTTGCTGTTGCCTGCCAGCGGGCGCGCCTCGCGATTACGTACCGCAGGAGCGGCTTTGTGCTGGTTGCCGGCCGGTGCGGCCTGGCGGGCAGCAGGCTCCTGTGCGTCGGCGACCGGCGCCTGCTCAGGGGCGGGCAGCATGCGCTCGCCAACTGGCGCCGGCGCCACGTCTTCCTGGTTCGAGTGACGCAGCCAGAGCAGCGCGGCGGCAAACATCGCCACGATCAGCGCAATCCACATCCAGGGCGACGTGGGCTTGTGCTGTTCGCTGGCATCGCGCTGCAACTGCGGCGAATGAAGGTCTTCGTGGGTGGTGGCGGTCATCGCAAACTCCTTCCGTCAACTGACGACGGGGAGAGTGTTGCGCGAGCCGGCGGCGGGAAGTGTCAGCGTTGCGTCAACGCGACCGGCAGGGTTCAGTTTGCCTGCCGGGCAACGTTCAGTTACTGGGTCTTGAAATCGAACGGCACTTCAATGCTGCCCGGTACGGCCTGGCCGTTGCTCTGTGCCGGAGTGAAGCGCCAGCGGCGCACGGCATCGGTCGCGGCACGGTCGAGCTCGCGTGAGCCGCTGCGCTGGATCACGGTGGCATTGTTCGGATAGCCGGTGGCATCCACGTCCACGCGGACCACCACGCTGCCGGTCTCGCCGGCGCGCAGCGCGGCGGCCGGGTAGGTAGGCGGCGGCGACTGGCCGGCAATCGGCATTGGCTGGCTGTTGCCGGTGGCAGCCGGCACAGGCGTCGGCGCGGCCGGGGCCGCTTCAGCGACGGGCGCCGGCGGTGGCGGCGCGGTTTCGACCAGCTTCGGGGCCTCTTCCTCGACCGGGGCCGGCTTGGCATCAGGCATGTCGCTGGAGCCTGCGGCTGCAGCCAGCGGCTCGGGCAGCGGCTCCACCTGCGCGGTCTCCTGCGGGGTCTGCGCGGCCGGGTCGGCTCGGAAGAATTCCTTGTCGCGGCCGGTCAACCAGACCAGCACGAACAGCAGAACGCCCACGCCGAAGGCGATGCCGGCGATCTTCAGGGCGTTGCGCGGGATATGCACAGTGAACGACTTGGCGGACGACGAGCGGGGTGCAGACATGGACCGGACCAGTACGGAATGGCTCGATTCTGCCACGGCGGGAATGAACCGGGCGGCAGAAATCCGAATAACAAGCGATAATCCCATCCCTGATACCCACCACGACACCTGCCATGCTTGATCCAGCCCTGCTCCGCCACCAGCCCGCCGACCTCGCCGAACGCCTGCGCACCAGCCGCGGCTTCGAGCTCGACGTGTCTGCCCTGGAGTCCCTGGAGGCTGATCGCAAGCGCATCCAGGTGCGGACCCAGGAGCTGCAGAGCCTGCGCAACAGCCGTTCCAAGGCCATCGGCCAGGCCAAGGCCAAGGGCGAGGACGTCTCGGCCATCATGGCCGAGGTCGCTGCCTTCGCCGACGAACTGAAGGCCTCGGAAGTGGCGCTGGACGAACTGCGCGAGAAGATCGACGCGATCTCGATGGGCATTCCGAACCTGCCGGCCGATGACGTGCCGGCCGGTGCCGACGAGAGCGACAACGTCGAGCAGGCCCGCTGGGGTACCCCGCGCCAGTTCGATTTCAAGGTGCTCGACCACGTCGAACTGGGCGCCCGCAACGGCTGGCTGGACGGCGAGACCGCGGCCAAGCTGTCCGGTTCGCGCTTCACCGTCCTGCGCGGCCCGATCGCGCGCCTGCACCGCGCCCTGGCCCAGTTCATGGTCGACCTGCACACCGGCGAGCACGGTTACGAGGAAACCAACGTGCCGCTGCTGGTCAACGCTGACTCGCTGCGCGGTACCAGCCAGCTGCCGAAGTTCGAGGACGACCTGTTCAAGACCGCCGTGGGCGACTCCACGCGTTACCTGATCCCGACCTCGGAAGTGCCGCTGACCAACATCGTGCGCGATGAGATCGTCGACGCCGAGCGCCTGCCGCTGCGCATGACCGCCCACTCGATGTGCTTCCGTGCCGAGGCTGGCAGCGGTGGCCGCGACGTGCGCGGCATGATCCGCCAGCACCAGTTCGAGAAGGTCGAGCTGGTCTCGATCAGCCGCCCGGAAGACAGCGACGCCGAACACCAGCGCATGACCCGCTGCGCCGAAGTGGTGCTGGAAAAGCTGGGCCTGCCGTACCGCAAGGTGCTGCTGTGCACCGGCGACATGGGCTTCGGCTCGGCCAAGACCTACGACCTGGAAGTCT
>DQIG01000349.1:4742-5069 GCA_003525885.1 Stenotrophomonas sp.
CGACCTGGAAGTCTGGCTGCCGTCGCAGGAAACCTACCGCGAAATTTCCTCGTGCTCGAACTGTGGTGATTTCCAGGCCCGCCGCATGCAGGCGCGCTGGCGCAACCCGGCCACCGGCAAGCCGGAACTGGCGCACACGCTGAACGGTTCGGGCGTGGCCGTCGGCCGCGCGATGATCGCGGTGATGGAGAACTACCAGAATGCCGACGGCAGCATCACCGTGCCGGAGGCCCTGCGCCCGTACATGGGTGGGCTGGAAACCATCGCCTGATTCCTTGGCCGGGTGGGTGCCATGCTCGCATGGCACCGCATCCACGCATGGCGTGG
>DQIG01000343.1 GCA_003525885.1 Stenotrophomonas sp.
AGCCGCCGTTGCGCTATCCCGGCGACAGCCGTTTCGGCGGCGCGGCACAATATTGGGATGCAAGGCGCGTCGCGGCTTATCTTGAGCAGCCGCTGGCCTGGGCGCGTACCCACGGCATTCCCATGTCGCGCATGGTGGCCGGCGAGTTCGGCTGTATCCGCACGCTCGACAGTTGCGAACGTTATCTCGATGACGTGTTGACTGTGCTGCAGCAGGCCGGCGTGCACTGGGCTTTTTATGCGTTCCGCGAAGACAATTGGGATGCCATGGACTATGAGTTGGGCAAAGGGAAGGTACCCTGGGCTTACTGGGATGCCCAGGAAAAAGGCTTGTCCGATCCGGTCAAGCGTAAAGCCACGCCCGAGTTCGACGTGATACGGCGTCGCCTGCAGGGCGGATCGTAGCAATGGAGATGCGTGGCTATAATCTACGTATCGTTGATCCAATCCGCTACGAACCGTGAACAATTCCCCATTGCTTGAAGACCTGCGCTTGTTTTGCGTCGTGGCCCGCCGCAGCAGCTTTGCCGAATCGGCCAAAGAGGTCGGCGCTTCCCCGGCCTACATCAGCAAGCGCATCGCCCTGCTGGAGCAAGCATTGGGCGTACGCCTGTTCCATCGCACCACGCGCAGCGTGGCCCTGACCGAGGCTGGGCAGCGCCTGCTGGAGCGCCTGCAGCCGGCGCTGGGCCAGGTGCATGACGCGCTGGAAGAGATGAACCAGTTCCGCGCCGCCCCGGCCGGCCTGCTGCGCATCAATGCCACTCGCGCGGCAGTGGCGACCCAGTTGGGGCCGCGGCTGGCGCGCTTCCTGCACGCGCATCCGGACGTGCGGGTGGAACTGACCGAGAACGACGGCCTGGTCGACATCGTCGCCGAGGGTTACGACGCCGGCGTGCGCCTGCACGAGTTCGTGCCCGAGGACATGGTGGCGGTGCCGATGGGGCCGCCGCTGCGCGGGTTGATCGTTGGCGCGCCGGACTACTTCCGCCGGCACCCCGCGCCGCAGCACCCACGCGACCTCGCGGCGCACGAATGCATCCGCTTCCGCTTCGCCAGCGGGCATCTGTACAAGTGGCAGTTCGAGCGCGATGGGCAGGCACTGGAAATCGACGTGCCGGGGCGGTTGACGCTGGGCGAGCAGGGCACCGTGGTCGGCGCGGTGCTCGATGGCATTGGCCTGGCCTATGTGCTGGAAGACACCGCGCGACCGTACATCGAATCCGGGCAGATGGTGGCGGTGCTGGAAGACTGGAGCGAACCGTTCGCAGGGTTCGCGCTGTACTACCCGAAGCAGCGGCAGATGCCGGGTGCGCTGCGTGCGTTCGTGGATATGCTGCGGGAGTGAGTTGCTGCAGGAGTGCCGACCAACGGTCGGCACCCACCGGGCAGGCCATTGCCGACCAACGAATCGGGATCGGCTGGTAGATCCACGCCACGCGTGGATGGAGCAACCTTACGGCGCCTGCAGCACCGGCGCCAACAATGCCACGCACTCACCTAGATGCACGTCTACCGGCGCATCCTCGGCCACCACGCCGATCACGCGTTCGCGCAGCGGTTCGGCCACGGCCATCGCCAGCAGTAGCCGCGCCATGCGCACCGGATCTCCCTCGCGCAGCAGCCCACGCTGTTGCTGGCGCGCCAGCCAGTCGGCCAGCAGCGCACGGCCGCGTTCGATGCCGTTGTCCAGATAGGCCTGCAGCAGCGCGTCCTTGCCGGGAAATTCGGTGGCCAGCAGGCGGAACACCTGCACCGCCTGCGCCGACAGCGCCTGCGCGCATACCGCGTGCAGGATGGCCTGCAGCAACGGCATCACCTCGCCGGCATCCCGCGCATCGCGCTGCAGTTGCGGCGCGAAGCCGTCGGTCCATTCGCGCACCGCCAACCCGACCAGTTCCTCGCGGTTGCCGGCGTGGCGGTACACGGTCTTCTTCGCGACCCCGGCATGTGTGGCCACCGCTTCGATGGTGGTGGCCTCGTAACCCTGTGCAAGCAGCAGCTCCAGCGTGGCCTGCAGCACGGCGTGGCGGACTTCGGCTTCCGGTCGCGCAGGGCGGCCGCGGCGGCGGGTTGATGATGTGGGCTCGGGCAGGGTGGTGCTGTTCATTGCGCCCATCTTACCGCACCCGGTTAATTGCGAAACGAAAGACGTTTCCGTATTGTCGGGTCTCCCAACCCGTAGGAGACTCCCATGGATACCGCTGTGACCGCTCGCGCCTGGCTGGACCACCACGATCTGCTCGACCCGGCGCCGATGCACCTGGAGACCGGCATCCAGCGCCGCGAAGACGGCACCCTGCTGGTGGCGGTGCGCACCGATCTGCACGGTTGCAAGGGCCGTATGCTGGACTGGTGGTTCACCTTCTTCGAGACCACCCAGCACATCCGCTGGTGGCATCCGGTCGATCATGTCGAGCATCGCGGTTGGGACGCGGCCTGGCAGCGTGGACGCAGTTACCACGGCGCCAGCATCCATGCCGTGGAATCACTGGCCGACATTCCGCCGGTGGCGGCGCGCCTGAAGTTCCATGACCCGCGCACGCTGCTGGTGCCCGAGCGCCTGCAGGCGGCACAGGATGCAGGCGATGTATCGGCGGTGATCGCCGCGCGCATCGGCTTCGGTGATCACGTGCGTCTGGATGCACAGTGCGATCCCTGCGATGGGCAGATGCTGCACGTGGCGCGTGATACGCCGTTTGGCTGTGTGCTGCGCAGCCGCTTCGTGCTCGGCCTGGATAGTTCTGATCCGCAGCGCGAGGCCGGAGACGCGGTCGGCCTGGGCTTGCTCAAGCATTGCTACACGGAGTTCAGCTTCCTCTCGCGACTGCTGCCGTCGCTGTACTACGGCGAGCGTGCCAACGGCGAAGCAGTGCCGTTGCCGTGGTGAACGTCGCGCCGGTCATTCGACCAGCGCGTTGTAGCCTTCAGCACTGAACTGGATCAGGCAGAAGCCGTGGCCGAACGGATCGGCCAGCACGGCGATGCGACCCCAGCGACGCTCGCGCACGGATTGCTCGAGTGTCGCCCCGGCTGCAACTGCACGTACCAGCGCGGCGTCGATGTCATCCACCACCCAGTCCAGGTGCAGTGGCGTCCAGTGGCGCTCGTAGTCGCGCACGTCGCCGTCCTCGGTGGCGGCGCTGCCGGGCTCGTTCTTCAACAGATACAGCGGCGCGGGTCCACCGAGAAGCTCCACCGCATCCGGCCCGAGGCGGCGCCCGATGCGCAGGCCGAAGGCTTCCGTGTAGAAGGCTTCGGCGGCGGCGAGATCGGGGACGTCGAGGTTGACGATGAATGATGCGGTGGGCGTATCCATGGGCAGATCCGGTGGATGCGGGTAGGCAGTGTACGCCCGCATCAGTGTACGCCCGCATCCACGCAGGGCCTGGTCCTACTGTGCGCGTGGGTAGTCGAGGTAGCCTGCTTCGCCGCCACCGTAGTAGCTGCTGCGGTCCGGCGTGGCCAACGCAATGTCGCGCTGCAGGCGCTCGACCAGATCCGGGTTGGCGATGAACGGCTGGCCGAACGCGGCCAGGTCGATGGTGCCGGCCTCGACCAGCAGCAGGGCGCGTTCGCGGGTCATGCCACCAGCCAGGATCACGGTGCCGCCGTAGGCTTGCTTGAACTGTTGCAGGAAGGCCTCGCCCAGTACCGACTGGCCGGCCTGCAGGTTGTCGTTGAGGTGCACATAGGCCAGCCCGCGCTTGCCCAGTTCCTCGGCCAGGTACAGATAGGTGGCTTCGTTGTCGGGGTAGAACGGCATGTCGAAGGTGAGGTTGTTGGGTGCCAGGCGCACGCCGATGCGATGCGCGCCGATGCGCTGGGCCATCGCATCGACGGTCTCCAGGATCAAGCGCGCACGATTGGGCAACGAGCCGCCATAGCGGTCTTCGCGCTGGTTGATGAGCGGGTTGAGGAACTGCTCGAACAGGTAGCCGTTGGCAGCATGCAGTTCGATGCCGTCGAAGCCGGCAGTGATCGCATTCTCGGCGCCGCGCACGAAGTCGTCGACGATGCCGGGAATCTCTGCAGTCGCCAGCGCACGTGCCGGGGTGGGATCGGCGTGGCCGCGGCTGCCGTCTTCCAGATAGACGAACGAGGTGTTCTTCGGTGCGCTGGCCACGGGGCGCGTGCCGGCGCTGACCGGTTGCCCACCATTGGGCTGCAGTGAGGAGTGCGACATGCGGCCGACGTGCCAGAGCTGGGCGAAGATCGTGCCCTGCGCGGCATGTACCGCGTGGGTGACGAGCTTCCAACCGTCCACCTGCTCGGCAGACCAGATGCCCGGCACGTCGATGTAGCCCTGGCCCTGCGGCGAGACCGGCGTGCCTTCGCTGATGATCAGGCCGGCGCTGGCGCGCTGCCGGTAGTACTGCGCAGTGAGTTCATTGGCGACCGCGCCGGGGTTGCGGGCGCGGGTCATCGGGGCCATCGCGATGCGGTTGCGCAGGGCGGTGCCTGCCAAGTCGAAGGGGTGGAACAGGGCGGCGGTCATGTCGTTCATCTCGGTGCGGGGGAGGGGCGCCAGCGGAGCGATGCACACAGGATGGAGTTGACATGCGGGCGCATAAAGCGCTTCGATCTCCCTTGGTGCGGGACTATTTGTCCCCAATATGGAGTAAAGAATGCTGCCGCTGGAATCGTTGAATGGCCTGGTGACCTTCGTCACCACGGCCCGATCGGGCAGCTTCACCGAAGCCGCCGATGCGCTGGGCATCTCGCGCTCGGCGGTGGGCAAGGCCATCGCCCGGCTGGAAACGCGGCTGGGGGTGCGCCTGTTCCACCGCACCACGCGCCAGCAAAGCCTGACGGACGCCGGCCAGGCCTACTACGACCGCTGCGTGCGGGCGCTGACCGAGCTGTACGACGCCGAAGCGGAACTGGATAGCGGCCGGCGTTCACCGCAGGGCCGCTTGCGGGTCAGCGCGCCGCTGGTGTTCGGCCGCCATTGCGTGGCGCCGGTGCTGCGCGACCTGGCCGCGCAGCACCCGCAGTTGCAGATCGATATTTCCTTCAACGACCGCGTGGTGGACCTGATCGAGGAAGGCTACGACCTGGGCATCCGCATCGGCGGCGCGATCGAACCCAGCTTCGTGGCCGTGCGCCTGGCCAGCAACCGCCGGGTGGTGTGCGCTTCGCCCGAATACCTGCACCGCAACGGCATGCCCAAGACGCTGGACGACCTGGCCCAGCACAATTGCCTGGCCTTCAACCTGCAAGGCGGCCAGCAGCGCGGCTGGTATTTCCAGCAAAATGGCAAGCCGGTGATCGTCAAGGTGCAGGGCAATCTCGACTGCAACGACGGCGAACTGCTGCACCGCTGGGCCGGCGAAGGCCTGGGCCTGGCCTGGCGCTCGACCTGGGAAATCCAGGCACAACTGGCTTCGGGAGAGCTGGTGACGGTGCTGGACGACTACGCCCTGCCGCATTACGACATCATGGCGGTATATCCGCAGCAACGGCATTTGCCGGCCAAGACGCGGTTTTTCATCGATTACCTGAAGGAGGTTTATGCGCAGCCGGATTATTGGAACCGGGCGGCGGCGAAGCCATAAACGCTATCGGCATCAACGGGATTCCATACCCATACATCCTCAATGCGCTGCACCAATCCTCTTGCAACAAGCCTTTTTTAAGCGCCTTATACACATATAACAATATGTTTATAGTGGCTATTTCCCGCGACTTACGTCCTCACCATGAAATTAAACGACATTACGTACGCTGCAACCAATACGCACAAAGCAACGCCCATTTTTTGCCTGTCTCGCAAGCAGGCAAGTTTTCCGGCGTATAAAAAAGGACCAAACGGAGACAACCAATAATGAACGCGCTAGACAAATACTTCAAACTCAGCGAGAACGGCACCACCGTCCGCACCGAATTGCTGGCAGGCCTGACAACCTTCCTGACAATGGCCTACATCATCTTCGTCAATCCCTCCATCCTGGGCGACGCCGGCATGCCCAAGGATTCGGTATTCGTCGCCACCTGCCTGGCCGCCGCCGTCGGTACCCTGATCATGGGCCTGTACGCCAACTACCCCATCGGCCTGGCGCCTGGCATGGGTCTCAACGCCTACTTCGCTTACGCGGTAGTCAAAGGCATGGGGTTCCCCTGGCAGGCTGCGCTGGGCGCGGTGCTGATCTCGGGCTGCCTGTTCCTGATCGTCAGCCTGCTGCGCATCCGTGAACTGATCATCAAGAGCATCCCGAAGTCGCTGAGGACGGCCATCCCGGCCGGCATCGGGCTGTTCCTGGGGATCATCTCCCTGAAGAGCGCCGGTATCATCGCCGCCAATCCCGCCACCTTCGTCACCATGGGCGACCTGCACCATCCGGCGGCGGTGATGGCCATCATCGGCTTCCTGGTGATCGTGGCGCTGGACAGGCTGAAGGTACGCGGTGCACTGCTGATCGGCATCCTGCTGGTCACCGTACTGAGCTTCTTGTTCGGCGGCAACCACTTCAGCGGCGTGTTCGCGCCGCCGCCGTCGCTGGCGCCGACCTTCCTGCAGCTGGATGTGAAGGGTGCGCTGTCGATGGGCTTGCTCAACGTGGTGCTGGTGTTCTTCCTGGTTGAACTGTTCGACGCCACCGGCACGCTGATGGGCGTGGCCCAGCGCGCCGGGTTGATGAAGGAAGGCAAGATGGATCGCCTGAACAAGGCGCTGATGGCTGACAGCACCGCCATCGTCGCCGGTTCCCTGCTTGGCACCTCCAGCACCACTGCCTATATTGAAAGTGCGGCCGGCGTACAAGCGGGTGGCCGTACCGGCCTGACCGCAGTGGCAATTGCCGTGCTGTTCCTGCTGTGCCTGTTCATCGCGCCGCTGGCGGGCGTGGTGCCGGCCTATGCGACTGCGCCGGCGCTGTTCTTCGTGGCTTGCCTGATGGTGCGCGAACTGGTGCACATCGATTGGGATGACACCACCGAATGCGTGCCGGCCGTGATCACCGCGCTGGTCATGCCCTTCACCTACTCGATCGCCAACGGCCTGGCGCTGGGCTTCATCAGCTATGCCGGCCTGAAGCTGCTGACCGGGCGCGTAAAGGACGTGTCGGTGGTAATCTGGATCATTGCCGCCATCTTCCTGTTCAAGCTGGTCTATCTTGGCGAATAAGGCAGCGGCAGGCAACAGCAGTAACGGGATGCGCCACCTCTAGGCGGCGCATCCCGGGATTGTCAAACGATGGAATTGGACAATCGTTTCCAACAAAACGAAGCGGACAATCAGTTCCATCCTTTGAGAACCCCGGCACGTTTCTTGAATGCATATCCACGCAAGAAACGGCAGTGCAGGAAGCAGAAAAAGATCCGCCCATGTGCGGAACAAGCGCTTCCCGCTCGCTCGAACAATAAGAGTGCGCCCCACGATCCGCCCTGGAGCGCGCCGCAAAGCAGCAACTGTTTTGTAGACAATTACATAGAGCAAACACATGTCAGAACCGATTCGCCCCATCCAGTTTTATTACCGTGGAGAGATCCACCAGGCCCAGGGCCTGCCCAATACCCGCACCGTGCTGCAGCACCTGCGCGAGGACCTGCATTGCACCGGCACCAAGGAAGGCTGCGCCGAAGGCGACTGCGGCGCCTGCACAGTGGTGGTCGGCGAGCTGCTCGGCGACAAGCTGGAATTGAAGACGGTCAACTCCTGCATCCAGTTCTTGCCGACGCTGGACGGCCGCGCGCTGTTCACAGTGGAAGACCTGAAGCAAGCCGACGGCTGCCTGCATCCGGTGCAGCAGGCCA
>DQIG01000372.1 GCA_003525885.1 Stenotrophomonas sp.
TGTAAGCTCGGTCGCCGCATCCATGCGGCTCACGCCCCCGCAACCGGACCCACCCCGCCTTCGACAGGTCTCCGCAATCTGTCGGAATGGCACGGCCTGCACTTGGTGGGTGTCGACCTTGGTCGACACGTAGATCCATGCCATGCATGGATGAATCACGATTGAAAAACGCTCAACCGACTTCGTACAGCTCCAGCGGCAGGCCATCCGGATCGGCGAAGAAGGTGAAACGGCGGCCGGTGTACTCGTCCACGCGGATCGGTTCGCAGACCACGCCATGTGCAGCCAGGCGCTGGATGAACGGTTCCAGCGTGGCCACGCGGAACGCGAGGTGGCGCAGGCCCTGGGCCTCCGGGCGGCTTGGACGGGGCGGCGGGGAGGGGAAGGAGAACAGTTCCAGCTGGCCACCGTCGGGCAGGGCCAGGTCCAGCTTCCAGGAATCGCGTGCGGCACGGTGGTTCTCGGCCAGCACGCGCAGGCCGAGGATGCGCACATAGAAGTCCTTCGAGCGGGCGTAGTCGCTGCAGATCACTGCGGCGTGGTGGATGCCCAGCAGGGCACCGGAATCGGCGGTCATTGCAGGGTGTCCAGCCAGCGCTGGGCGATCTTCAGCGCCAGCGGATAGGGTTCGGGGTCGTTGCGGTTGGTCAGTACGATCACGGTCAGGTGCTTTTCCGGGTGGCGCACGATCACGTTGCGGAAGCCGATGCTCTCGCCACTGTGCCATTGCACGGGGCCATTCAGGCGCCAGCCGAAGCCGTAGTGCGGTACATCCGGTTCGGGCGTCGATGTGGCGGGGCTGAACATCGCGCGGCGCGAGGCCTTCGACAGCAGGCGGTCGTCGTACAGCGCCGCATCCCAGCGGGCGAGATCGTCCAGCGAGGAATAGATCCCGCCGTCTCCCAGTACGGCGCTGGTGGTGCTCTGGTCGGTGCGCTGCCAGCGGCCATCGGTCCGGCTGTAGCCATAGGCGCGTGCGGCGATGGTATCGACGCCGTCCTGGTGGGCAACAGTGTGGTCCATACCCAGTGGGCGGAAGATGCGCTGCTGCAGGAAGGCTGCGAAATCCTGGCCGGAGGCGCGGCCGACGATCAGTGCCAGCAGCGCATAGCCGCTGTTGCTGTAGTGGTACTGCGTGCCGGGTGCGAAGTTCAGCCGGTCCTGGCGCGACAGCAGGATCAGTACGTCGGCGTCGTGCACCTGGCGGCCGTCGGCCGGGTCCATCAGGTCTTCGTAGTCGAGCAGGCCACCGGTGTGCGAGAGCAGCTGGCGGATCGTGATGGTTGCCGCTGCCGGTGGCAGCTCGGGCAGCCACTGCCGGGCAGTCTGATCCAGCCCGAGCCGGCCGTCTTCCACCAGCAGCAGCACCGCCGCAGCGGTGAACTGCTTGCTGACCGAGGCCAGCCGGAAGTTGCTGGCCGCGGTGACCGTGGTGCCGTCCTCCACCACCGCCAGGCCGTAGCCGCGGCGGAACACCGGTTGCCCGTCGTGCAGCACCAGAACTGCAGCGCCGGGTACCTGGCCGTCGTAGGCCTGCATCAGGCCGTCGATGCCCGCATCCGGTGGGGTCAGCACCGGTGCGGCGGATGTCACCTGCGGCAGCAGGCCCAGCACGACGGCGAACAGGGCGACGGCAGGGCGCATGGTGGCTCCAGCGGGGTCAGGGTGAAGGCGTGGGTGTCGCGCTGGCCGGCTGAACCATCCAGCGCTCCATCTTGCGGTCCAGCACGTCCAGCGGCATCGAGCCGTCCTTCAGCAGTTCTGCATGGAACCGGCGCAGGTCGAAGGCCGCACCCTGGCGTGCCTTGGCCTTGTCGCGCAGGGCGACAATGGTGGTCAGGCCGGCGACGTTCGACAGTGCCTGGCCGGGCTGGGCCATGATCCGTTCGACTTCGGCGTTGGCGTCATCGCTGCTCATGTCCACGGTCTTCTGCAGGTAGGTGACGGCCTGCTGCTTGCTCCAGCCCTGTGCGTTTACGCCGGTATCGGCCACCACGCGGGCGGCGCGCAGCAGGCGCGAGTACAGGTAGCCGATGCGGTCGTAGGGATCGGTGTAGATGCCCAGGTCCTCGCCCAGCGTTTCGGCGTACAGGCCCCAGCCTTCGACGAAGGCGAGATCGCCACCGAGGCGGCGGAAGCGCGGCAGCTTGGCCAGTTCCTGCTGCAGGCCCAGCTGCACGTGGTGGCCGGGGATCGCTTCGTGCAGGTACTGCACCGGCACGTTCCAGCGCTTGCGGCTGGGCAGGTCGCGGGTGTTCACGTACAGCACGCCCGGTTGCCCGGCGGCCGACGGCTGATAGGCCGCTGCAGCGGCGGTCAGCGCACGCTCCGGTTCCACTGCGCGCACTTCCAGCGTCGACTTGGGCAGCGTGTCGAGCACCTGCGGCAGGCGTGCGTTGACCTGCTGCTGCACCTGGCGATAGCGGTTGATCAGCGCGTTGGCATCGCCGTACTGGAACTGGCGGTCGTTGCGCATGCTGCGCAGCAGCTTGGTGGGGGTGCCGCGCAGCTTGGCATCCTTCATCACCGTGGCGATCTGCGCCTGCAGTTCCTGCACGCGCTGTTCGCCCAGCGCGTGCAGCTGCGCGGCGGTCTGGTCGCTGGCCGTGGTCTGCACGATCAGGTTGGCGTACCAGGCCTGGCCATCGGGCAATGCGCCCAGGCCGCTGCTGGCGCGCGTGGCAGGCAGGTATTCGGTGGCAATGAAGCCGCGCAGGGCGCGGTAGGCTGGCATGATGCGCAGTTCGATCATGCGCTTGTATTCGGCACTGATGCGCGCCTTGTCCTCGGCCGTGATGGTGTTCGGCATGGTGCGGATCGGCGACCAGAAGATGCTCTCTTCGGCGGTCGGCTTGATCACTGCATCCAGCTGCGGCAGGACTTTTTCCATCAGGTCGCGTGGCTGTACCACGCCGGCCTTCATGCCCTGGCGCATGTTGTCGATGGCCTGGTCGAACAACTCGGGAATGCCCAGCGAACGGCGCGACCAGTTGTCGTAGTCCTGCACGGTGTTGAACGGCTGCGCGCCGGCACCGGCACCGAGGATCGCCATGATGCTGCCGATGTTGTAGTACTGGCTGATCGGCATCATCCAGCTCGGGTAGCGCTCGGCGGCCAGCGATGCGCGCGCGTCGCGCACGAAGATCTCGTAGCTGAGCAGGTCCTGGCCCTGCAGGCCGTCACTGCCGAGCTTCTCGACCTTGCCCAGCCATTGCGTGGTGAAGTCGTGCGACTGCTGGCGCCAGGTGGCCGACAGGATGTTGGGCAACTGGTCGTTGTAGCGGGGTTCGCCCTGGAAAGTGGCCTGCAGCGGGTTCAACCGCATCGAGGCATCCCAGTATTCGTCGTACAGGCGCTCCAGCTGCACCTGCTTGGGTACGGCGCGGGCCGGTGCGACCGGACGCGGCGCGGCGCGGCGTGCCGAG
>DQIG01000328.1:0-2026 GCA_003525885.1 Stenotrophomonas sp.
GCTTCCTGCTGATCGCGGTACTGGAAGCGCGCCGCATCCGCGGTGCGATCCTGATCGGCATCCTGGCGGTGACCGGCGCGGGCTGGGCGTTGGGCGACGTGCAGTACCAGGGCCTGGTCTCGCTGCCGCCGAGCCTGGCACCCACCTTCCTGCAACTGGACCTGCCGGGCCTGCTCCACCATGACGGCGGCGCGCCGATCGCGGTGCTGCTGCAGGTGGTGCTGGTGTTCGTGCTGGTGGAAGTGTTCGATGCCACCGGCACTCTGTACGGCGTGGTTGGTCGTGCCGGCCTGCTGAAACTGCCGGGCGCGCAGAAGCGCTTCGGCCGCGCGCTGCTGGCNNCGCGGCGCCATCCTGATCGGCATCCTGGTGGTCACGGTGCTGTCGATGGCCCTGGGCTACAACGAATTCAAGGGCGTGTTCGCGGCCCCGCCGAGCCTGGCGCCGACGCTGTTCAAGATGGACATCCTGGGCGCGCTGCACACCGGCTTCGTGCACGTCATCCTGGTGTTCGTGCTGGTCGAGGTGTTCGACGCCACCGGCACGCTGGTGGGCGTGGCCAAGCGCGCCGGCCTGATGCCGGAGAACCGCCCCAACCGCCTGGGCCGCGCCCTGTTCGCCGACAGCACCGCGATCGTGGCCGGTTCGATGCTCGGCACCAGCAGTACCACCGCCTTTGCCGAAAGCGCCTCCGGCGTGCAGGTGGGTGGCCGTACCGGCCTGACCGCGCTGGTGGTATCGGCGCTGTTCCTGGCCGCGCTGCTGTTCTCGCCGCTGGCGGCGATGGTGCCCAGCTATGCCACCGCACCCGCACTGCTGTTCGTGGCCGGCCTGATGCTGCGCGAACTGGTGGAAGTGGACTGGAGCGACCTGACCGAATCGGTGCCGGCCGCACTGTGTGCGCTGGCGATGCCGTTCACCTACTCCATTGCCAACGGCCTGGCGTTCGGCTTCATCGCCTATGCCGCGCTGAAGGCGGGCACCGGCCGCTGGCGCGAAGTGCATCCGGCGGTGTGGCTGGTAGCGGTGCTGTTCACCCTGCGCTACGCGTTGGAATAAGCGGTAGGAGATGCCGGCCAGCGGCCGGCACTACCGGGTGCGGGGTTCACCTGCCGCGCACGGCGCTCTGGGATGATGCGGGCATGGTTCGGCCCGACCTTCCCACGGATCCGTCTTCGCCGTTGCGCCGCCGGCTGCTGCGCGCGGCGGTACTGGCACCGCTGGCCGCTACGCTCGCCCCCCTGCCCGGCTGCTCGCTACCAGTGCAGGTCGATGGCACCTTCCTGCAGCCCTGGCGCAGCCACATGCAATGGGGCCCGGCCGACTGGCAACGCTCGTTGAAGCTGGCACATGCGCTGGGCTGCAGGCAGCTGGTGCTGCAATGGACCGGCATCCTCGGTGGCAGCGACGGCGACTGGTTGCTGCCTGACAGCAGCCTGCAGCAGCTGTTCACCACCGCCAGCGAGAACGACATCCGCATCCGCGTCGGCCTGCCCTTCCAGCACCGCTGGTGGCAGGCGATCGGTGCCGACGATGCCACGCTGAAGGCGTTCCTGACCGACAGCCTGGCGCACGCACGCAGCTGGTTGGCACAGGCCCCCTGGGCCCAGCAACCGTCCTTCGACGGCTGGTACCTGCCCTACGAACTGGAGCAGTACCACTGGGCCGATCCGGCCCGCCAGCAATGGCTGGCGCAGTGGCTGCACGGGCTGGTGCAGGCCGCCAGCGCGCGTGGCGGTGACTGCGCGATTTCGTGCTACTTCAGCCGCCTGCAGACCGATGGCAACCTGGTCACGCTGTGGCAGGCGGTGCTGGCACAGGCCACGCTGCGGCCGATGGTGCAGGACGGCGTGGGCGTAGCCGGCGCCGGCAACGTGCAGCAGCTTCAGCCGTTGCTCGATCATTTCCACGCGCAGGGCATCGGCTTCGATGCGATCGTCGAACTGTTCCGCGAACTGCCGGGTGGCGCTGCTGATGGCAGCGGGTTCAAGGGCGAAACCGCCGATGCAGCGCGCATCCAACGGCA
>DQIG01000328.1:2191-16620 GCA_003525885.1 Stenotrophomonas sp.
CCAACGGCAGCTGGCCTGGGCACGCGACAGCGGCGCACAGCACGTGCTGGTCTATGCGCTGGAGCCGTGGCTGACCCAGGACACGCCGCAGGCGGCGGCGCTGCGGCGGCGCTGGGGGTTGCCTCAGTAGTAGAGGATGGCGGTGGCGAACAGGCCCTTCGCGCGCTGCGTATCACCGCCACCGATCGCGAAGCGGTACTGCACGGTCAGGTCCAGGTAGGAACGCGGCGTGTTGTAGTGATCCTCGCGGAACCAGTAGCGCGTGCCCACGCCCGGCCCTGCGCCGAGTGACCAGCTGCGCTGCGTATCGTTGAGTGCGAACGACTGCGCCGGGAACAACGGGTAACGGATGTCACGCACGCGCGAGCGCTGGTCCAGCCAATCCGCTCCCACCACCACATACGGCGTGACCACCCAGTGGGTCTGCCCGGCACCAAAGCGGAAACTGCGGCCGGCGCGCAGTTCACCGGCAGCGAACCACTGTTCGCGGTGCAGGCGCCCGTTGGCATCGCCGATCCGCCGCACCGGCGTGCCATTGGCATCGAGCGCATCGAGGGTGAAGTGCGCGCTGTTGTCATCCCAGGTATAGCCGCCCTGCGCGTAGCCGCTGACCATCCACCATTGGTTCACGTCGGTACGCAGGTCGGTGCCGTGGTAATAGCCGTATGTCAGGTAGGACATCCAGCCACCGGAACCACTGGCCAACCGATAGCGGGCCAGTGTGCTGGCTTCCAGTGGTGGATTCAGGGCCAACTGCAGGCTGCACTGCACGGCCGCCGAGGCGGGATAGACATCGCCCGCGCGGGTGGCGCTGCCGAGGAACTGGCGGCGCTCGATGCCGGCGCTCAGGCCGGTCTGGCCGAAGGCGTAGCGCATGCCGAACGAAGCGATGGTCGACGGCCAGCCAGTGGTGGAACGCGAATGGCTGAGACGTTCGGCGCGTGCGCGTGCATCCGGTGTCGATTCACCTGTGCATGGGTCCACCGCGCGGATCGATTCGTAGGTGCCCCCCTGGTCGTACAGGGTGTTGAGCAGCCGCGCGTAGAGCTCCAGCGTGCCGTGCTGGTCGTTGAAAGCCGGAGGGCGCCAGAAGGCTTCCAGCGTGCTGAACACCGAATCACCCGGTGTACTGATCGCCGCGCCGCCGACATTGGTCGCCGCCTGGCGCGCGCCACGGAAGCCGGCCGAGGCGATCACGCCCCACTCGCGCGAATAATTGGCAATGGCGTTGCGCACGTTGTAGCGCTGATGCGCATCCAGTGGCAGCTCGCCGGCATCGGCGCGATCAATGGCGCTACGCAGCAGCGATACCGCTTGTGGATGATCGCCGTTGGCCGCGCTCGCGTATGCCTGGTCGAGCACCACGCTCTTGGGTGCCTTGCCGGTGGCCTCGGCGGCCCGGAAGTCGGACAGTGCACGCGCCGGTTCGCGTGCCTTCTGGTTGAGGTAGCCGCGTTGCATCAGCGCCCCCGCGTTGTCAGGACGCTGCGCCAGCGCCGTATCCAGGCGCTGCCGCGCTTCGTCCTGCTGGCTGCGGTTGCCTGCCGCCAGCGCCGTGGTCAGCAGGCCTTGCAGGCTCGCATCGTCCGGTGCGAGTTGCGCGGCCTGCCGTGCCTCACCGATGGCCTCGGCGTAATCATGCCGCGCGTAGGCTGCATATGCGCGCTGAGCGGCGCCACCGTCGCCCTGCAGGTCGGCCGGCATCAGCTCGCAGACGTTGCCTGTGTCACCCGGCTGGCAGTGCTGGAACGGCGCCGGATAGGCCTGCGCACTCATCCGCGGAAGCTCGCGACTGGAACCGATCGCCTTGGCGCGCTGTTCGATGCCCTGCTGCAGCAATTGCTGTGTCCGTACGTCGCTCTCACCGGCAGGCGCTGCCGCCCTCAGCGGCGCCATCAGTGCAGCGGCACGTGCGCGATCCCCGGCGGCCAGGGCCGCATCCACGGCCAGCAGGCGCACGTTGCGCTGTTGCCTTGTTGACCCTGGCATTGCGAGCGCCGCGTCGAAGTCCTCATTGGCGAGCACCGTACTGCCCTGGCGCTGGCGCAGATAGCCGCGCATCACCCGGGCGTTGAGATCCCGGCCGTCGGCCTGCAGCGCCTGATCGGCACTGCGCTCGGCGTCGGCCAACTGTCCCTGTTGCAGCTGCGCTGTGATCAGCAGCAACCGGTACGAGGCTACCTCTGGTGCCAGTTCGACGGCGGCGCGCGCCTGCGCGACGGCCGCGGCATCGTCCTGCGTGGACAGCGACCGATAGGCCTGTTGGGCCTGCAGCAGCGCGCGCTGGTGGTCCAGCACCACACGCCGCGCGCGCAGTTCATCGACATTCGGCGCGCCCAGCCGCAGCGCGGTGGCAATGGCAGCGTCGGCCTTTTCGGGTTGCTGCTGCGCCTCCAGTGTGGCCACCCACAGCAACGCCCAGGCGCCCTGCTTCGGCTGCTGCCGGAAAGCCTGCTCGGCCTTGTTGGCGGCCTCTCCCATGCGCCCAGCGTCATAGGCGGCGTAGGCATCGGTGGCCAGCGCGTAGGCCTGCTGCCTGCTGCGGTCGGCCGCACTGCCGACCGGACGCGATGGCGATGCAGCGCGCGCGCCGGTGCCGTCCGTGGAGGTGCTGCGTGCAGCGGTGGCAGCCGCCAGCGCTGGCAAGGCCGGATCCTTCAACCCCGCGTCCAGTGCGCGACGCGCCTGCTGCTGCGCCTCGGCCCCCCGCCCCAGCTTCTGCAACGCATAGATCTGCAGCAGCCGCAGCCGCACCACATCCGGGCGCAGCCGGATGGCCTCAGTGGACTGCTGGTAAGCCGCGCGGTAGTCACCGCGCTCATAGGCGGCAAACGCCTGCTCGGCGATGCGGTAGGCAGCGCCGGACAGCGGCAGCGCCGCATCGGCCTGTGCCAGCACCGGCGCGGCGGCCGTGGCCAGTGCCACGGTAATGACGGTGGACAGCAGCGTAGTCTTCATGCAGGCAAGGCTCCGGGAGGCCGCGACTGCAGCGCAGCCGCACGCCGGCGCTGCTCCTGCATGGCCTGGGCTACGGCATCTTCAGTGGTGATGTCCTGCTTGACCAGGTAATCGCCGATGCGCCCATCGCGCTGCGGCTTGTACGCGTCCAGCGCGATCTCGAAGCGTGCGTGGTCGATCAGGCGCATCTCCACCAGCAGGTCGCCCAGCAAGGGTACGTTGTCCAGCTGCCAGTGCTGGTCGCCGCCGATCAGGCGCAAACCGGCGTTGATTTCGCTTTCGCGGGCGATGCTCTGTTCGATGTGCTCACTGCGGGTTTCCTGCTTCAGCAGCGCCAACGCGTCTTCGGGCAATGGGCTGGCCACGGCCAGCCGCAGTGTCCCCTCCTGGCGTGGCGGCAGCGGCAGCATGCGCCACTGCACGCAGGCATCGGCACTGACCGGGAACTGGCAGGCCCGCAGGTAGTCCACATCGATCACCGCGCGCTGCAGGTCCCCCTGGAAGGCGATCGCCTCGGCCAGCGTTTCATCATCCAACCAGCCGTGGGTGAGCAGGATGCGGCCCAGCGGTTGCTGGCGGCCTTCCTGCTGTTGCTCCAGTGCCTGCTTCAGGCGTTCCGGCTCCACGGCCTGCCAGGTGGTCAACAGCTCGCCCAGCTGCTTGCGGGTCTGCACCAGCTGTCCCGCATCCGGGAAGTCGTGCATGGTCTTGTCCCAGACCATGCGCTTGCCGAACAGCAGATAGGCCAGGAACACCTTCCACGCACGGGCGGTGGCCATGAAGTTGATCATGTTGCCGACCACCATGCGCGGGATCGACATCAGAGCATGCTCCCAGCCGTACAGCCGGTTGACGAAGTAGAAGCGCTGCACGACCCGGGTCGCCAGCGCCGCGGTGGTCAGCAGTGCGACATTCATCTGCCAGGTACCGGCCTGGAACACGCTGGGGAACTGCATCGTCCACACCCCGGTCATCTTCAACAGCCAGAACAGCAGCAACTGCAGGAAGATGATGTACGCAATGATGCTGACGAACGAGGTGATGATGCCCTTGCGGTCGCGTGCCAGCAGGTACTTGGTGGCCAGCGAGCCGCGCCAGCCCAGCGACTCCCAGCTCTGCAGGCCGATGCCCAGCACCCAGCGCGCCTTCTGCCGGTACGAGGCGCGGAAGTTGTCGGGGAAGTACTCGCGCACGCACAGCGCCATCTGCTGGGTGCGCTCGCGTACCGGCCCCCAGCCGAACCACGATGGCCGACGCACGCGGAACTGCACCGGGAAGCGGGCGAAGATCGACTGCATGCCCATCGCCGCCAGCCGTGCACCAACATCGTAGTCCTCGGTGAGGCTGTCGGTGTTGAAGGGCTGGTTGTCGGTCTGCGCACTCAACGCCAGCAATGCCCGCCGCGAGAAGCAGGTACCGACGCCAGCCGACGGCACCATGCCGGATACGCTCTCGCGAACCACCAGGTCCTTGGCATGCCATTCGGCGAACTCGTCCATGTAGACGCCAGCAACCAGTTCGTACCATTCGCGGTCCAGCGAGGTGACCGGCAGCTGGATCATGTCCTTGCGCGGCAGCAGGTAGTTGTAGAAGCGCAGCTCCATCGGGTGCAGCACGTCTTCGCTGTCGTGCAGGATCACGCCGGCGAATTCGATGTCATGGCGCTTCTCGTAATCGAAGATCGCCAGGATCAGCCAGTTCAGGCAGTCGGCCTTGCTGGTCGGCCCGTCGTGCGGCACCTCCACGCGGCGCAGGCGCTTGTAGCGGCGGCGCATGCGCTCGACTTCGTCGATGGTCTGCTGGTCGTTGGGATAGGTACCGACGAACACGACGTACTCGCGGTAGTCGAGCACGTTGATCATGTTCTCCACCATCTGCGCGATGACGTCGTACTCCATCCACGCCGGCACCATGATCGCCAGCGGCTGTTCCGGCCGCTGCAGCAGGTCTTCCTGGGTCAGCGGCCGGTACGCATCACGGCGCTTGATGGTGAGCGCGCGCCAGCTCTCGCGCACCCAGTACCAGACATCGATGAACAGATCATCGAGGCTGGAGATCAGGATCAGCACGGCCACCGCCGCCGCCGTGGTTTCCAGGGCGGCGTAGTAGTTGGCCAGCTGGATGTTCCAGAACAGACCGTCCACGATGGATCAATGTCCTGCGTTGGCGGACTTGCGGCGGCGTACCTGGGTGACGCGGGCGGCCAGCAGCGCGAACACGATCACGCCGACCAGCAGCAGCAACCAGACCATGTGCCGTTCCCACTTCGATTGCGGATTGCCATCCTGCGCGATGCGCGTGCCATAGGGATCCTGGCGGTCGAATTCGCGCACGGCATCACTGCCATCAAGCACGGCCAGATCGCCGCGCAGCAGCCGGAAGGGAGCGGTGAACGACGGTGCCTGCACACCGAGGTCGTTGTAGAGAACGCCCAGCTGGCCGCCGGATGTGCCCACCTGCACCACTGCGGCGCGATCCAGGCCGCTGACATCCAGCAGCGGCTGCGACGTGCCACCGATCAGCAGGTGGCCGTCCTTCAGGCCGGCCACGTCGACACCGGCCGGTGCGACGCCGAAGGCCAGCCATGGCGCGCCTGGGCTGACCGCGGCACCGGCGTCGACCACCTTCAGCTCCGACGCCTCCGGCGAAGCGCCCACTGCACTGGCCACCGCGATGACCTTGCCAAGCGAGGCCGGCGCATCCTGCAGCCAGGCGCCGGGCACGAACACCTGGTTACCGCGTGACAACTGGCTGCTGGCACCGACGAAATCACTGCCCAGCGAACGCTTGGCCAGGGTCAGGTGGCTGCTGGGCAGGATCGATACCGGATAGCCGGTGGCCGGATCGTGGCAGTAGGGGCGTGCCGGCTGGCGCAGGAAGCTGACACGGATCTCGTTGCGCGCCGAAAGCGCGTAGGCCGGCACCTTGGCCACCAGCCGTTGCGGCTGGCCGTTGGCCGACAGCACCTTGCCGCCCAGCAGATAGTCGTTGAAGTAGATCGTCGCCACTGCGCCCTGCCCGGCCGCGTTGGGGGCTGCCGAGACATCGATCACCACCTGCTCGGGCAGGCGGCCGTCGGCCGACAGCGCACCGAGATCGAAGCTGGCGCTGCGATCGGCGCGGGTGACCACCTCCATCGTGCCGGCGATGTTGCCGAGCCGGCTCAGCAGCACCTGGTCACCATCCAGTCTGGGCGTTCCTGCTGCGCTGACCTGCAGGCTGCGGCCCAGCGCATAGCTGCGCCACTGTTCGGCGAACAGCCCGGCGACCTTGCCCGCCGCTGCCGGGTCGACCACCAGCGTCGGACGCCCGGCCACGGCCACCACGCTGACCGACGCGTTGGCGGCGGGCTTTTCCAGGCCGCCCATGTCGGTGCCGCGCCACGCGGCGAACGCGGTGCCCGCATCAGCGCCAGCCGCGCCGACCTGTGCGGCCAGCGCATCCAGCGCCGCACGTACACCGGCGCGCAATGCGTCGCTGCCGATCATCACATCGGCGGCCAACGGTCCACTGTCACGCAACGACAGCAGCGCCCCCACTTCGGCCAGATCCTTGATCGCATGCGCACGCTCGCCCGCGGCCAGCGCGGCATAGGCGGGCACGCCCTGCAGGCTGGCCGGGATGCTGATGCCGGCCAGGTCGACACTGTCACCGACCTTGGGCAGCGCCACCACCTGTACCTGCTTGCCGCCGGCCTGCAATGCGGTACCGATGCGCCAGGCCGCGTCATAGGCGGGCGCCTGCAACGCCTTGCCATCCACCAGCAGGCGCACCTGCGGTGGCAGCGCCCCCCACGCCTTGGCCACGGAATCCACGGCGCGGCCGTCGAAGCGGTAGCTGAAGCGCGAGTCCGGCGACAGCCGCAGCACGTTGGCCGGCGCGCTCTGGTCGGCACATTGGTAGTCGGACACGATCGACCACCAGCCGACGCCGACCCGCACGAAGCCGTTCTGGCGGGGGTCGCCATCGATGGCCAGCAGCTGGCTGGCGTCACCCTGTGCATCGGTGATCGAGCGCGCGGCGATCGGATCGCCATCGACCGACCACAACCCCGAGGTACGCCCGGCGTGCCCGCGCACATAACGTCCATCGAGCTGCAGCTGCGCATCGCGGGTGGCAACGCCGGCCGGCACTGGCAGGTAGATCTCGCGCTGGCTCTCCTGCCCGCTCAGTACCAGCGGCTGGCGGAAGCCGAGTTCGCGCAGGGTCATCTGCCGGTTCACCGTGCTGTCACCGCTCCATTCGGCGAACTGGCCGGCGACGCTGTCGGCGGCATGGGCACTGCCGACCACGCCCGACAGGACGAACGCGGCGGCGGAAACAAACAGGGGAGAGCGGCCGGTCTGGGTCATGGCGTCACTTCATGCGGATGGGGGTAGGCGGCACCGCCGCTGCGGAGACCGGGCGAGAATTCGGGAAGGGGCGTACCGCGCAGGGCGGCGACGATGCGGGCGCTGGCGCGGCCGTCCCCGTAGGGGCTGGCATCAGGATCGAAGCGGGCCGGCTGCGGTGGCTGGGCCAGTGCCGCACTGACCCCCTCGACGATGCGCGAGGGCGTGGTGCCGACCAGCGTCACCACGCCGGCCTCAACCGCCTCCGGGCGTTCGGTGACGTCGCGCATCACCAGCACCGGTTTGGCCAGCGCCGGCGCTTCTTCCTGCACGCCACCGGAGTCGGTCAGGATGACGTCGGCGCGCTGCATCAGGCGCACGAAGCGCAGGTAATCCTGTGGCGGCACCAGGTGCACGTTGTCCAGGTTGCCGAGGTGGGCATTGACCGGCCCCTGCACGTTCGGATTG
The DNA here is from genome assembly GCA_003525885.1 of Stenotrophomonas sp. Taxonomy (GTDB): domain Bacteria; phylum Pseudomonadota; class Gammaproteobacteria; order Xanthomonadales; family Xanthomonadaceae; genus Stenotrophomonas. The sequence goes on from DQIG01000328.1 coordinate 9,949, forward strand.
AGGTGCACCGGGTACAGCACCTGCAGGTCCGGCCGCCGGGCCAGTTCGGCCAGCGCACGGCAGATGTCCTCGAAGCCCTGGCCGAAGCTCTCGCGGCGGTGGCCGGTGACCAGCAGCAGGCGGCGCCCGGGGTCGAGCATGTGGAAGGGTTCGTCAGCATGGGCGCGCAGTGCCGGATCAGCATCCAGGCGCTGCACGGTCTGCTGCAGGGCATCGATGACGGTGTTGCCGGTGACCAGGATCTGCCCGCCCAGATGCTCACGGGCCAGGTTGGCGCGCGAGCCGGGGGTAGGCGCATACAGCTGATGGCCGACCACATCGATCACCCGCCGGTTCATCTCTTCCGGCCACGGCCGGTTGATGTCGCCGGTGCGCAGGCCGGCCTCGACATGGCCGATCGGGATGCGGTGGTGGAACGCGGCCAGGGCGGCGGTCATCGCCGTGGTGGTATCGCCGTGCACCAGCACCCGGTCGGGGCGGACCTGCGTGTACAGCGCGTCAAGCCGCTCGAACAGCCTGGCACACAGGCCATTGAGGGTCTGGTTGGGCACCATGACATCAAGGTCATGGTCGGCCGTGATCTCGAACAGCGACATCACCTGATCGAGCATTGCCCGGTGCTGGCCGGTGATGCAGACCACCGATTCGATGTCCGCGGCCTGTGCCAGGGCCCGTACCAACGGCCCCATCTTGATCGCTTCCGGTCGGGTGCCAAACACCGACAGGACCTTCACCGGTGCGCTCCCGAAGGCCGGCGCGGGGGGAGACAAACAGCAGTGGCCACGTCTGGATCCTTTCGGTGTTCCCGTCCAATACCCGCAGGCAGGAGACGGTCACCTCATGAGGGAACTCCAAAATCGCGACGTACATCACACTCAGTTGACGGTACGTGCGTCGTGGCATTGATCTTCATCGTTGGAAGATCAAGACGCAGTCAACGCCGCCCGTGGAACGGGCGACGTTGCGGTGGAACGCAGCAGGGACAGCCGCCTGGGCGGCCTTATTCGTACTGGATGGTGAACGTGGCCTGGCCGTTCGCGACACCCGCACCCACCGTGCCGGCCTGGGTCTGCACATAGCGCGCGCGCAGCGGCAGCGCCATGACGCTGGTCCCCGGCGCCGTGGTGCCGACGTTGATGGTCTGGCCGAAGCGCACTTCACGCTCGGTGGTGCCATCGCGCTGGACCATCTGGATGCCGATGCGGGTGGCACTGTTGCTGGCTGCGCTGAGCTTCAGCACGCCCGGCATGTTCGAGCTGTCCTGGTCGGCATCGAGGCGGATGCCGATCTTGCTCTGGTAGGCGGCGACGTTGCTGCCCTGGCAGTTCAGACGGATCTCGAAATCGCGATCGACCGCGCGCGAACCGACACCGGTGAAGGTGGTGTTGGGCACACTGCCGAAGTCGACGGCGATGTTGCGGCTGCCGGCCTGCACTTCGCAGGTCGGGCTGACCACGGTGGTGCCCGAGCCCTTGAAGGTCGAGGTCAGCACCGGACGACTGGCGCCATCACCGTCGAAGTAATAGGTGGTGAAGCGGCCGTTCGGCGCGATCACGCCCGAGCCGGTCTGCGCGGCGGTCTTGATCAGCTGGATGCGGAAGGTGCCGCCGATCAGCGAGATGGTGGCGTTGCCGGCAAAGTTGATGGAGTGCGGATAGTAGGTCTGGATGGCGCCGGAATCGCGGAACAGGCGGATGCCCACGCCCGCAACGTCGGTTTCATACACATTGGAGAAACCGGCGACCGGCCGCCGCTGCGCTGCGTTGACGTACTCGCCGATGGAACGGCCACCGGACCAGTCGCAGCGCGCGACGCTGTTCTGCTGGGTGATCGATTCGCTGATTTCCTTGATCACGCCACCGACCGGCGTGCTGGGCAGGATCACGATCTGGCCCATGTCCATGGTCACGTCCTGCGCGGTGAACCAGCTGGACTGGATGCGGCACGACGCACTGGCCTGCTGTGCCAGCAGCACGCCGCCCAACAGTGCAACGGCTGTCAGTGCCTTGCGGCCACGGGGAGAAATCATCGGCATGCTGCCTCCAGCGGGATGAAGCCGGTCTTGGACGCATCGGCGCCCGCCGGAACCTGGTAATCGATGGTGCAGCGCTGGTCGGCACCGGCACCCCACTCCACCAGCAGGCGACCCTGGTTCTTTTCGCTGCGTACGTACAGGCGGCCGCCCTGGCTGACCATGCCGACCGGCTGACCCTGCTCATCCTTGACCTGCGCACCGAACGGCATGCTGCGGCCATCAGGGTTGCGCACCTGGATCAGCAACGCGTTGCCCTTGCGGGTGTCGAAGCGCAGGTAGCTGATGGCACCGGCGAACGGTGCGATCGACTGGCTGGTGCTTTCCAGCTCGACGTCGTGGGCCATGCCCTGCGGATCAAGGGTGACGGTGTTGAGGCGGTACGGCGACACGTACGGGACCACCGCGTAGCCACGGCCATCGACGCGCAGGCCCGGGGCGTTGCTGACGATCGCATCGCGCGCGCCCGGTGCTTCGACCAGCACCATGGTATCGCCGCGCTGCGGGGTGAAGGTAAAGCCGCCCGGATGCACGACCACGCTGCCGTTGGCGCCGACCGAAGCCTGGCGGAAATCACGCGAGTGGCTGTAGGTGGCGTTCAACGCTGTGTAGCGGCTGCGGTATTCGGCATTGCCGATCGCGGTGGTGCCACCCTCGCGGGAATCGGACAGGGCTGCGCCGTAGCTGAAGTTGTTGTCGACGCCGGCCGAACCGGTGATGCCGACGCGGCTGTTGTCGTAGCCACCGCGGTCGCGCACGCCGAGATCGGCACTGAACGACACCGGGTGGGTACCACGGCCCAGCGGCACGCTCATCGACAGCAGGTACTGGGTGTCGGAACGGCCGAGCACGCCTTCTTCGGTGCGCAGCGCGGAGAAGCCGTAGTTCACCGAACGCCACGCATTGTTGTAGCCCACCTGGTACTGCTTGGAGGTGCCGGAACGATCATAGAAGTCACGCACCGAACCGGTCACGTACAGCGCACCGCCGCGACGGCCCAGCGGCTGGTTCAAGGTCACCTGGAACTGGCTGCGCTGGCGACCACGGGTGGTCGGGTCGATGCCGCGCTTGTCCGAGTCACGGCCATACAGCGCGTCCTGCAGGCTGTAGAAGCCTTCAGTCGAGTAGCGGTACGCGGCCAGGGTCAGGTTGGTGCCGGTCTCGCCGATCATGTTGCTGTAGCTCAGCCGCACACTGGCGCCGGTGTGGCTGCCGTAGTGGTCGAACGAGGTACGTGCATGGGTGACGTCGGCAGCGAAGGCACCGACCCGCGTGGACAGGCCGACACCGTACAGCAGCGACAGGTAGCCATCGCTCAGCGCGCTGCCGCCGTACAGGGTCAGCTGGTTGCCGATGCCGCGCTGGTAGGTGCCCTGCACCAGCCAGGGTTCGTCGGCCAGCAGCTTGTTGCGCACCTGGCCGGCGGTCAGCGAGTAGCGCGACACGCCTTCGCGCAGCATCTGCGGCACCGAACCGAACGGCACCTTGAATTCACGACGGCGGCCATCGGCTTCGATCACGCTCACTTCCAGGTCGCCGCCGTAGCCGGTCGGATACAGGTCGTCGATGACGAAGCTGCCCGGCGAGACGGTGGAGGAGTAGATCAGCTGCTGGTTCTGGCGCACTTCGATGCGCGCGTTGGTTTCGGCGATGCCGCGCACGACGGGCGCGTAACCGCGCAGCGAATCGGGCAGCATGCGGTCGTCGCTGGCCAGGCTGGCACCGCGGTAACCGATCGAGTCGAACAGCTCGCCCGTGGTATAGGCCTCACCGATGGTGAGCATGCCGCGCACCTGCGGGATGCCGCGCTGCGCGTAGGTGGCGATGCTCTGCCAATGGCGGCCATCGCCCTCGGACCAGGTCAGGTTGGAGTCGTGACGGAACTGCCAACCGCCCAGGTTCAGGCCGGCATTGAGGCCGAGATAGGCACTGCGGTTGCGCTGGCCACCTTCGACACGGCTGTTGCTGTCGATGGCATTGAAGCTGTAGCCGACGAAGCCCGCATTGATGCCGCGGTCCCACAGCGCCGGGTTGACGTAGCCGCGTGCCTCACGACGCAGGAACACCTGCGGAATGCTGAGGTCGTAGCGCAGGTTGCCGCTGTCGTAGACACCATAGGCATTGGCCATGCGCTGCTGCACCGGCACGCAGCTGGTCTTGTCGGTCGGCAGCGTCGGGTCCTGCTGCAGCAGCACGGCCTCGCTGTCCACGCCCATTTCTTCCAGCATCGGCAGCGGCAGGCAGGCGTCGACATGGCCCTGTGCATCGGCCTTGAACTGCAGGTCGCGACGGCCCTGCCAGGCACCGTTGACGTAGACATCGACGCGGTAGTTGCCGGCCACCATCGGGTTGCCGTTGCTGAAGGCCGCCAGGTCGACCTGCTTGGCCTGGCCCGACAGGAAGCTGGAATTGAACTGGGCCGATTCCGGTGCACGCGCATTGGCCGCACCACTCTGCGCCATCAGCGCCTGTTCGCCGAGATTGGCCGGGGCAGCCAGCGCCCATCCTGGGCAGGCTGCACCAACAACCAGCAGGCAAAGCGCCTGATGGATCGACAATGTCAATCTGTTTCCGATCACACTGACATTCCTTCAATTCGCCGCACGGCGGCGGTGGCGGGATGCGCAGGCCCGTGGCCCGCGCGGCGCGTTCAGCTCCCGGTGCTGCCGAGGCGGACGGTGTGCTCGACCCGGCCGCCGTAATCGTTGATGGTGATGAAGCGCACCTGGTTGGTGCCCGCCGGTGCGGCGAACTCCAGGCTCTGCTTCGGCGCGACCATCGCGCCCTTGTCCTCGACGGCCTTTTCACTGCTGCCGGTCACGGCATGCACTTCGGCCAGAGTGACGTGGAAGGGGCTCGGGTTTTCCACCCGCAGGCGGTCGCCATTGCGGGTCCAGCGCAGCGCTGCCGGTGCGTCGTTGGCGACGCCCTTCAAGCCCTGCGGCCGGTAGAAAAGCTTCAGGCGCGAACGGAACGCGACCTGCAGGTAATTCTGTTCGCCGCTGTCGGCGTTGTCCGGCGACGGCGGTACGTCCAGCACGTTGAGCCAGAACACCGTCTCGCGATCGGTCGGCAGCTGTGCGCCGGAGAAGATCAGGCGCAGCGCCTGGCTGCGGCCCGGCTCGACGCGCGCGATCGGCGGCGTCAGCACGAACGGAGCATCGCTGGTATCGGCGGTCTGGTTGGCGTCGCCACTGTCGATCCAGGCCTGGACCAGTGCGGGCGAATCGCCCACGTTGTCGACCTGCACGGTGACTTCGCGCGCCTGTGCCGGGTAGATCACCCGCGTGCCATTGACCACCACGCCGGCCAGTGCGTCCTGGCAGAAGGGCAGCGTGAACGCTGCCAGCAGCAGCGCCCGGGGAAAGATTGCTTTCATCGGAAGTACTACGCTCGAGGTGTGTGGCCAGGGGCCGCGGAGCATTGGCCGGCGCGTACGCCGGCCAATGCGGGTACGGCTACGATCAGTTGTAGATGATCGTGTACTTGACGCTGCTGGTGACGTCGCCCGGGGTGGCGGCGGCAGTGGCGTAGTACTCAGCGTAGTAGTTCAGGTCGGCCGAGCCGTCGGTGCCGACGGTGACCCACTGCGAGTTGGTCTGGGCCAGGCCAGCGCCGGCAGCCTTGATCGGCAGGAACTGGTTGTTCGAGCCCAGCAGCTGCAGCTGCACGTTGTTGGCAGCGTTGGCCGAAGCCTGGTTGACCAGGCGGCCGCTGTTGAAGTCGACGGTCGAACCCGGCTCGAAGTAGGTGGCGACGTTGCCGGCGCTGCACTTGGTCAGGTTGATGGCGAACGGGGTACGGCCCGCAACGGCACCGGCGGTGGCCAGGGTGTTCTTGGACACGGTCGGCAGGGTGACGGCGAAGTCCTTGCCGCCCGGGGTCGAGATGGTGCAGGTCTTGTCGGTCACCTTGCCATTGAAGGTGATGGTGCCGTCGGCGGCGTTGGCGGCCAGCGGAGCGGCGGCCAGCATCAGAGCGGCAATGAGATTGATCTTGTGCATTCGCTTTTACCTAACCCTACTGAAGAGATGAGAAGTAGAGGAGGAAGCAAGGAGCACTGCCGGGCTAACAAGACCCATCCTTGCGTCTCACCTGTGGCCGGACTCGGACATACCTTCCCCTGAATCCGTGACGCAAGTATATGCACAACTGTGATGAAAGTCTCATTATTTTTCTGAACGTCAATTCATTGACGCCCCAAATGTGACGTGGTAGGCGGAATTCGCCCCCCAGGGTGCGCGAGGAAATTGACAGGGGTGCAAGCAGGCCACTGACGACTGCTGATGTCGCATTGAGTGGCGCGTTCGGCATGCGCGGAAACAGGCCTTTTTCAGGGGAAATTCGGCTTCTTTGATGCGCATCACTCTTTCTTGGTGATGGCCCTAGCAGATTCGGAATCGTCCTATTAAAGGTTGATCGAACCTGTCGCTAACTAGGACACACCGAACCAGAGAACGTGTCATGAGGAACTCCATTCTGCTGTGCGTGGCCCTGATGTCCGTCAGTGCGCTGGCCCAGGCCAGCAGCGGCAGCATCCGTTTCAGCGGCCGCATCGCCGAGCCGGGCTGCACGACGAACCTGTCCCAGGGTGAGCTGAGCCTGGCGGCCTGCCCGCCGTCGGCCAAGGGCTCGACGGT
>DQIG01000327.1 GCA_003525885.1 Stenotrophomonas sp.
CTGCCGGTGACACCGGCGGGCGGGCATGTGCGCGAGACGCTGCTGGCGCGGCTGGTCGCACGCACCGGCAATGCCGATCTGGTGCCGCTGCACCGGCTGGATCGACTGACGGCCGGGCTGGTGCTGTTCTCGACCCAACGAGCGTCGCGTGATGCGTACCAGCGCCTGTTCCGTGAGCGGCGCATCGGAAAGACCTATGAAGCCCTGGCACCGGCGCTGCCCGGGCTGGAGTTTCCGTTGCAGCGGGAGAGCCGGTTGGTGCCGGGCGAGCCGTTCTTCCGCATGGCCGAAGTGCACGGTGAGCCCAATGCGCGCAGCCGGATCGAGCTGATCGAGGCCGAGGGGTCGATCTGGCGCTACCGGCTGCTGCCGGAAACCGGTCGCAAGCATCAGCTGCGCGTGCACATGGCCATGTTGGGGGCACCGATCGTGGGTGACGACCTGTACCCGCAGCTTCGGCAACGGCCTTCGAGCGCAGCCGAGGCGCCATTGCAGCTGCTGGCGCGGGACCTGGCCTTCGACGACCCGTTGAGCGGTGAACGGCGGGTGTTCAACAGTGGCCGCCGCCTGAGCCTGCCAGCCGGGGTCGGCTAGGCGTTCAGCGGGCCGGACGTCGCGCCAGCCAGCGGTCCAGCTCGGCGGCGAACAGCTGCCGGTCGCGGGGTCCCAGGGGCGGAGGTCCGCCGGTCTGGATCCCGGCGCCGCGCAGTTCCTCCATGAAATTGCGCATCGACAGCCGCTCGGCCATGTTGTTCGGCGTATACAACTGGCCGCGCGGGTTCAGCGCCACAGCCTTCTTCTCCAGCACCAGCGCGGCCAGCGGGATGTCCTGGGTGACCACCAGGTCACCTGCGGCAACCCGCTCGACGATGGCGCTGTCGGCCACGTCCAGCCCCTGTGGCACCTGGATCGAGCGCAGCCAGCGCGAGGGTGGGGTGCGGATCCACTGGTTGGCGACCAGGGTCAGTTCGATCCCGACCCGTTCAGCTGCGCGGAACAGGATGTCGCGAATGACGGTGGGACAGGCGTCCGCGTCCACCCATATGCGGGGGAAGGCGTGTTCAGCGGGGGTTTCAGCTTCAGTCATTTCCCCAGTGTAGGGTAGGAAAAACCTGAATGGGGACTCGGAGTTAGCCGCGAAAGGCTGCCAACCCTTGTCACGCCTAGCGGGTGACCTGTTCCCATGAACGTCGGGACTATCGCTTTTTGCAGAAAACACGCGTATCGTGCGACCCACTGTGTTTGCTAGGGTCACCGTGAATCGTGGCCTGGTGCAGTTGATCTCACGATCCGCTCATCGATCCGCTTTACCAACGCCTGCAACTCAGTCTCGGCCCCGATACCCGGTGGCTGCGATTTTTTTCAACATGTGTTTCAGGAGTTAGTAAAATGTCTGAACGTCAGACCGGCACCGTCAAGTGGTTCAACGACGCCAAGGGCTTCGGCTTCATCACCCCGGAAAGCGGCCCGGACCTGTTCGTGCACTTCCGCGCGATCCAGGGCACCGGCTTCAAGACCCTGCAGGAAGGCCAGAAGGTTACCTTCATCGCCGTCCAGGGTCAGAAGGGTATGCAGGCTGACCAGGTGCAGGCGGTCTAATCCGTCTGCTACCGTTGGGTAGCCAGAACGCCGGAAGCGAAAGCTTCCGGCGTTTTTTGTTGTCTTGTCGATGGTGATCGGCGGCGATCCGATCGGGGTTTCAGCTGGCTGCGGTCAGTGCGTTCTCGAGCAGCAGGGTGATGTCGGCACGCTCGCTGGGGCGTGATACCGGCGTACGGGCCAATGTCTCGCGCAGGGCTTGGGTGTGCTGTGAACCCACCAGCACGCTCATGTTCTGAAGTGCGCACGCTGCCTGGATGCGTGTTTCATCATCCCGTGAATCCAGCTGGTCCAGCAGCAAGGGTTCGGCCTCGGCGAGCCCGCAGATGCTCAACACTTCGGTGCAGCGCAGCTGCCAGTAGAGCGGCATCTGCGGGGCCATGTGCCGCAACCGCAGCCAGTCGGCCGGGCCGAACGCGCAGACCGCGCGCATTGCGATCAGTTCACAGATGTACTCGTTCCAGGGCCCGTCCTCAGCGGGTTCCAGGAAGTGCAGCATGAACTCCAGTGGAGGCAATTGGGCAAGTGGCGCGGGCAATCTTGAGGACCTCGCAGAGTGGAGGAAGCGTAGCAGACACCCCCGTGCGGAATGGCGCGGTAGGATGCGCGTTTCTACAGGAGCCCGCCCATGCGCATCGTTCACCACCTGGAAAACTCCCGTTCGCTGCGCGTGCTGTGGATGCTGGAGGAGTTGGGGCTGGACTACGAACTTCGCCGCTATCCGCGCGATCCGAAGACGCTGCTGGCACCGCCGGAACTGCGCAACGTGCATCCGCTCGGCAAGTCGCCGGTGCTGCAGGATGGTGAGCTGGTACTGGCCGAGTCCGGCGCGATCCTCGACTACCTCGCTGATCGTTACGACACCCAGCGCCAGCTGTCGCCGTCACCGATGCCGGCCGACGGGGCCGAACGCATCGCTTACCGCTACTGGCTGCACTATGCCGAAGGTTCGGCGATGCCACCGCTGCTGCTGACCCTGGTGATGGGCCGAATCCGCAATGCGCCGATGCCGTTCTTCGCACGCCCGATCGCGCGCAGCATTGCCGACAAGGCCGAGCGGGGCTTCGTTGGGCCGCAGCGGCGCCTGCACCTGGATTGGATGGAGCGCCGCCTGGCCGAAAGCCCGTGGTTTGCCGGCGAGCGCTTCAGTGCCGCCGACATCCAGATGAGCTTCCCGATCCAGGCCGCTGCCGCACGCGGTGGTGGCTTGGATGACAAGCCGGCGCTGCGAGGCTTCCTCAAGCGCATCGGTGAACGCCCGGCCTATCAGCGCGCCGAGGCCCATGGCGGCCACCTGCAGGCGCTCAGCGGCAATTGAGGAGGGCGGCCGTCGCCCCCATCTTCAGCACCATGGATACCGACACCCCTCATTTCGACAACCGCCTGTTGCATACCCTGCCGGGCGACCCCGAATCCGGCCCGCGTCGCCGCGAAGTGCTGGGCGCGGCCTGGTCGTCAGTGATGCCCACGCCGGTGGTGTCGCCGACGTTGCTGGCCTGGTCGCCCGAGGTTGCCACGATGCTCGGCTTTGATGCTGCTGAGGTCGGGAGCGAGGGCTTCGCGCAGGTGTTCGGCGGCAATGCGCTGTACGCCGGCATGCAGCCCTGGGCAGCCAATTACGGTGGCCATCAGTTTGGCCACTGGGCCGGCCAGCTCGGCGACGGTCGTGCGATTTCGCTGGGCGAGCTGGTTGCGCCGGATGGCCAGCACTGGGAGCTGCAGCTGAAGGGGGCCGGGCCGACGCCGTACTCGCGGGGTGCCGATGGACGGGCCGTGCTGCGTTCATCGATCCGCGAATTCCTGTGCAGCGAGGCGATGCATCATCTTGGCGTGCCGACCACGCGCGCGTTGTCATTGGTCGGCACCGGTGAAGACGTGGTGCGCGACATGTTCTATGACGGCCACCCGCGTGCCGAGCCTGGCGCCATCGTGTGCCGGGTCTCGCCGTCGTTCCTGCGCTTCGGTTCATTCGAGCTGCCAGCGTCACGCGGCGAAACCGCACTGCTTCAGCAGTTGGTCGACGCCTGCATCACCCGCGACTTTCCCGAACTGCAGGGGCAGGGTGAGGCGCTGTATGGCGACTGGTTCGCGCAGATCGCGGTGCGAACCGCCGAGATGATCGCGCACTGGATGCGCGTCGGCTTCGTGCATGGCGTGATGAATACCGACAACCTGTCCGTGCTCGGCCTGACGTTGGACTACGGTCCCTACGGCTGGGTCGAGGATTTCGATCCGGACTGGACGCCGAACACCACTGACGCACAGGGGCGTCGCTACCGCTTCGGTACCCAGCCGCAGGTGGCGTACTGGAACCTGAGCCGATTGGCCCAGGCGTTGTCGCCGTTGTTCGGCGATGTCGCACCGCTGCAGGCGGGGCTGGCGGCGTACCAGTCCACGTTCGTCGCCTGTACCCGTCGCGATGCAGCAGCCAAGCTCGGCCTGGCTGCGGCCGATGATGAGGACCTGCAGCTTTATCTGCGCTGGCAGCAGCTGATGCAGGACGGCAGCATGGACATGACTCTGGCCTGGCGTGCGCTGATGCGGGTTGATCCAACCGCGCCTGATGTGGGTGTGCTGGACGCGGTGTACTACGACGAGGCGCGCAAGCAGGCGGTGCAGGCACCGTTGCAGCAGTGGCTGCAGGACTACGCGGAGCGCCTGCGCAGCGATCCGCTGTCGGCCAGCGAACGCCTGGCGAAGATGGCAGCGGCCAACCCGCTGTACGTGCTGCGCAACTGGCTGGCCCAGGAGGCGATCGACCGCGCAGAGCAGGGTGATCTCGGCGGTGTTCATGCATTGCAGGACGTACTGCGCGATCCATATACCGAGCGTGCCGGCCTGGAACACTTCGCCGGCAAGCGCCCGGCGTGGGCCGACAATCGCGCCGGCTGCTCGATGCTGTCCTGCAGTTCCTGAGGGTGGGTTTCGGCCGGGCTGCGCCCGGCACCCGCAGAGGCAACCGCCAAAGCCAAAGCCAATGCGGCTCTGGATTGCTGATGGTCTGGCGGGGCGGTGTGGGACTGCAGGACACGCCGTAAACCC
>DQIG01000325.1 GCA_003525885.1 Stenotrophomonas sp.
CCACCGGCACCGCCAGCAGCGCCGGCAGCATCGTGCCCAGCTGCAGCACGCTGATGTACAGGGTGCTCATGGTGCCGACCTTGTTGGCGAAGTAGCGCTTCACCAGCGGCGGCACCACCACGTTGCCGATGCCCATGCCGGCCAGTGCGACCACCGAACCCAGCAGCAGCGTGCCGACGTTGCCCGCACTGGAGCGCAGCAGGAGGCCGGCCATCGCCATGACCATCGCCAGCAGCGTGGTGCGTTCCAGGCCCAGGCGCCGCGCAAGTGCCGGCGTGGCCACGCCGAACAATGCGAACGAGGCGGTCGGCAGCATGCCCAGCACACCGGTCATGGTGGTGCCGAAGCCGAACTGCTGGCCCAGTACATCCAGCAGCGGCGTGATCGAGGTAACCGCAGTGCGCAGGTTGATCGCTGCCAGCAGGATGGCGGCGAAAGCCAGCACGCGCCCGTGCAGCAGCGACGGCGAATCGGAAGTGGAGGAACTCATCGGTGGTCCTTGCAGGTGTCGCACGCCGGGGCGATGGCATGCAGCGCCGGCATCGGTCTACGCCGAAGCGGCAGGTGGGGGAGTGGCTGCAGGTGGGCCGGCAGCGCGGCCATTGTACGTGTGCGCTCCGGCAAGGTCCCGTCATGGGGGCGGCCTGGCGCTGGGTACAAAAAAACCCGGAGGACAGTGATGTCTTCCAGGCTTCTTGGTGACCACCGAAGTGGTCGGGGAGACAGGATTCGAACCTGCGACCTCTACGTCCCGAACGTAGCGCTCTACCAGACTGAGCTACACCCCGAAGGGAGCCGCCTATTCTAGCGATTCACCCCGATGGCGGCAAGGGGTAAATGCTGTTTTCTTCACACTGCCGAAGCAGTGCCACTTCAGGGAACAAAAAAGCCTGGACGACTTCACCAGGCTTCAATGCGACCACTTGAGTGGTCGGGGAGACAGGATTCGAACCTGCGACCTCTACGTCCCGAACGTAGCGCTCTACCAGACTGAGCTACACCCCGAAGGAGCCGCCTAAGATACCGTGTGAAGGCCAGGGCGGCAAGGTTTTTTTTACAGCTCAGCGACGATTTTCTTTCTCGATGCGGTTCTGCTCGCGGGCTTCGAACCACATGCCGTTGAGGATGGCCACCGTCGAAGCGAGGCCGGCGCCGAGAATCCAGGCGAAATACCACATGGTCGATCTCCTTTGTCCAAGAGGTGTGCCGGCCGTGGGCCGGCACACCGGCAATCAGTAAGCGTTCGGGTTGTTGCCCATCTCTTCGGTGGTGGTCTTGCCCTTCAGCACGCGGTACACCCAGGTGGTGTAGGCGAGGATGATCGGCAGGAACACCGCCGTGGCCAGCAGCATGATCCACAGCGTCAGGTGGCTGGACGAGGCGTCCCACACGGTCAGGCTGGAGGTGGGCTGGCTCGAGGACGGCAGCAGGAACGGGAAGATGGCGAAACCGACAGTCAGGATGATGCCGGCGATGGCTGCACCGGAGGCGATGAAGGCCAGGCCACCGCGACGGGCACGTAGCAGCACCGCACTGGCCAGCAGGCCGCCCAGGCCAAGCAGCGGGGCCAGGATCGTGGTCGGCATCGCGCTGTAGTTGCGCATCCAGCCACCGGCAGCGCCGAGTTCGGCGGTCTTGAGCAGCGGATTGGTAGCGCCATCGGTAACCACCTGCGAGGTGATCTGGTAACCCGGCAGGCCGAAGGCCACCCAGGCACCGCCGACCGCGAACAGCACGAAGGCGATGATCGCGGCGATGCTGCCGAAGCGTGCCGCACGTTCGGCCACCGGGCCGTCGGTCTTCAGCACCAGCATGGCGGCACCGTGGGCGACCAGCATCGACACGCTGAGCAGGCCGGCCAGCAGCGCGAAGGGCATCAGCAGGCCGAAGAACGAGCCGGTGTAGAAGATGCGCATGCTGTCATCGAAGTGGAACGGCACGCCCAGCACCACATTGCCCACCGCCACGCCCATGATCAGTGCCGGGATGAAGCCACCGATGAACAGCGCCCAGTCCCAGGTGTTGCGCCAGCGTTCGCTGGGCATCTTGCTGCGGAACTTGAAGCCGACCGGGCGCAGGATCAGGGCGAACAGGATCACGAACATCGCCAGGTAGAACCCGGAGAAGCTGACCGCATACAGCGGCGGCCAGGCGGCGAAGATCGCACCGCCACCGAGCACCAGCCACACCTGGTTGCCTTCCCAGACCGGGCCAATGGTGTTGATCACCAGCCTGCGCTCGGCATCGTTGCGGGCGACGAAGGGCAGCAGGGTGCCCACGCCCAGGTCGAAACCATCCATCACGGCGAAACCGATCAGCAGGATGCCGAGCAGCAGCCACCAGATCACGCGCAGCGTGGTGTAGTCCAGAAGAATGAAATCCATCTTGGTTCTCCTGCCTCAGGCCTGGCCGGCGGCCGGCGCCGAGGCATTGTGGGAAGCATGCGGCTGGGGCGACTGCAGCGACGGCAGCACCTCGTCCGGACCCTTGCGGATCGCCTTGAGCATCAGCTTGATCTCGACCACGATCAGCGCGGTGTAGATCGCGGTGAAGCCTGCCAGGGTCAGCACGATTTCATGCAGGGCCAGGCCCGATGCCGCATAGAAGGTTGGCAGCACGCCATCGACCGCCCACGGCTGGCGACCATACTCGGCCACGAACCAGCCGCACTCGATCGCGATCCACGGTGCCGGCAGCGTCCACAGGGCCAGGCGCAGGAACCAGCGCTTGTCCTGGAAGTTGTTGCGGCACGAGTAGTAGAAGGCGAGCGCGAAGAAGGCGATCAGGTAGAAGCCGAGGCCGGCCATCACGCGGAAGGTCCAGAACAGCGGCATCACACGCGGCACGGTGTCCATGGCCGCCTGCGAGATTTCCTGCGGAGTGGCGTTGAGGATGTCATCGCGATAGCGCTTGAGCAGCAGGCCGTGGCCCAGGTCCTGCCAGTGGCGGTCGAACATCTCGCGCGCTTCGACGTCGTTCTTGTTCGCACGCAGGCGTTCCAGCGCACCATAGGCCAGCTGGCCACCGCGCACACGGTGTTCGGCGCGCTCGACCAGTTCCAGGATGCCCGGAATCGGCTGGTTCAACGAGCGGGTGGCAATCAGGCCCATCAGGTACGGGATCTTCACCGCGTAGTCGTTCTGGTGGGTTTCCTGGTTCGGGATGCCGAAGGCGGTGAAGTCGGCCGGTGCACGCTCGGTTTCCCACATCGCTTCGATCGCGGCCAGCTTCATCTTCTGGTGTTCGCTGGCGGCGTAGCCGCTCTCGTCACCCAGCACCACCACCGACAGCGATGACAGCAGGCCGAACGCCGCGGCCACCGCGAACGAACGACGCGCCAGGTCCTTGTGCTTGTTGCGCAGCAGGAACAGGGCGCTGATCGCCATCACGAACACCGCACCGGTCACGTAGCCGGCGCTGACGGTGTGCACGAACTTGGCCTGCGCCACCGGGTTGAACACCACGGCCATGAAGTCGACGACTTCCATGCGCATGGTTTCCGGGTTGAACACCGCACCGGTCGGGTTCTGCATCCAGCCGTTGGCGATCAGGATCCAGATCGCCGACAGGTTGGTACCCAGCGCCATCAGCCAGGTCACCATCAGGTGCTTGACCTTGCTCAGGCGGGTCCAGCCGAAGAAGAACAGGCCGACGAAGGTGGCTTCCAGGAAGAATGCCATCAGGCCTTCGATGGCCAGCGGCGCACCGAAGATGTCACCCACGTAATGGCTGTAATAGGACCAGTTCATGCCGAACTGGAATTCCATGACGATGCCGGTGGCGACGCCCATGGCGAAGTTGATGCCGAACAGGACGCCCCAGAACAGGGTCATCCTGCGCCAGATCTCCTTGCCGGTCATCACGTACACGCTCTCCATGATGGCCACCATGAAGGACAGCCCGAGCGTGAGCGGGACGAATAGGAAGTGGTACATCGCGGTCAGAGCGAATTGCAGCCGCGACAGTTCTACGACTGTCTGATCAATCATGGCCTGGCTACCTCGTTGGATAGTGCCGTTGCAGGTGGCGGGAAGGGTGGTCTACGACGTGAATGATGTGACCGACTACTTCAAACAGCCTTGATCCAGATCAATGTATGAACAGGTATGCGAAGGGATCGTATGCGAACCTGATGAAGACTGCGACCGCCGGCCGCAGGGGCGGGCTGTTGCCTGCGCCTACAATGCCGTGACTCCCCCGATGCCCGTGAAGACCCCTTGAGCGCTGCCGAAACGACCCCTGACGGCCTTTCCCCGGACGCCGAAACGACCCGCCAGCGGCGCGCCCGCACTGCCTGGCTGGCCGATCTTGCGCGGCCTGCTCGAGGTCGCCAGCGGCTTGCGGCGCTGTGCATCAGCCTGTCCGGTGCGCTGCTGATCGGCCAGGCAGCGGCCATTGCCTGGCTGGTGCAGACGGTGCTGGTGGAGCGCGCGCCGCTGGCGTCGGGCCTGCCGGTGCTGGGCGCGCTGGCACTGATCCTGATACTGCGCACGCTGCTCGGCAGCGCCACCCAGGCGGCTGCCGGTGATGTGGCCGATGCCGCACGGTTGTCCCTGCGTGAACGCGTGTTCGCGCGCCTGCTTGGCCATGGGCCGCTGTGGCTGCGCCAGCGACGCACCGGCGAACTGGGTGAGCTGATGTTGCATCACGGCGATGCGATCGAGAATTATTACAGTGGCTTCCTGCCGGTGCGCACTGAAGTCGTGGTGGTGCCGTTGCTGATCCTGGCCGCGGTGGCCTGGGTCGACTGGGTGGTGGCGCTGATCCTGCTGTTCACCGCACCGCTGGTGCCGTTCTTCATGATGCTGGTGGGCTGGGGCGCCGAAGCCGCCGGTCGTGCGCAGCTGGGCGAGCTGGCGCGGATGAGCGGCCACTTCGCCGACCGCATCAAGGGCCTGGGCCTGCTGCGCCTGTATGGCCGCGGCGAGGCCGAGCTGGAAGGGATCGAGGCCGCCGCTGAAGGCGTGCGCGTGCGCACGATGAAGGTGCTGCGGATCGCCTTCCTGTCGTCCACGGTGCTGGAATTCTTCGCCTCGGTGAGCGTGGCGATGGTCGCGCTGTACCTGGGCCTGAGCTACCTGGGCCTGATGTCGCTGCATGCAGCGGTGCCGACGCTGGGCGCGGGCCTGTTCTGCCTGCTGCTGGCACCGGAGTTCTACGCGCCGCTGCGGCGGTTGGCCGCGCACTACCACGACCGTGCCAACGCGCTGGCCGCTGCCGCCGAAGTAGAGCGACTGCTGCAGTCGCTACCCGGGGAGCAGGGCTTGATCGAAAGCGAGGTTGCACCGCTGGCGGCGGAACCGGCCGAAGCTGCTCTGCCGCCGCTGCAGGCGCAGGGGCTGGTGCTGCGCCCGCTGGGTGCGCCGCACGATGTGCTGCAGGATCTCGATGTACTGCTGGAACCGGGCCAGCGCCTGGCCCTGGTCGGTCCCAGCGGGTCCGGCAAAAGCACGCTGCTGGAAGCGCTGGCCGGTTGGTTGCCGCCGCGTGCCGGCAAACTGCAGCTGCGGCCCGGCGTGCAGGTGGCCTATGCCAGCCAGCGGCCGTACCTTTTCCACGGCAGCATTGCCGACAACCTGCGGCTGGCCGATCCCGGCGCCAGCGATGCGCGGCTGCGTGCGGTCGCCGAGGCCTCGCAGGTGCTGCAATTTGCGCTGCGCCTGCCGCAGGGGCTGGATACCGTGATCGGCGAGCGCGGTTTCGGCCTGTCCGGTGGCGAAGCACGTCGCATCGGCCTGGCCCGGTTGTTGCTGCGCGACCCGCAGGTGCTGTTGCTGGACGAACCCACCGCGTTTCTCGACGCCGATACCGAAGTGGCCCTGCTGCGCAGCCTTGCCGCGTATGCGCGTGGCCGCAGCGTGGTGGTTGCCACCCACAGCCCGGCGGTGATCGCCTGGGCCGACCGCTGCCTGCTGCTGCCGGAAGGCCGCCTGGTCGAACCGGCGCAGGCGGTGCGCGCATGAGCCGCTCGTCTGATTCGCTGAGCGCGGTGTTCCTGCGCCATCGTTCGCGCCTGCTGCTGACCGTGCTGCTGCTGTGGACCACGATGCTGGCCGGCACCGCCCTGCTGGGCCTGTCCGGTGGTTTCCTCACTGCGGCCGCGCTGGCCGGTGCGGCAGGCCTGGGGCAGGGCTTCAACTTCTTCTCGCCATCGGCGGGTATCCGTGGCCTGACCATGGCGCGCATCGTGTCGCGCTACTTCGAAAAGCTGGTCGGCCACGATGCCACCCTGCGCATCGCCCGTGATCTGCGCGTGTGGTTCTTCCGCCGCGCGCTGCCACTTGCCCCGGCACGGTTGGGGGCTACGCGCACCGGCGAGCTGCTGGCGCGCCTGCTGGGGGACATCGGCGAGGTGGATGGCCTGCTGGTACGTGCGATCGGGCCGCTGGTGGCGTTGGGCGCGCTGTCGCTGGTGGCGGTTGCATCGGCGGCGCTGGTCCTGCCGTCGGCGGCAGTGCTGCTGGCGGTGCTGGCGCTGCTGATCGCCTTCGGCGTGCCGTGGCTGGGCGTGCGTGGCCACGATGACGAAGAGGCCGACCGCGCCGCGCACCGCGCCGCGCTGCGCACCGCCGCATTCGAAGGGCTGGAAGGGGCGGGTGATCTGGCTGCGCTGCATGCCGACGCAGCATGGCAGTTGAAGGTGCGCGTGGCGGCCAAGCAGCTGGCCGCGCGGGACCGCCGTCGGCGTTGGCGCCTGATCGCGGCCTCGACCCTGCACGGCGTGATCGCGGGGCTGGGACTGGTGGCGATGCTGGCGTTGGCCCTGCACGCGGCCGAACAGCAGCGCATCGCGCCGGAAATGGCGGCGGGCCTGGTGTTCCTCACCGTTGCGCTGATCGAGCTGTGGGCTGGCATGGGCCTGGCCTGGCAATCGCTGCAGTCCGGGCGTATTGCCGCTGATCGGTTGCAGGCCATCGTCGAGCAGCCGCCGACGGTGGATGATCCACAGGTGCCGCAGCCGGTGCCGCAGGCCGCGCGCGTGCACTGGGATGACGTGCATTTCCAGTGGCCGGGTGCCGCGCGGCCGGTGTTGTCCGGCCTGCAGTTGACCCTGGCGCCGGGCGAACGCATCGCGATCCGCGGCGACAGCGGCAGTGGCAAGACCACCCTGTCCAGCCTGCTGTTGCGGTTGTGGGATCCGCAACAGGGGCGAATCACCTATGGCGGCCTCGACCTGCGTGACTTCGTCCAGGCCGAGTGGCACCAGCAGCTGGCGTGGCTGCCACAGAACGCGCCGGTGTTTGCCGGCAGCGTGGCGGAAAACCTGCGGTTGGGTGATCCCGATGCCGGCGACGCCGCCTTGTGGGCGGTACTGCGCCGCGTGCGCCTTGGCGAATGGGCCGAGCGCAACGGCGGCCTGCAGGCCTGGGTGGGCGAGAACGGCGCGACGATGTCGGCCGGCCAGGCACGGCGGTTGGCACTGGCGCGCGCGCTGCTGCGCAATGCGCCGATCCTGTTGCTGGACGAACCCACCGAAGGCCTGGACGTGGATACCGCACGCGCGCTGTTGCAGGACCTTTCCGGGTTGCTGGATGGGCGCAGCCTGTTGATGATCACCCACGACGACCTGCCCGAAGGCGTGGTGGATGCACAGTACCGGATGCGTGATGGCGCCCTGGTCCGCGAAGCGTGAATGGTAGTGCCGGCCGCTGGCCGGCAGCCTCATCAGGCAACCACCCCGACGCCTCGATGAAGGCCCGCACCGACTTCGGATCGGCATAGTCCAACTCGATCATCCGCGCGATCCCAGCCTTTTCATCCTTCTGCTGCCGCATGTACTCCTGCGCGATGCGATACCCGGCGTAATACCCCACATCACTCACGCCGAACGGATTGTGGGCGCTGTTGTACAGCCAGTTGTCGAGGTTGTCCCCGTCCATCTCGGCAATGAAGCGCGTGCGGATTTCCGCCTCGTGCGCCGGCCCGTAGACATACAGCGGCAACGCAGGCCGACGCCCGCTCAACCGCTCTGCCACGTATTCGGCCACGCCTTCGCGCACTGCGTACTGGGCCAGACTGCCGGTGGTCTCGCGCTGCTGGGTATGCACGTACTCGTGCAGGTTGTTCTGCGCGTTGTTCGCACCCGGACGGCTGTCGTAGAAGATCCGCAATCGGCTGCGCATCGGCGCGGGCAGCTCGCTCACGTCCACGCGCTCGTCGCCCAGCGCCATCTCCGCCCCGATCAACACCTTGTCGCCCAGCGTGGTACCGCCGGTACGCAACACGCCAATCGCATAGGTAATGGTGGCCGGGCGCAGTGCAGGGTAGAGCGCGCGGAAGGCGGCCAGATCCCGCTCCAGCGTGGCGCTGGCCTGCTGCGCGTTCGCAGTCAACGGCCGTACCGAGGTCCAGAAGCGAGGCCATGACTGCATGCTCTCGGCGTACTCGCGGGCGGTGTAGTTGCGGACCTGCATCAGCGCATGCAGGCCGGGGCTGCCGGGATCGATGTAGCGTTGCTGGACCAGCGCCACCCGGCGTTCGGCATCAGGTTCGGCGCGCACCGCGTCATAGGTGGCCCAGAAGCGGGCGATGTCGCCGGTGACGACCTGGGACGGGGAGGCCGATGCTGTGCAGGGCAACAGCAGGGCGGCGATCAGACAGCAGGTGAGGCGCATCCGTGGCTCCGGGTGGTGAACATGGATGGGATGCGTGGAAGGCCCGGAAGGTTTAAGCGGGGTAGTGCCGGCCGCTGGCCGGCAGCCGCGACACGCCGGAGTTTCACGCGGCCCGGCAAAGTAGGGTAGAATGCGGACCCCGCCGAAAGGCCGGGGCAATGCACTGGGCCGTTAGCTCAGTCGGTAGAGCAGAAGACTTTTAATCTTTTGGTCGAAGGTTCGAATCCTTCACGGCCCACCACTGCATTGACGATCAAGGCGCCCACGGGGCGCCTTTTTTGTTTCTTCCCCGGAACACTTCCGCAACGGAGTGGAAGCGCCGTCAGCAATGACGCGGCGCTGCAGGTGCTATCGGCTCTCCGTGGTATCCGTTGACAGCGCGTGCCATCTGGCCAGCAGGTGTGAGGGGCGGTGTTCCGTGTACGCGCTTCCGTCGCTGCTGACCCTACGTCGCTCGCTCCAAGGTGGTTACCTTTAAGGTAATTATTTTGGTAATTTTAGGTAATTATTTTCATCAAAGCCGGCCGTTTCCGGCCGGCCAGGGACGCAGTCAGCCGTAATGCGCGCGCAACAGCCCGGCGTCGTGGAAGGAAATACCCTCCCGGATGCATTCCTCCGCGCGCTCCATGTCCTTGTGCAACTGGATCAATGCGTCGTCGGCGAGCTGCTCGATGTTGACCACACCGCAACATGCCTGGTCGATCACATGCTGCATGGGCTCGCCCCAGCGCCGGCGCACGTTGCGGATCATGCGGCAATGCCACTCGCGCATGATCGCGTCCATGCGCCTCTCCCCGCGAACCACATGTGCATCTCCCGCCACCACCCGCAATGCAGGCGCCGGGTTGCGCTCGCCGCGCAGTTCCTGGGTCCTAGCGGCCAACCGCTGTGCGAGCTCCTCGAGTCGCGTGTGAGTCATCCTTTGCCTCCCTGATCCGTCTTGCCAGAAGCTTCGTCAGGTCGAGCACGTTGTCCGGTGCAGAGGGCTGACCGAACTCGTCCACGACCATGAATGCGGTCTCCAGCAGCACGGGATCGTAGATCCATTCCGGTGGATCGCCGACCAGCTCCAGGTAGTGCGAAAGCACCTTGACCGCAGCGCTCATTTTCTCGAAATCCAGTCCCGTAGATTGAGACTGAAGCGACATCTCGCCGTCTTGATCGACTCGATCCAGCGTTCCATGTGGAAGCTGCATCACCGATTCAAGATCGCGCGCAAGACGATGGCCGATGCTCTTCGGGTTGCTCTCGGAAATCCACTGACTGACCTGGGGCTGCGCCCAGCGGGTGCCACCGAACAGACGGGCCCATTCGGCCGGGCCGCCAGCGGCGGCCACGCGGAGGCGCATGTTGAGGGTGCGAGCGGTACTGGCGTCCATCTGTAGATGGTGCGCTGCATTACCAATCCAGCAAATGACCAAAACGGTATTGACTATCCATTACCTGCACGGTAATGTGTGGGCCATGAACCTCATCGACTACGCGATCTCCCAGGGGGGCTACGGCACCCCCAGCTGCCCCGTCATGCGCCGTCTGGCCCACCAGACCGGTTGCGCGCTGCGGACCCTCTACATGATCGCCCGCGGCCACAAGCTGCCCGGCGCGCGACTGTGCCGGCGCATCGAGCTGGCCACTGCAGGCGTTGTCCGCCGCGAATCCCTGCGCCCGGATGTGTTCGGTCCGGCCCCGTCGCCCCTCAAAGGAGAAGCCCCCCATGCAGCTTGATACGTTCGGTGAGTACGTCCGCAGTCGGCTGGAACACTGGGGTGGCGAATATGCCCTGCATCGCGACTGCGAATACCTCGGCTTCCAGTCGCGCAACCTGCTGGCGGTGCTGATCGAGCATCGCGGTGACATGCCTGGCCGGGCCCAGGGATACAAACCTCTGGAAACCGATCAACTGGCGCAGCAGATCGAGGACATCATCACTGCGGTCGCGCGCGACAACGTGGCGATGGCCTGCGCGCTGCGCGGCTATTACTGTGGCCGCGGCCGACGCAAGGTCGAACGATTCGAGACGGCGAATCTGCTGCTGGCCAACTGCGGGCAGCGACCGGTGTCCAACCGGCATTACCTCAACCTGGTCGAACTCGGCTTCCAGCGCGTGCGTGGCTGGATGGAGGGCATCGCCCAGGCCGCATGAGCGGCGGATCCAATCTTTCGCCCGCCTCCCGACCGGAACAACCCTCGTGCCGAGCCGGCAGCGAGGCGGGCACCTCTTCGGGCCACGTCGATGCGACGCGGCCTGCATTCCCTCCAGGACCCATCATGAAAGAAGAAATCATCAGTACGGCCGGCGCGGCGGCCATCAAGTCGGCGCCGCCGGTTACCGTCGCCGGTGCGCTTGCAGCCGGCATCACCCTGGACCGCCTGGTGGTGGTGCTGACCATCGTCTACCTGGCTGCGCAGATTGCCTATCTTGGCTGGCGCTGGCTGCGCGAATGGCGCCGCCGGGAGCGCGAATGAGCCGGCCCAGCAGCACATTGCCGGTACGCAGCCTGGTCGCCGCGCTTGCGCTCAGTGCTGCGGGCCTGATCGCCATCGTCGACCGCGAGGGATATACAGACACCGCGGTGGTGCCCACGCGCAATGACCGTCCAACCTATGGCTTCGGCTCGACCGTTCGCGAGGATGGCACGCCGGTCAGGATGGGCGACCGCACCACACCGGTACGCGCGCTGCATGCCGTACAGGCTCATCTGGCCAGGGAAGAGGGACAGTTCCGCGCGTCGCTGCCCGGCGTGGCGCTCAGCCAGGGCGAGTACGACGTCTATGTTGATTTCCTCTACCAGTACGGCATCGGCAACTGGCGCACGTCATCGATGCGCCGGCATCTGCTGCAGGGTGAATACCGCCAGGCCTGTGATGCCTTGCTGCTGTGGAAGCGGGCAGGGGGCTACGACTGTTCGACCCGTGTCGATGGCCGCCCCAACACCGTGTGCTGGGGGGTGTGGGAGCGCCAGCAACAGCGCCATGCACGTTGCCTGGCGGAGCAGTGACCCATGCCGCGCATGGTGGTGGTGATGGCGTCGCTGGTGCTGTGGTCGCTGCTGATGTTCGTGGCCGGCTGGCGGTGGCGCGCTGATCGCAGCGATCTCGCGCTGGCGCGTGCCGATGTGGAACAACAGGCCGGAGCGCTGCAGTCCGAACGGTGGTTGCGCCAGGATCAGGAAGAACGGAGCGAGGCGATGGCCTCACTGGGGGAACAACATGAACAAGATCGTGAGCGCGCTGCCGAGGTGGATGCCGATGTGGTGGCTGCCCTGCGTGCTGGCACTCTCCGCCTGCGCGACGACCTCGCCGCGTGCCACACCGGCCGTCTGTCCGAAGCCGCCGCCCGCACCGGCGAACGTGATGCGGGCGCCCAGTTACGAGCAGAGGTTGCGGCAGCGCTTGTTCGAATCGGACGCGATGCCGACGACCAGCTCCGTGCCTGCCAGGCCGTGATCGAACTGGATCGCCGTTGAGGGCACCGGCGCAGTTATGCTGGTCGCCCTCTCGAAAATGGAAGTTCGCATGCGCGTCGCTGTCTTGTCCGTCTTGATCCTGTTGGCCGCTGCGGCGCCATGTGTTGCCGCTGGTCCCGCCGCGCAGGCAGCGTCGCCGGACCCGGTCACTGCGGCGGCACCGTTGGTGATCGGCGAAACCTTCACCATCGAGTCGAAGGCGCTGGGCGAAACCCGCCGCATCAATGTCTACCGCCCGCAGCCCTGGGGCCTGGACCCGAAGGCGCCGCTGCCGGTGATCTACATGCCCGACGGCGGCATCGGCGAGGATTTCCTGCACGTGGCAGGGTTGGTACAGGTGCTGAGCGGCAACGGCAGCATGCGCCCGTTCCTGCTGGTTGGTGTCGAGAACACCGAGCGCCGCCGCGACATGACCGGCCCGAGCAGCGATCCGCAGGACCAGAAGATCGCGCCACGCATTGGTGGATCGGCAGCCTATCGCAGCTTCCTGCGCGATGAGCTGATGCCCCAGGTACGCCAGCGCTACGCGACCACCGACGAGCGCGCGCTGATGGGGGAATCGCTGGCCGGCCTGTTCGTGATCGAGACGCTGCTGCAGGAACCGACGCTGTTCAACAGCTATATCGCGCTGGACCCCAGCCTGTGGTGGAACCGCGGCACGATGCTGGGTGCTGCGGCCAAACAGCTGCCGGCGGTGACGCGTGCGCAGCCGCGCGTGTTCCTGGCCAGCAGTGGTCAGCCGGAACTGGCTGCGTCCGCCGCACAGTTGGCCACGCTGCTGCAGCAGGCGTCGCCGTCGCCGCTGGTGAAGTACCTGCCGCTGCCGGAGGAAACGCACGCGACCCTCTATCACCCGGCCGCAATGCAGGCGTTGCGCACGCTGTTCCCGGCACCACCGCCGGCCTCGCCCTGACCGCACTGGTACCGGGCTGCACGCCATGCAAGGATGCAGCAGCGGTGCCATACGGTGCGCCGCCCGCAACGGGAGAGTGTGGATGCAGCGTGTGCGTGGATGGAGTGTGGCGGCCTGCCTGGCCGTGAGTGGCTGTGCGATGTCGGTGGCGCCACCGGCAACGCAGATGGAAGCGAAGGAAAGCGCAGCCACCGCTGCGCCGGGTGTGGTGCTGCCGGATACCGAAGCGCTGCGCGTGCACGATCCGGTGGGCCGCGACTACCCGATCTGGGTAGCGCTGCCGGCTGACTACGCTGCACATCCGGAGAAACGCTATCCGGTGCTGTATGTGACTGACGCGCTGTACAGCTTCCCGCTGGTGCGCAGCGTGCGCAACATGGTGGGCCAGAAGGGCGTCAACATCGAGGATTTCATCCTGGTCGGGTTGCCGCCGCAGGAAGGCCTGACTTCCAAGCAGAGCCGCTCGCGCGATTACACGCCCAGCGATCCGGCGCGCACCGATCCGCGTGACTACAGCGATGACGTCAGCTACGGCGGCGCGGCACATTACCGCGATTTCCTCGCCGAGCAGGTGCTGCCGATGATCGATGCACGCTACCGCACCGATCCGGCGCGGCGTGCCTATGCCGGTCATTCCTATGGCGGCCTGTTTGGCGCCTACGTGCTGACCACACGCCCGGACATGTTCCACAGCTACATCCTGTCCAGCCCGTCGCTGTGGTTCGACAACCATCGGGTGCCGCGCATGCAGGCCGAGGCCAAGGCGCCCACGCAGCCGACCACGGTGGTGCTGTCGATCGGCAGCTTCGAAACGGTGAAGCCGGAGCCGCGCTATTTCACCCGCAACGACATGCTGCGCCACAACGCCGAGTTCGCCGAGCAGCTGCGCGCCAGCGGGCATTCGTTGAAGGTGGAGAACATGGTGATCGACGACGAGGACCACTTCACGGTCTACCCGGACATGATCACCCGCGCGTTGCTGAAGGTGTTCCCGGGTACCGGGCCGTACAGCAGCGGTTGATCGCAGGTTCAATCCACCCCATGCGTGGATGATTGCCTCAGGCCGCGCTGGCCTGCGGCGGCGGCATCAACGTGGCATCCGCTGCATGGCGGAAGCACAGGCGGATGGCATCGAGCAGCTCGCTCATGCTGTACGGCTTGGGCAGGAAGTGGATGCCGGCGCGCAGCTGCGGCAGCACGCGGTGCTGGTCCAGGCCGGAGGTCACCAGGATCGGCAGCTGCGGCAGGTGCTCGCGCACCCGGTTGGCGGTTTCGATGCCACTGATGCCGCCCAGGCAGACGTCGGTGAACAGCAGGTCGAACGGCTCGCCGGCGTTCAGCAGGCCCAGCGCAGCCTCGGCGCTGCTGACCGCGGTGACCTGGCAGGCCTGGCTTTCCAGGGCGAGGCGACTGAGTTCCTGGGTTTCCTCGGCGTCCTCGATCAGCAGGACACGCGGTTCCACAAAGCGCTTGGACAGCAACATGACGCGACAACTCCGGACAACAGGGGGGAGCAAAAGGCGCGCAAGTATGCGCAAGCCGGTAGTGAGCCCGGCGTGCACGGCAAGCTAAGTGGGTGTTACAACCGCGTCTGGTGCCGGCGACGCACGTGCCAGCCCAGGGCCGCGACCGCCAGCAGGGCGGTGCCGATGCGCAGGCTGGTGGCCTGCCAGCCCAGCGCGACGGCGTCGTCAAGGCTGAACATGTTCCAGGCCAGGTTCATCGAAACGTGCAGCACCAGGCCGCACCACAGGGTGTTGCCGTCCAGATGGTCCAGCCAGGCGAAGATGAAGCCACCCAGCGCGATCACTGCGCCGACGAACAGCGCGGTGCCGCCACCGTCGAAGCCGCCGAAGCCCAGCCAGTGCACCCAGCCGAACAACAGCGCTTGCGGAAGCGCGAGCAATGGCCAGGGGCCGCGCACGATCTTCACCAGCAGCACGAAGCCGAGGCCGCGGAACAGCACTTCCTCGGCCAGTGGGAACAGTACCGCCAGCATCGTGGCATCCAGCGCGGTCAGTGCCGTGTTCGGTATGCCGAGCAGCGCCAGGCCCAGCCAGCAGGGCAGGCTGGCCAGCAGCACCCAGAACGGGCCGCCCCAGCCGTTTCCGCGCAGCCCGAGGCTGGCCAACAGGCCCATTCCACGCGGGCGCACCAGCAGGGCCAGCAGCACGGCGACCAGCACCGCAAGTGCGTTGTCGAGCAGGCTGCCGCCGTAGGGGATCGGCAGCGCCGGGATCGGTGTACCGATGGCTGCGGCGATATCGCGCAGGTTCAGGCCCAGGGCGACGCCCGACAGCACCAGCACCAGGCGCGCCGTAGTGGGCAGGCGGGACAGCACAGTCATGCACGCACTTCCTGCGGGACAGGGTTTCAGTCTGCGGGATGGCAGGGAAGAGGGCACGCGCCGGAAGTCCTTGTGCCATCGGTCATGCGTTGCCGCACAGTCATCACCGTGCGGGTACAGTCGTTGCCAGACCGACAGGAGTGATGCCGATGCTGTGCCCCGTGTGCAAGACCCAGACGCTGCAGATGGCCGAACGCCACGGCATCGAGATTGACTACTGTCCGGGCTGCCGGGGCGTGTGGCTGGATCGCGGCGAGCTGGACAAGATCATCGAACGCGCCGGTGCCGGTGCCGGTGCCGCCGTGCCGCCGCCAGCGCCCGTGCAGGCTCAGCCAGCATCCGCGCCGCCACCGGTGATGCACCGTGATACCCGCCACCTCGGCCAGCGCTACGAGGAAACCCGTGGCCACGGCTACAAGAAAAAGAAGAAGGACAGCTTCCTGTCGGAGCTGTTCGATTTCTAGGTTGTAGAGTCGAGCCACGCTCGACTGCTCGACTCTACGTGGGGCGTGTGATCACGGCCGCCGCAGGATGAACTCGCGGTCGTGCGTGCCACCGACGATGAAGTCGTACTCGCCGACCTTGCTGCAGCCATAGCGCGCGTAGAAACGCTGCGCGCCGAAGTTCTCTTCCCATACGCCCACCCACAGGGTGCGGTGGTGCGGCTGGTCCAGCCAGGTCATGAATGCGTCCATCATGCGTGCGCCGTGGCCGCCATTCTGGTGTGAGGCCAGGATATAGAACCGTTTCAGTTCGATGTCTCCCTCGCATGCATCTGCATGCGGCAGGGTGTTGGCACCGGCGGCCAGGTAGCCGACCACGGAATCACCCTCCATCAGCAGCCAGATCGCGCTGCGCGGGTCGGACAATTCGGCGTGCTGCGGTTCGCTGCTGTAGTGCGCCTGCAGGAAATCGCGCAGCTCCTGCGGCGGATAGGAATCGCCCCAGGTTTCGTTGTAGGTGGCAATCGCGATGGCCGACAGGGCATCGACATCGGCAAGGGTGGCGCGGCGGATCTGCAACGACATGGCGGTGCCTGCAATGGAACGTGGCGCAGTGTAGCCGGCCCCGGCGGCTGCCGGGGCTGGCCATTGCTCACGAACCGCTGCTCAGAACCACATGCGCACGCCGGCCACCCAACGCGTGTCGCGTGCGTGGTCACCGGCATAATCGGCGGTGTCGCCAAACATGCGTTCGTGGCTGATGCCGATGTACGGCGCGAAGCGGCGGCTGAACTCATAGCGCAGGCGCAGCCCGGCTTCGACCTTGTTCAGTCCACGACCAATGCCGTACTCCGGTTCATCCTTGGCCGCGACGGTGGCTTCCAGCAGCGGCTGCAGGATCAGCCGGTTGGTCAGCAGCACGTCGTACTCGACTTCGGCCTTGGCCAGCACCTGGCCACCGGAGCCCATGTACAACGTCGCCGAGCTCTCGAACTTGTAGGGCGCCAGGCCCTGGATGCCGATCGCCGCCCAGGTGCGCGAATCGGCCGGCCGGAAGTCCTGGCGCACGCCGACCAGCACGTCCCACCACGGCGACACGCTGCGGCCATACAGGGCTTCCAGCGATGATGACTCGGTGCGGCCGCGGCTGCGTTCGCCGTCGGTGCGCAGCCAC
>DQIG01000195.1:0-343 GCA_003525885.1 Stenotrophomonas sp.
CGCCGCCGCCGCGCAGCGACGACCGCAACAACCGCAGCGCGCCGCGCAACGAGCGTGGCCCGGGCGACCGTTTCGCCGGCCAGATGCACCTGTCGGCCGCCGACCGTGCGCGTCGTGGCAACAGCAACAACAGCAACAACCGTGGTCGTCCGGGTGGCCGCAACCAGAGCGGTGGCCGTCGCGACATGTCGCGTGGTGGCAACAACGCCGGTCCGCACGCCTTCGAACGTCCGACCGCACCGGTCGTGCGTGAAGTGGCGATCGGCGAGACCATCACCGTGGCCGACCTGGCGCAGAAGCTCGCGCTGAAGGGCGGCGAGGTGGTGAAGGCGCTGTTCAAGAT
>DQIG01000195.1:495-705 GCA_003525885.1 Stenotrophomonas sp.
GAAGGCGCTGTTCAAGATGGGCGTGATGGCGACCATCACCCAGTCCATCGACCACGACACCGCTGCGCTGGTGACCGAAGAACTCGGCCACAAGGCGATCCGTGCCAACGACAACGACGCCGAAGACGCACTGCTGGCCTCGACCGGTGAAAACCAGGGCGAAGCCGTGCAGCGCCCGCCGGTGGTCACCATCATGGGCCACGTCGACCA
>DQIG01000195.1:860-11056 GCA_003525885.1 Stenotrophomonas sp.
GGCCACGTCGACCACGGCAAGACCTCGCTGCTGGATTACATCCGCCGCACCAAGGTCGCCCACGGCGAAGCCGGTGGTATTACCCAGCACATCGGTGCCTACCACGTCGATACGCCCAAGGGCGTCATCAGCTTCCTGGATACCCCGGGCCACGCCGCGTTCACCTCGATGCGTGCCCGCGGTGCCAAGCTGACCGACATCGTGGTGCTGGTGGTTGCCGCCGACGATGGCGTCATGCCGCAGACCAAGGAAGCGATCCAGCACGCCCGTTCGGCGGGTGTGCCGCTGATCGTGGCGATCAACAAGATCGACAAGTCCGGCGCCGACCCGATGCGGGTCAAGAACGAGCTGCTCTCCGAGCAGGTCGTGGCCGAAGACTTCGGTGGTGACATCCAGATGGTGGAGATCTCGGCCAAGACCGGCCTGGGCATCGACGACCTGCTGGACGCGGTGTCGGTGCAGGCCGAACTGCTGGAACTGAAGGCCGTCGACGAAGGCCGCGCCTCGGGCGTGGTGATCGAATCGTCGCTGGACAAGGGCCGCGGCCCGGTCGCTACCGTGCTGGTGCAGCAGGGCCGCCTGAAGAAGGGCGACTACCTGGTGTGCGGCATCCAGTACGGCCGCGTGCGTGCGCTGTTCGACGAAACCGGCAAGCAGCCGGAGTTCGCCGGTCCGTCGATCCCGGTGCAGGTCCTGGGCCTGTCCGGTGTACCGGAAGCCGGTGACGACTTCGTGGTGGTCGAGGACGAGCGTCTGGCCAAGGACGTTGCCCAGCAGCGTGAGACCAAGCGTCGTGAATCGCGCCTGGTCGCCACCGCTGGCAGCCGCATGGAAGACATCATGGCGACCCTGGGCAAGGGCGAGGGCCAGCAGGTCCTCAACCTGGTCATCAAGGCCGACGTGCAGGGTTCGGTGCAGGCCCTGAGCCAGGCACTGGTCGCGCTGTCCAACGAGGACATCCGCATCAACGTGATCCACTCCGGCGTGGGCGGCATCACCGAATCGGACGCCAACTCGGCGGCCGCTTCGAAGGCCACCGTCATCGGCTTCAACGTGCGTGCGGATGCTTCGGCCCGTCGCATCATTGAATCCAACGGCGTCGACCTGCGTTACTTCTCGATCATCTATGACGTGATCGATCAGGTGAAGCAGGTGGCTTCCGGTCTGCTGGGCGTGGAGATCCGCGAAGAGATCATCGGTATCGCCGAGGTCCGCGACGTCTTCCGCAGCTCCAAGCTGGGTGCCGTCGCCGGTTCGATGGTCATCGAGGGCGTGGTCAAGCGCAACAAGCCGATCCGCGTGCTGCGCGACAGCGTGGTGATCTTCGAGGGCGAGCTGGAATCGCTGCGTCGCTTCAAGGAGAACGTCGAGGAAGTCCGCAACGGTACCGAATGCGGCATCGCGGTGAAGGCCTACAACGACGTCAAGCCGGGTGACCAGATCGAGTGCTTCGAGCGTATCGAAGTGCCGCGCACCCTGTAATGTGATGTGGCCCGACCAACGGTCGGGCCCTGCCATGCTGTAGAACCCGGCCAACGGTCGGGTACCATGTAGATGTAGCGCCCGACCGTTGGTCGGGCGACAATCGAATCAAAGGTAGCGCCCGACCGTTGGTCGGGCGACAACTGAACCAAGAGCTCCTCGTGCCCAAGACTTTCCATCGAACCGACCGTGTCTCCGCCCAGCTGCGCCGTGAACTCGGCACCCTGGTGCACAACGCCGTGCGCGAGCACGGGTTGCCCTCGGTGAGCGTGTCCGACGTGGAAATCACCCGCGACATGGCCCATGCCAAGGTGTTCGTCACCGCGCTGATGCCGGAACGTTCGGCTGAAGCCGTGGCCGGCCTGAAGGAGCTGGGCTACCGCCTGCGCATGGACCTGGCCCGTGCGATGAAGCTGCGTCACGTGCCGGAGCTGCATTTCCACTACGACGACTCGGTCGACCGTGGTGAGCACATCGACAACATCCTGCGCGACCTGCCCGATACGCTGGCCGCCGAGAAGCGTCGCGAGAGCGACGAAGAATAAGCCAGCGCCGGGCCCATGCCCGGCGTCTTTCCATTCCGGCAACGCGATGCCTGTGCGGGCCGCGCTGCGGCAGCCGAGCATGGCTCGGCTCTACAACATCCTGTCATGACCCGAATTCAGTTCCGCCGCCTGGATGGCATCCTGCTGCTCGACAAGTCGACCGGCATGAGCTCCAACGCCGCCCTGCAGGTGGCGCGCCGCTTGTTCCGTGCCGAGAAGGGCGGCCACACCGGCAGCCTCGACCCGTTGGCCACCGGCCTGCTGCCGCTGTGCTTCGGCGAGGCGACCAAGATCGCCGGCCTGCTGTTGGGTTCGGCCAAGGCCTACGACGCCGAGATCGTGCTTGGCCAGACCACGGATACCGATGATGCCGAAGGCCAGGTGCTGCTGCAGCGCCCGGTGCCGGCGATCAGCGCCGAAGCCCTGCAGGCTGCGCTGGCGCCACTGACCGGCAACATCCTCCAGCGTGCCCCGATCTATTCGGCGCTGAAGCAGGGCGGTGAACCGCTGTATGTGAAGGCCCGTCGCGGTGATGCCATCGAAGCGCCCGAGCGCGAGGTCCAGGTGCAGGCCATCGAGGTGCTGGAGCAGCAGCCGGAACGACTGCGGCTGCGCGTGACCTGTGGCTCCGGCACCTATATCCGCAGCCTGGCCCGCGATCTCGGCGAAAGCCTGGGCTGTGGCGCCCATATCAGCGCCCTGCGCCGGCTGTGGGTCGAGCCGTTCCGCGAACCGGCGATGGTCACCCTGGACCAGTTGCGGGCGATGGTCGAGGCGGGCGACGAGGCGGGGATGGACGCGCTGTTGCTGCCGCTGGCGGCCGGCCTGGCTGAATACCCGCGGGTCGACCTCGATGCCGAGCAGACCCATCGCTTCTGCGTGGGCCAGCGCCAGCGTGGCGCATCCTGGCCGCATGGCCTGGTGGCCGTGTTCGGTCCGGACGATGCTGTCCAGGGCCTGGGCCAGGTCGACGATAGTGGCCTGCTGGCCCCGCAGCGCCGTTTCAACCTCTGACCGGGGCAGGGTGGTTCAGCCCCGGTCCTTGTCCCGGAAGCCCCTGCCCGTTACAATTTCGCGGCCGTTTTCCGGCAACCTGCCTCGCGCAGGTTTCATCCTCGTAGTCCACGGCGAGCCTGGCGGTGCGCGAAGCGCGTTCCTGCCGGCCACGCATCACAGAGAAAAAAGAAAATGTCGATCGACACCCAGAAGGTCATTGAAGACAACAAGCGCAGCTCGGCTGACACCGGCTCCCCGGAAGTCCAGGTTGCACTGCTGACCGCCCGCATCGAACTGCTGACCGGCCACTTCAAGACCCACAAGAAGGATCACCACAGCCGCCGCGGCCTGCTGCAGATGGTCAACCGCCGTCGCAGCCTGCTCGACTACCTGAAGAAGAAGGACGTCGAGCGTTACAAGGCCCTGATCGAGAAGCTTGGCCTGCGTCGCTAAGCAACGAATCCCCCGCGGCGCAGCGATGCGCCGCGGTTTTGTTTTGTAGCACCGCAATCCCCGATTCAGGCCGGAACGATCCGGCCACCCGCTGGCGGCAAGGGTCGCCGACGGTCCAAATTCGCAGACAGCATCCCCAAGGACACCCTCCGTGGCAAAAATCACCAAAACCTTCCAGTACGGCAAGCACACCGTCACGCTTGAGACCGGCGAAGTCGCCCGTCAGGCCAGCGGTGCCGTCATCGTCAAGATGGACGACACCGTACTGCTGGTCACCGCCGTCGCCGCCAAGAGCGCGCGCGAAGGGCAGGACTTCTTCCCGCTGACCGTCGATTATCAGGAAAAGTTCTACGCCGGCGGCCGCATCCCGGGTGGTTTCTTCAAGCGTGAAGGCCGTGCGACCGAGAAGGAAACCCTGATCTCGCGCCTGATCGACCGTCCGATCCGTCCGCTGTTCCCGGAAGACTACAAGAACGAAGTGCAGATCATCGCCACGGTCATGTCGCTGAACCCGGACGTGGACGGCGACATCGCTGCCCTGATCGGTGCCTCGGCTGCCCTGTCCCTGGCCGGCACCCCGTTCATGGGCCCGATCGGCGCTGCCAAGGTCGGCTACAAGAACGGCGAGTACATCCTGAACCCGACCGTCAGCGAACTGGCTGACTCGCAGCTGGAACTGGTCGTCGCCGGTACCTCCAACGCCGTGCTGATGGTTGAATCCGAAGCCGCGCTGCTGTCCGAAGAAGTGATGCTGGGCGCCGTGACCTTCGGTCACCGCGAAATGCAGAAGGTCATCAACGCGATCAACGAGCTGACCGTCGAAGCCGGCACCAAGCCGTCGACCTGGGAAGCCCCGGCCAAGAACGACGCGCTGATCTCCGCCCTGAAGGAAGCCATCGGCCCGCGCCTGGGCGAAGCCTTCCAGGTGCGTGACAAGCTGCAGCGCCGCGACGCCATCTCGGCGATCAAGAAGGACGTGGTCGAAACCCTGGCTGGCCGCGTGGCCGCTGAAGGCTGGAACCCGGCCGAGCTGTCGAAGGAATTCGGCGAGCTGGAATACCGCACCATGCGTGACTCGGTGCTGGACACCAAGGTCCGCATCGACGGCCGTGCGCTGGACACCGTCCGCCCGATCGCCGTGAAGACCGGCGTGCTGCCGCGTACCCACGGTTCCTCGCTGTTCACCCGTGGCGAAACCCAGGCCATCGTGACCATCACCCTGGGCACCGCCCGTGACGGCCAGGTCATCGACGCCGTTGCCGGTGAGTACAAGGAAAACTTCCTGTTCCACTACAACTTCCCTCCGTTCTCGGTGGGTGAGTGCGGCCGCATGATGGGCCCGAAGCGCCGCGAAATCGGCCACGGTCGCCTGGCCAAGCGTGGCGTGCTGGCTGTCATGCCGTCGCTGGAATCCTTCCCGTACACCATCCGCGTCGTCTCGGAAATCACCGAGTCGAACGGTTCCTCGTCGATGGCATCGGTCTGCGGCTCGTCGCTGGCCCTGATGGACGCCGGCGTGCCGGTGAAGGCGCCGGTGGCCGGTATCGCCATGGGCCTGGTCAAGGAAGGCGAGCGCTTCGTCGTCCTGTCCGACATCCTGGGTGACGAAGATCACCTGGGCGACATGGACTTCAAGGTGGCCGGTACCGCTGAGGGCATTTCCGCCCTGCAGATGGACATCAAGATCGAAGGCATCACCGAAGAGATCATGAAGCAGGCTCTGCAGCAGGCCAAGGCTGGCCGTCTGCACATCCTGGGCGAAATGGCCCACGGCCTGACCGCTCCGCGTGAAGAGCTGTCGGACTACGCGCCGCGCCTGCTGACCATCAAGATCCACCCGGACAAGATCCGCGAAGTGATCGGCAAGGGTGGTTCGACCATCCAGGCCATCACCAAGGAAACCGGCACCCAGATCGATATCCAGGATGACGGCACCATCGTCATCGCGTCGGTCAATGCCATCGCTGCCCAGGCCGCCAAGGCCCGCATCGAGCAGATCACCTCGGACGTCGAGCCGGGCCGCATCTACGAAGGCAAGGTCGCCAAGATCATGGACTTCGGTGCGTTCGTCACGATCCTGCCGGGCAAGGACGGTCTGGTCCACGTGTCGCAGATCTCCAGCGATCGCGTCGAGAAGGTCGGCGACGTGCTGAAGGAAGGCGATGTGGTCAAGGTCAAGGTGCTGGAAGTCGACAAGCAGGGCCGTATCCGCCTGTCGATGAAGGCCGTGGAAGAAGGCGACGCCGTCAGCGCCGAATAATCGGTACTGCTGATTGTGCGGTGGGTGAGGACCGTTGGTCCTCACACCTTCGCAGATGAAAAAGCGGGCTTCGGCCCGCTTTTTCTTTGCCTTCAATCCTGTGGGTGAGGACCGTTGGTCCTCACACCTGCGCGCCTTCTTCCTCTTCCCCCAACCACCACACCTGGCCCGGCTCGGGGTCGCTCAGCGGATGCTCGTGCTGTTCGATGGCCTCCAGCAGGCGTCCCGGTGCCGCAGCGGTCCACATCGCCAGCAGCGTTTCCACCGCAGCCAGGCTCTGCGCGGCAATGCCCAGATCGCGCCCGCGTGCCCAGGTGCCTTCTTCGACGGCCTCTGCGTCGTCGTCATGTTGATGCGGCGTGCCATAGCTGCAGCGGCGGCACAGCCGGCGCACGGTCGCGGTCCAGTCCTCGATCATGCCGATGCCGGGCAGGTTGATGGCCTCCAGGGCAGCGATGTCATCGGCCGAATCGCACTGCACGAACACGGTGAAGGTCGCCATGTCAGATACCTGCAGGCGCTGCATGGCATTGAACACCGGCACCTGGCGCTCGCCGTAGGTCCGCTGGCCGGTTGATGCGCCGTCGTGCAGCACGATGTCGCCGAAGCGGAAGCCGCTTTCGGGCAGCGGTACGTTGTCGATGCGCGCGCGCACCGGATCGATGCGGCTCATGTACACCACCTCAGCATCGGCCCACGGCGCCAGGCGCATGCAGGCCACGCCGAAGTTGCCCTCGATCGGGCCTTCACCCTCGGGCAGGGTAATGCCACTGCGGGTCCACTGGCGCCGTGCCTCGGCCCAGTCCGCCATGCCGGTAGCCGCGATGCCGGCATTCCAGGCGGTGGCGACATCGAATTCGTCGCGCAACCGTTCTGACTCCAGGTTGTCCCGCAGCGATGCCGGCCAGTTGCGCAGGTACTTGTGCGCCAGCCCGCGCATGTAGTGCAGGTAAGGCACTTCGGGGGCGATGGCGATCAGTTCGCCAAACAGGGCGACCGCCTGCTGCAGGTCGCCTTCGTGGAACGCGTCGTAGGCGCGCCCCTCCAGCGCCTGGCGCTCGCCGAGGATTTCGTCGTCCAGCAGGTCGCCATCGTGGGGAGTGTCGTGGTCGGTGCTCATGTCCATGCGCGGTTGTAGATCCGCAGCTACCTTAGCCCATGCAGGCAGGGATGCCGCTGCGTCGGCACGTGTCCTGCTGCGATGCATGATGGCAGTGGCAGGGCCACTGGATTGTCGTCACCCGGCGGATCGCGCCTGTCCAGTGGACGACATGCCGCGACATCCGTACCACGGATGCATCGGTTTGCTAACGTGGCTGCGCCTTCGAACCGGGAGATCCCATGTTCCGCCAGACCGTGGCCGTCCTTGCCGTGCTGATTGCCGGTGCCTTGCCCATTGCCGCGCATGCCGCGCCCGCACAGCCGCCGATCTTCGGTGCCTACTACCCCGGCGGTTCCGCCGAACGCTATCCGGTATCGAGCATTCCGGCCGAGCGTCTGACCCACCTGTTCTACGCGTTTTCGACCATCGAGGACGGGCGCTGCGCGATCGGTGCGGAAGCGCCGAAGAATTTCGCTGCACTGGCCGAACTCAAGAAGGTGCATCCGCACCTGCGCACGCTGATTTCGATCGGTGGCTGGGGTGCTGGTGGGTTCTCCGATGCAGCGTTGACCGAGGCCAGCCGCAAGCGCCTGGTGGACTCATGCATGGCACTGTTCTTCGATCGCCATGCCGGTAGCTTCGATGGCGTGGATATCGACTGGGAATTCCCGGTCAGTGGCGGCCCGAAGGAGCTGGCGCATCGCCCGCAGGATCGCGCCAATCTGACCAGGCTCGCGCAAGCGTTCCGCGTGGCACTCGACGCGCACGGGCGCAAGGCGGGGCAGCCAATGCTGCTGACCGCTGCGCTGGCCGCCGGTCGCCTGCAGACCGACGGTCCCTATGATCCGGCGGCGAGCTATGACTTGCCGGCGCTGGCCAAGGTGTTCGATTTCATCAACCTGATGAGCTACGACATGGGCACCGGCTTCTCGTCGGTGTCGACCTTCAATGCGCCCTTGCATGAAGTGCCGGCCGATCCGCTGGCGCCGGAGCTGCGGCGCTGGAACAACGTGGCCGGTGCAGTGCAGTACTACCGTGAGCACGGCGTGCCGGCCGACAAGCTGGTGCTGGGCGTGCCGTTCTACGGACGCGGCTTCAAGGTCACCGGCGATGCAGCGGATGGCCTGTACCAGGCCTACAGTGCACCGGCCGACGCCGGCGACTGGCGGGTGATCAAGGCGCGCTATCTCGACCAGCCGGGTTGGACGAAGCACTGGCAGCCGCAGGCGCAGAGCCCGTGGCTGTACAACGCCGGGCAGAAGATCTTCGTCAGCTATGAAGACCCGCGCTCGATCGGCCTGCGTGCCCAGTTCGCCCGCGAGCAGGGCCTGGCCGGGGTGTTCATGTGGGAGCTGACCGGCGACGACGAGCAGGCCAGTCTGCTCAACGCCATGCTCGGCCCGTGGCAGAAGGCGCGCATCGGCGATTGAGCTGCATCAGGCGATGTCCTGCAGCAATGCCGCAATGCCATCGGCCCGACCTCGCACAGCATGTCCACGCCCGCAGCGTTACGCTGCGGGCATGATCCATCTCGAACGCCTGGACCACCTGGTCCTCACCGTCGCCGACATCGAACGCAGCTGTGATTTCTACCAGCGCGTGCTCGGCATGCAGGTCGTGCGCTTCGGCACGGGCCGCACCGCGCTGCAGTTCGGCCAGCAGAAGATCAATCTGCATCCGGCCAGCGCGCCACTGCAGCCGCATGCGCTGCGACCCACGCCGGGTAGTGCCGACCTGTGCCTGGTCACGCGAACGGCAACGGTCGATGTGCTGGCGCACCTGCAGGCGCAGGCCATTGCGGTGGAGGAGGGGCCGGTGGCACGCACCGGTGCGCTGGGGCCGATCGAATCGGTGTACTTCCGCGACCCGGATGGCAACCTGATCGAAGTGAGTCGTTACCCGGGCGAAGAACACCCGCAGCAGTAGCGCCAGGCCATGCCCGGCGGAGGCTCAGTTGGCCCAGACGCTGTTGGGGTCGCCAGTGCGGGCGCGGCGCTGGCTGGCGACGGCCAGGCGAGCGAAGCCGAAGGCCATGGCCAGCGCGATGGCATCGATCCAGAACAGCGGCCAGTGACCACGCGCGGCGGCGCGCCACATCCAGTCACCATTGAGTGCGCCGTGCAGGACAGGCACCAGCGCAGTGCTGATCGATGCGGCCCACAGCAGTTCGCGTGCGGCCTGCGCGGGGCGACGCAGTGCAGCCCACAGCGCACAGGCGCCCCAGCTGCCGAAGCACGCCCAGCGGATGCCGTGGTCGACTGCCGACGGTGCCAGCCGCTCCAGCACCAGCGCGGTGACGAACGCGACCGAGATCGCCACGCACAGGCCGATGCACACGCCGACCGTGGCCCGCGCCATGTTCACACCGGCGCGTGGCTGCTGCGGCTGGCGACGCTTGCGCCGCGACTCGATCCACAACAGGTTGCCGGAGTAGAACAGGAAAGCACCGCCGAGGCCGAGCAGGAAGTACAGCCAGACCACCACGCCGTTGCCGAACTCGCCAAAGTGCAATGCGTAGGCCGCGCTGAGCGTGGCGTGGTTGGCATCGCGCTGGCCCGGCAGCTGGGAGGCCAGCAGGTTGCCGGTGGCCACGTCCAGCGCCACCGCGCCGAGCGGCCCCAGCGTGCCGCTGGCCTCACCGGTGATTTCGATGGTGGCGTTGGCATCGCCGGCATTGGCCAGCTTCAGGTAGGCCGGTTCAAAGTTCGCCACACCCTGTGCGCGGGCTACTTCAAGCGCACGCGCATGCAGCACGCGGAGGCTGCCCGGTGGCGCCGGAATCCCGCTGGCATCGCGCACCGGCGCGGTGTCCATTGCAGTCGGTACCGCTTGCAGGGCCTTGCCGTCGTAGATCAATGGATTGAGCAGGGCCATCTGTACGAACACCAGGCACAGCAGGGCGCCAGTGACCGCGAACATCAGGTGGAAAGGCAGGCTGAGCACACCGATCACGTTGTGCGCGTCCTGCCACAACTGCTTCAGGTTGCGGCCCGGACGCAGCGCGAACAGGTCGCCGAACAGCTTCGGCAGGTGGATCACCAGGCCGCTCAGCAGCGCCATGCCGTACAGCAGGCTGACGATGCCCATCACGTAGATGCCGGCCACCGGCAGGCCGAGGCTGTAGTGCAGTTCGTTGACCAGTTCGGCCAGCCCGGTCTGTGGCGGTGTGGGGCTGCCGCCGATCTGGCCCGGCCAGGCATAGCGCCAGCTGCCGTCATCGGCCTGCCAGTACGCAAGTGGCTGCGGATGTTCGGCGCCGGGGAAGGTCATGCCGACGTGGCGGCGGGCTTCCGGATGCGTCGCCAGGACGTCTTCCAGCAGGTACTGCGCGTCGTCCAGGCCCGCCGGCAATGCGGTG
>DQIG01000195.1:11206-11786 GCA_003525885.1 Stenotrophomonas sp.
CAGGCCCGCCGGCAATGCGGTGGCTGCGCCGGGGGTCTGCCACAGCGGCAGGTCGTGATGGAACAGGGTCAACGCACCCGCATAGAAGGCCACGAACAGGCCGAAGCCGGCGACCAAGCCGACCCAGGTGTGCAGGGTGGTGAACGTGCGCAGGGTCTGCGAACTGAACTTCATGGGCGGGCTCTCATTGCACCGCGCCGGTCAGGCGCAGCAGCCCGAGCACGGCGAAGCCGGCCGCGGCGCTGCCACCCAGTACCAGCCAGGCGCGCAGTGCGCTGCGGAAGCTGAACGCCCACAGGGCGGCCAGCATCCATAACGGGATGAAGGCGATCAGGGTCGGCACCAGCGCACGCTGCCACGGGCCGGGCGGCAGCCAGGCCAGCAGGCCGGTAACGGCGGCCGCAAGCAGGAAGCCAGCAATGATGCCGGCGAAGGCGCGGGGCCACATCAGGGCGACTCCGTGCCCGGCCGATGCCAGGCGGCCAGTGCAGGCAGCAGCATCGCGGCCAGCATCCAGGTGCACAGCATCGCCACCAGGCCAGCGGCAAAGCCGAGTTCGGCCATCCACAGCCACAATGCG
>DQIG01000195.1:11954-17024 GCA_003525885.1 Stenotrophomonas sp.
GCCACAATGCGGCAGCCGCGGCGACCAGGCCGATCTGGCGGCCGAGGCGGCCGGCGCGGCGCAGGCGGGGCCAGCGGCAGTGCGGCGAGGCGGCATAGAAGGCCAGTGCGGAGAACATCGCTGCCAGCATGCCCAGGCTGCAGAAGCCAAGGGTCGAAAGGCCGACGGTGATCATTGCGGGCGGCCGCCGTGGCAGCGGGCCAGCGAACGCGGGGCACGGGCGGGGCCGGCGGGAGCCGGTCGGAGCGGGTGGCGCATCACGAGGTCCTGGGGGGAAGCGGGCAGGCTGGCACGGGGCGGGCTGCGCGGACATGGTAATCATTGCGTTTTCACGCCGCCAGCGAAGGCCATTCAGCGTACCGTACGGTAGCCCTTGGGCTTTCCGGTGCACTGGTTTAAGATCATCGCAGAACCCCTGACTGGAACAAGGTGGCCCGCGCCCAGCGCCGGCCGAGCGTGCGACATGAGCACTACCACCGCCCACTGTTGACCTGCCCCCGAAGGCCCTGTGTTCCAGGCGCCCTCGCGGCGCTTTTTTATTGCCCGGGCAACGGCCCGGGAACGCTTTCCAGCCCGCCCCGCGGGCCCCGCACGAAGCCAATGCGATGATCAACATTACCCTTCCCGACGGCAGCCGCCGCGAGTTCGAAAACCCCGTCAGCGTCATGGACGTTGCCCAGTCGATCGGTGCGGGCCTGGCCAAGGCCACCATCGCCGGATCGGTCGATGGCGTGCTGGTCGATGCCAGCGACGTCATCGACCACGATGCCAGCCTGCGCATCATCACCGCCAAGGACGAGGAGGGCGTGGAGATCATCCGCCACTCCTGCGCCCACCTGGTCGGCCACGCCGTCAAGCAGCTGTACCCGGACGTGAAGATGGTGATCGGCCCGGTGATCTCCGAGGGCTTCTACTACGACATCTACTCCGAGCGCCCGTTCACCCCGGAAGACATGGCGGCGATCGAGAAGCGCATGGGTGAACTGATCGCCCAGGACTACGACGTCATCAAGAAGGTGACGCCGCGCGCCGAAGTGATCGAGATCTTCAAGGCCCGTGGCGAGGACTACAAGCTGCGCCTGATCGAGGACATGTCCGACGACATCCAGGCGATGGGCATGTACTACCACCAGGAGTACGTGGACATGTGCCGTGGCCCGCACGTGCCGAACACGCGCTTCCTGAAGGCCTTCAAGCTGACCCGCATCTCCGGTGCCTACTGGCGCGGCGATGCACAGAACGAGCAGCTGCAGCGTATCTACGGCACCGCCTGGGCCGACAAGAAGCAGCTCGAGGCGTACATCAAGCGCATCGAGGAAGCCGAGATGCGCGACCACCGCCGCATCGGCAAGCAGCAGGACCTGTTCCACCTGCAGGAAGAGGCGCCGGGCCTGGTGTTCTGGCACCCGAAGGGCTGGGCCCTGTGGCAGGTGGTCGAGCAGTACATGCGCAAGGTCTACCGCAACAGCGGCTACGGCGAAGTGCGTTGCCCGCAGATCCTGGACGTGAGCCTGTGGAAGAAGTCCGGCCACTGGGACAACTACCAGGACAACATGTTCTTCACCGAGTCGGAGAAGCGCACCTACGCGGTCAAGCCGATGAACTGCCCGGGCCACATCCAGGTGTTCAACCAGGGCCTGCACAGCTACCGCGACCTGCCGATCCGCTACGGCGAGTTCGGTTCCTGCCACCGCAACGAGCCGTCCGGCGCGCTGCATGGCATCCTGCGCGTGCGTGGCTTCACCCAGGACGACGGCCACGTGTTCTGCACCGAGAGCCAGATCGAATCGGAAGTGACCGCGTTCCACCAGCAGGCGCTGGCGGTCTACCAGCACTTCGGTTTCGACGAGATCCAGATCAAGATCGCGCTGCGTCCGGAATCGCGCCTGGGCGACGACGCCACCTGGGACAAGGCCGAGGGCGCACTGCGTTCTGCGCTGTCCGCCTGTGGCGTGGAATGGCAGGAGCTGCCGGGCGAGGGCGCCTTCTACGGCCCGAAGATCGAGTACCACCTGAAGGACGCCATCGGCCGTACCTGGCAGCTGGGCACCATGCAGGTCGACTTCATGATGCCGGGCCGCCTCGGCGCGGAGTACGTGGACGAGAACAGCCAGAAGAAGCACCCGGTCATGCTGCACCGCGCCATTGTCGGCTCGATGGAGCGCTTCCTGGGCATCCTGATCGAGCACCATGCCGGCCAGTTCCCGGCCTGGCTGGCGCCGACCCAGGTGGTGGTGGCCAACATCACCGACGCCCAGGCCGACTACGTCTCGGGCGTGACCAAAACCCTTGCGGAGCAAGGCTTCCGCGTCAGCTCGGATTTGCGTAACGAGAAGATCGGCTATAAAATCCGCGAGCATACGTTGCAGCGCGTGCCCTACCTGCTGGTCATTGGTGACCGCGAGAAGGAAAATGGGGCTGTGGCGGTGCGTACGCGTTCTGGCGAAGACCTGGGCAGCATGAGCCTGCAGGCCTTCATCGAGCGGCTCCAGGCCGAGGGCGCGTAAGCAAAGGTCCGGTCCGGGGGCAGAGGCACCCGGACCGGTTCGATACCCTTGGGAGAACGTAATATCAGCACCCCTGACAACAAACAGAACCGCAAGAATCAGGAAATCCGTGTGCCGCGCGTCCGCGTGATCGGCAGTGACGGAGAAATGATCGGCGTGTTGTCGCGCGACGAAGCGCTGTCCATGGCCGAAGATGAAGGCCTGGACCTGGTCGAAATCCAGCCGCAGGCCGATCCGCCGGTCTGCAAGATCATGGACTTCGGCAAGTTCAAGTTCGAAGCGCAGAAGAAGGCCAGCGAGGCCAAGAAGAAGACCAAGCAGGTCGAGATCAAGGAAGTGAAGTTCCGTCCGGTCACGGACGAGGGCGACTACCAGATCAAGCTGCGCAAGATGCGCGGGTTCCTCGAAGAAGGCGACAAGATCAAGGTCAACATCCGTTTCCGTGGCCGTGAAATGAGCCACCAGGAACTGGGTCGTGAAATGGCCAACCGGATCGAGACCGATCTGGGCGAGGACATCGTCATTGAATCCCGTCCGCGCCTGGAAGGGCGTCAGATGGTCATGATGATCGCGCCGAAGAAGAAGACCTGAGGCCTGACGGGCCGCCTTTCGGGGCGCCTGGCTGAATGGCTCAGGGTAAGGGGACGCCGCTGGCGTCCCTTTGCTTTTGCAGCAGGCCGGTGAATTGCCGGCGAAAGGGTTGCAGGGGCTGGTGACAGGGCGGTTTTGCCTGTATCATGCCCGGCTCGACCCACCCAGGACGGGTCGTACGCCGATCATGGCAGGACGGAAAGAGCGGCCCAGGCCGCCGCCAGATCAGTCAGAAACCAGGGTCATATCCCATCAAGGACATTGCAATGCCCAAGATCAAGACCAACCGGGCAGCGGCCAAGCGTTTCCGCAAGACCGCCTCGGGCAAGTACAAGTGCGGCCACGCCAACCGTAGCCACATCCTCACGAAGAAAGCGACCAAGCGTAAGCGTAATCTGCGTCAGACGGGCCATGTCCGTGCAGAAGACGCAGGCCGTCTGGACCGCATGCTCCCTTACCTCTGAGGAACTGAAAAATGGCACGAGTTAAGCGTGGCGTACAGGCGCGTCGCCGCCACAAGAAGAT
The DNA here is from genome assembly GCA_003525885.1 of Stenotrophomonas sp. GTDB lineage: Bacteria > Pseudomonadota > Gammaproteobacteria > Xanthomonadales > Xanthomonadaceae > Stenotrophomonas. Next base: position 15,578 of record DQIG01000195.1, read on the forward strand.
TCTGGATCTCGCCAAGGGCTATTACAACGCCCGTCGCAAGGTCTTCCGCGTTGCCAAGCAGGCGGTCATCAAGGCACAGCAGTACGCCTACATCGGCCGTAAGCAGAAGAAGCGCAACTTCCGTTCGCTGTGGATCACCCGTATCAATGCGGCTGCCCGCATCAACGGCCTGAGCTACAGCCGCTTCATGAACGGCCTGCTGAAGGCCGGCATCACCCTGGATCGCAAGGTCCTGGCTGACATCGCCGTGCACGACGCAGCCGGTTTTGCTGCGCTGGCCGAAAAGGCCAAGGGCGCGCTGGCGGCATAAGTCCTTCCCGATGCCGTAACCGTTCACTCGGAACGGTGTCAGGTCAAGGCAATGCATGGGGAAGGGCGCAAGTCCTTCCCCATTCTTTTTTGGGTCCCGGCGAGGCCATGGCGGCAACGCGGGGACGGCGGTGGCGACAGGGGTCGGCCCTTCGCGCATCGCGATGGCAGATCGACTGGAGTTCCGGCCCCCCATGAGCGACATCCAATCCCTCACCACCCAGGCGCTGGCCGATGTGGCCGCCGCACAGAGCCCCGACGTGCTGGAACAGCTGCGCGTGGCCCTGCTTGGCAAGAGTGGCAGCATCACCTCGCAGCTCAAGCAGCTCGGCGCCCTGCCGGCCGACGAGCGCAAGGCCGCCGGTGAAGCGATCAACCAGGCCCGCGACGCGCTGACCCGCGCGCTGGGCGAGCGCAAGGCGCTGCTGGAAGACGCGGCACTGGATGCGCGCCTGGCCGCCGAAGCCATCGACATCACCCTGCCGGGCCGCAACGGCGACCGCGCCGGCCTGCATCCGATCACCCGCACCCTGGAGCGCATCACCGGCATCTTCGGCCGGCTGGGCTACGAACTGTCGGAAGGGCCGGAGATCGAGGACGACTGGCACAACTTCGAGGCGCTGAACTTCCCGCCGCACCACCCGGCGCGCGCCATGCACGACACCTTCTACTTCGGCGACGGTCGCCTGCTGCGCACCCACACCTCCGGTGTGCAGGTGCGCTACATGGGCGACCACGCGCCGCCGCTGCGCATGATCGCCGCTGGCAAGGTGTACCGCAGCGACAGCGACCAGACCCATTCGCCGATGTTCCATCAGGTCGAAGGCCTGCTGGTGGACGAGCATTCGACCTTCGCCGACCTGAAGGGCACGCTGGCCGAGTTCGTGCGTGCGTTCTTCGAGCGCGACTTCGAGATGCGCTTCCGCCCCAGCTACTTCCCGTTCGTCGAACCGGGTGCGGAAGTGGACATCGCCTGGCAGCAGCCCGATGGCAGCACCCGCTGGCTGGAAGTGCTCGGCTGCGGCATGGTCCATCCGAACGTGCTGCGCAACGTCGGCATCGATCCGGAGCGCTACACCGGCTTCGCCTTCGGCATGGGCGTGGAGCGCTTCGCGATGCTGCGCTACGGCGTCAACGA
>DQIG01000194.1:0-433 GCA_003525885.1 Stenotrophomonas sp.
CGGCCAGGATGGTGGCGTCCAGCGCAGCCGGTGGGGCGTGTTCGGCGCGGCGGCCGAGCAGGCGCGCCAGCTCGCGTTCTTCCGGCGTCAGCGGTTCGTCTCGGTTCATGCGTTCAATCCCGCACGCAGCTTGTCCATCGCATAGCGCAGCCGCGATTTCACGGTTTCCCGGCCTACGCCGGTGATCTGGCCGATCTCCTCCAGGCTCAGTTCCTGATCCAGCCGCAATTGCAGTACTTCGCGCTGCTCGGGCGGCAGTTGCTCCATCGCCAGCTGGATGCGGCGACGTTGTTCGAATTCGGAAAGCTCGGCTTCCGGGGTCTGCCCGTCTTCGATCGCGGCCAGGCGCAGGTCGGCGTCGGCCGGTGCGGCAGGGCGATGGCGGGCGGCGCGCCAATGGTCGTTCAGCCGGTTGTGGGCGATGCGGAACAGC
>DQIG01000194.1:588-6874 GCA_003525885.1 Stenotrophomonas sp.
GTTGTGGGCGATGCGGAACAGCCAGGTGCTGAATGCGGCTTCAGGTTGCCAGCCAGCGCGGGCGCTGATCACCCGCTGCCAGACATCCTGGAAGATCTCCTCGGCCAGCGCGTTGTCGCGCAGTTGCCGCAGCAGGAAGCCGAACAGGCGCTTGCGATGGCGCGCATACAGGCTTTCGAACGCGCGCAGGTCGCCACCGGCCCAGGCCAGCATCAAGGCTTCATCGGTTGGCAGTGCGCTGGCTTCCACGGCGTACAGGGTAAGGCCTGCAGGCGGTGGCGCATAGCCGGTGACGGGGGCGGGCAGGGCGAGGTTCATGGCGTTGAAGCGGCTACGGACAGCAGGAAAAACGTACGGGCGCACGATTCGGGGTTTACGGGCTTCCATTGCCCCCCGGGTGGCGCGCTATGCTCGGCGGCTCAGGGGAGGCGACGCACAGACGGCGCCAAGAGATTGTCATTTGTCCACGCACGTTGAACCGGCGGAAGAGCCACCACACGAGGCCGTGCTGAGCACGGCGCTGGTGCGCGCATTGCATGCGCTGCTGCCGGATTCGGCCGTGGTCCGCGTTGGCTGGGACGACCCGCAGCTTGGGCGCGGCCAGGGCGGCTGGCCAGCCGTCGTGGTGGCAGGCGCGTTTGCGGCGCCGGGCATCGGCGACGGTTGCCATGACTGGGAATATGACGGTGCCCGCCTGCGGCTGTCGGTGGAAGGTGCCGTGCCTTCGGCGGCGTGGTGGGGGCTGGCCCGGCAGGCCATGGAACTGGCACTGCAGCGTGGCCGGCAGGCCGGGCAGATCAAGGCGCTGGAAGAAGCTGAACGGCTGCAGCAGGCGCTGTTCCAGATCGCCGATCTGGCCGGCGCCGACCTGGAGATGTCGGAGATGCTGCGTCACGTGCACGGCGTGCTCGGCACGCTGATGTATGCGGAAAACTGCTACATCGTTGAGTACGACGACGTCCGCGACCAGATCCGCTTCCTGTACTTCGCCGACCAGGTTGACGACTTCGTTGCCGATCCGTCGCAGAGCCATGATGCCGACGAGATGCCGCGCAGCCTGACCGTCGCGCTGCTGCGCCACGGCAAGCCGCTCAGCGGTCCCTCGCGTGAACTGCTGGCGCGCGTGGTCGAGCAGGAGCACGACCCGCAGCGCGGTCCTGAAAGTCTGGACTGGCTGGGCGTGCCGATGCTGCGCGATGGGCGGGTATGCGGCGCCATTGTAGTGCAGAGCTATGAGTTGGCCGCCCGTTATGGCGAGGCCGAGCGGGCGCTGCTGGGTTTTGTCGCGCAGCACGTGCAGACCGCGATGGATCGACGCCAGGCGCAGGTCCGGCTGGAGCAACAGGTGGAGCGGCGCACGCTGGAGCTGCAGCGTGCCAACCGCAGCCTGCAGGATGAAGTGGCCGAGCGTCGCCGCGCCGAGCAGCTGCAGACCGCGCTGTACAACATCGCCGAAATGGCCATGTCGGCCGACAGCCTGGCCCAGTTCTACGGGCAGGTGCATGGCGTGGTCGGGCGCCTGCTCGATGCGCGCAACTTCTACATCGCGTTGGTGAACGGCGCCGGCAACGGCCTGGACTTCGTCTATTCGGTGGACGAGCACAACGCCAGCCGCGCGCCTCGGCCGTTCAGTCGCGGCCTGACCGAATACGTGGTGCGCAACCGGCGGCCGTTGCTGGCTTCACGTACCCAGATCGATGCGCTGCTGGCCAGCGGCGAGGTGCGTGAATCCGGCGCACGCTCGCATTGCTGGCTGGGCGTGCCGCTGCTGCGCGATGACGAGGTGGTCGGCGCGATCGTGGTGCAGAGCTACAGCGAGAACAGTACGTTCAGCGTGCACGATCAGCGGCTGCTGACCTTCGTTGCGCAGAACATCGGAACCGGGCTGGCGCGCCAGCGCGACCAGCAGCGGCTTCGTTCGGCACATGCCGAGCTGGAAAAGCGTGTTGAGGAACGCACCCGCGAACTGGCCGAGGTCAACGAAAAGCTGCTCGGGCAGATCGGCGAGCGCCTGCGTGCCGAGCAGCGCCTGACCCATCAGGCCATGCACGATGCGCTGACTGGCCTGCCCAACCGCCTGCACCTGCTTGATCGCCTGCAGGATTCGCTGGCGCTGGCCAAGCGTGAGGGGGGGCCGGTATTCGCCGTGCTGTTCCTCGATCTGGACCGCTTCAAGCTGGTCAACGACAGCATCGGCCACGCCGCCGGTGACCGCATGCTGGTGGAGGTGGCCAAGCGCATCGTATCGATGGCCGGCACCGACGACGTGGTGGCGCGGCTGGGCGGCGATGAATTCGCGGTGCTCCTGCAGTGCCCGCAGGGCCTGGCACAGGCATTGGATTTCGGCCAGCGCCTGCTGCTGGCACTGCAGGAATCGATGTGGATCGCCGGCCGCGAACTGTTCCCGTCCGGCAGCCTGGGCATCGCGTTGTGGAACCCGCGCTACCGGACCGGCGAGGAGCTGCTGCGCGACGCCGATGCGGCGATGTACCGGGCCAAGGCGCAGGGTCATGACCGCTGCGCGATCTTCGACGAGGACATGCGTGAGCAGGCCATGCGCAGCCTCGATCTGGAAGCCGACCTGCGGCGTGCGATCAACAACCACGACTTCGTGCCGTTCTACCAGCCGATCGTGCGTCTGTCTGATGGCGAGGTGGTGGGGCACGAGGCGTTGCTGCGCTGGCAGCATGAGCGCCGTGGCCTGCTGCTGCCGGGTGCGTTCCTGGAACTGGGCGAGGAAAGCGGCCTGATCGAACAGGTCGACTGGCTGATCTACGAACAGGTCATTGCCGGCCTGGCCGAAGGCGGGCACAGCTATGTATCGGTGAACGTATCGCCGCGTCATTTCCGCTCTGCGGAGTTCAGCGGCCGACTGTTCGGCCTGCTGGACGAGTACGGCGCCGATCCGCAGCGGCTGCGCCTGGAAATAACCGAGGTGGCGCTGCTCGATGATGGTCCGCACACCCTGCGCATCCTGCAGGGCCTGCGCGAGCGCGGCATCCAGGTGCAGCTGGACGATTTTGGTACCGGCTTCTCGGCGCTCTCCTACCTGCACCGCTTCCCGATCAGCACGCTGAAGATCGACCAGAGCTTCATCGCCGGCCTGCATGGGCCCGAAGTGCAGAGTACGCGCGCGCTGGTTGAAGGCGTGCTGTCACTGGCCCGCACCCTGGGCATCGAAACCATCGGCGAAGGCATCGAAACCGAGGCGCAGCGGCAGACGCTGCGCGAACTTGGTTGCGATTACGGCCAGGGCTACCTGCTGGGCCGTCCGGCACCGTGGGAGCGCGCGGTGGCCTGAGCCACCGCGCCAGATCGCTTCAACGCAGAGCGGAGCGACGCTTCTCGTCGATCCACTTGGAAGCCTGGGCCGGCTGGTAGTTCTGCATCCACACCAGCATTTCCTCGATGTCCGAGCCGTACCACAGGTCCTGGCGCTGGTCCGGATGCAGGAAGCGTTCTTCCACCATGCGATCGATCATGCCGATCAGCGGGGCGTAGAAGCCTTCCACATCGAGGAACGCGCACGGCTTGTTGCCGATGCCCAGCTGGCGCCAGGTGAGCATCTCGAAGATCTCTTCCATGGTGCCGAAGCCGCCGGGCAGGGCGACGAAGCCATCGGCGAGGTCGAACATGCGCGACTTGCGCTCATGCATCGAACCGACGATCTCCAGTTCGGTCAGGCCGCGGTGGGCCACTTCCCAGTCAGCCAGCTGGCGCGGGATCACGCCGGTCACCTCGCCGCCAGCGGCGAGCACGGCATTGGCCACGGTTCCCATCAGGCCGACGTTGCCGCCGCCATACACCAGGCGCAGGCCGTCGCGGGCGATGCGGTCGCCCAGAGCAATGGCGCGTTCGGTGTAGGCCGGCTTGCTGCCAGCATTGGAACCACAGTACACACAGATCGACTTCATGGATCTTCCTGTCTCTTGGCCGGAAACGAAAACGCCCCGTCGCTGGCCGCAGGGCGGTCAGGGGACGGGGTGTGCGTAGAGTATGGGGCCTTGAGAGGCCTTCTGTAGAGCCGAGCCATGCTCGGCTGCTCTTCGTTCAGATCGCGACAAGCCCTGAGTCGAGCATGGCTCGACTCTACAGAGGGCAAGCCAGGCTTACGCCGCAGCGGCCTGCTCGCGGCGCGGGCCTTCACGCAGGGCGCGGCCGACCATGCCCACCAGCAGGTCCAGCTCGTCGCTGTCCATGCCGAAGTGCGGGGTGAAGCGCAGCGAGTTCTCGCCACCGTGGATCACGTTGATGCCGTGCTGGCGCAGCCATTCCTCGGTGGAATTGGCGCCGTAGCACTTGAACTGCGGGGCCAGCTCGCAGGAGAACAGCAGGCCGGTACCCTGGACCTTGGTGATCAGGCCGCCCAGCTCGCTCTTGAGTTGCTCCAGCTTGCGCACGGCCTCGGCGCCGCGTTCGGCGATGTTGGCGCGCACCTGCGGGGTCAGCTGCGCCAGGGTGGCACAGGCCACGTCCAGCGCACGCGGGTTGCTGGTCATGGTGTTGCCGTAGATACCCTTGCGGTACAGCTGCGCGGCATGCTCGGTCACCGCCAGCACCGACAGCGGGTACTGCGCGGCATTGAGTGCCTTGGAGTAGGTCTCCATGTCCGGCGGGTCCAGGCCTTCGAAGCCCGGATAATCGACCACCGACAGCACGCCATGCGCGCGCAGGCCAGCCTGGATCGAGTCCAGCAGCAGCAGGCTGCCGTGCGCACGGGTCAGTTCACGGGCAACGGCATAGAACGCCGGCGGCACCGAGCGGCCCGGGTCGCCTTCGCCCATCACCGGCTCAAGGAATACCGCCTCGATGAACCACTGGTTGCGTGCGGCGTCCTCGAACACCTTGCGCAGGCCGGCTTCGTCATACGGCGCCACGGTGATCACCGAGTCCTCGCCGCGGTAGCTGGCCAGGTGCTGCATGTAGCTCTTGCGGCTGGAATCGGAGTACAGCGCCGGGCGGTCGGTGCGGCCATGGAAGCTGCCCTTGACCACCACGCGCTTGATCGCCGCACCGGCATGGCGCGCGCCGGGGTCGGTCTGCAGCTTGGCGTTGACGTCGGCGATGCGCGCGGCCAGGCCAACGGCCTCGGAGCCGGAGTTCAGGCACATGAAGCGGGCGAACGGGCAGCCGCCACGGCGGTGGCCGATCTCGGCGCGCAGGGCGGTGATGAAACGCTGCTGCGACAGGCTGGGGGTCATGATGTTGGCCATCACCTGCGGGCGGGCCATCGCCTCCAGCACGGCGTCCGGGGTGTGCCCGAAGCCGAGCATGCCGTAGCCGCCGGCGTCGTACAGCACCGCGCCCTTCAGGGTGACCACCCACGGGCCGCGCGCGGCCAGCGCCACGTATGGGGTCACCGCATCATCGGCATAGAAATTGACGAAGCCGTCCTGCATCGCGTCGATCTGCGCCTGTTCGTCCTGCGCCAGCAGCGGCCCCAGGTCGGCCTGCACGCGCGCGAATTCCTCGGCGGCCGCGTCTACCGCAGCGATCAGCTGCGGGTGGTTGGCGGACAGGGCGGTCAGGGTGGCGTCGTCCAGGCCGGTGGTGAGGTGGGTGCCGGGCTGGGTGCGCAGGGGGGCGAGGCGTTCGATGAAGCTCATTGCAGATCTCCTGAAACAATGGGTCGCACGGGTCTTCAAAAGCAAAACGCGCGTCATCACGCGCGCTTGGGGCGGGCTCGTGCAGCGGACTTCCGACTCGATGCTAGCACTTGTTTTTTTGCGCGATAACCCCGCAGAAACCTGCTGCATAGCAGCATTTTGCGCGACGTTCGCCGCGAAGCGCGCCGGCTCGCAGACGCTGGACGTACAATGCGCGCCATTGTCGACCTGTTGCCGCCCACTGCCTTGAAGAAGTCCGATTTCCACTACGACCTGCCGGCTGAACTGATCGCGCAGGCACCCCTGGCCGAACGTTCCGCCAGCCGCCTGCTGCTGGTGCCGCCGGCACCTGCGGCCTTCACCGATCTGCAGGTGCGTGACCTGCCATCCCTGCTGCAGCCGGGCGACCTGCTGGTGTTCAACGACACCCGGGTGATCCCGGCGCGCCTGTTCGGGCAGAAGGCCAGCGGTGGCCGCGTTGAGATCCTGATCGAGCGCCTGCTCGGTGGCCAGCAGGCCCGCGCCCAGGTCGGCGCCAGCAAGTCGCCGAAGACGGGCAGCCGCATTGCGCTGGATGCCGGTGGTGAAGCCGAGGTGCTGGGTCGCGACGGCGAGTTCTATGTGCTGCAGTTCCACGTGCCCGAGTCGCTGGAGCAGTGGCTGCTGCACGCCGGCCGCCT
>DQIG01000194.1:7034-7251 GCA_003525885.1 Stenotrophomonas sp.
GGCCGCCTGCCGCTGCCGCCCTATATCCAGCGCGAGCCGGGCGTGGACGACCGCGAGCGCTACCAGACCGTGTTCGCGCGGGAAGTGGGTGCCGTGGCGGCACCGACCGCCGGCCTGCATTTCGACGAACCGCTGCTGGCCGCACTGAAGGGGAAGGGCGTGGAGTTCGGCCACGTCACCCTGCACGTGGGCGCGGGCACCTTCCAGCCGGTGCGTG
>DQIG01000196.1 GCA_003525885.1 Stenotrophomonas sp.
CCTGCCTGCTGCGGCAGCCGCCGGCGTGCATTGGTACATCATCGAGCACGACCAGCCACGCGATCCGGCCAAGGTCATCCAGACCGGTGCGGACTATCTGCGTGAACACCTGACCGTCAGCCATCCTGCTCGCGCGCAGCGCTAACGCGAAGGAGTCTTGCTTGGACACTCGCTTGAAACTGAGCTTCACCCTGACCGCGGCTCTGTGCGGCACGACGCTGGCGAACACGGCCTGGAGCAAGGACGACCCTGCGGCCGGCGCGAAACTCTACAGCGCGAACTGCACCGCCTGCCATGGTGCCGACCGCGCCGGCATGCCGGGCGCGTTCCCGGCGCTGACCGACATCAGCAAGCGGCTGCAGCCCGCACAGATCAAGGACAAGATCCGCAAGGGCGGCGGCCTGATGCCGCCCTTCTCCCAGCTCTCGCAGCAGGAGATCGACGACATCGCCAGTTACCTGGCGAAGTAGTCAAGCGGAATTACATCTCGCGCACCCAGATGTTGCGGTAGCTGACCTTGGAATCATGCTCCTGCAGGTAGAGCGGTGCGCACGCATGGGGCGCATACGAGGGCGCACCGATGTACTCGGTCTTGCCCGCCAGCACGGTATCGTCCTGTACCAGCACGCCGTTGTGCAGCACCGTCATGCGCGCGGGCGAGGCCAGCCCGCCTCCCGCCGAGAAGCGCGGCGCTTTCCAGATGATGTCGTAGACCTGCCACTGCCCCGGTGCACGCGAGGCGTTCACCAACGGCATCGCCTGCTTGTAGATGGAACCCGCCTGGCCATTGGCATAGGTCGGGTTGTTGTAGCTGTCGAGCACCTGCAGCTCATACAGTTCCTGCAGGAAGATACCGCTGTTGCCCCGGTTCTGGCCGTCGAAGCCCTTCGTTCCGGCGGGTGTACGCCACTCGACATGCAGCTGGACGTCGCAGAAGCGTTGCCGCGTGCGGATGCCCTTGCTGCCCGGAACGACGGTCATGGCGCCATCGGCAACCTTCCAGGGTACGCGCCCCCCCTGCTCCGATTCCCACGCGGAGAGATCCTTGCCGTCGAACAGCACGATCGCGTCGGAGGGGGCCTTTCCCGGAGGCGTCGCCACGACGGCAGGCACAGGGGTCCACACTTCGGTCTTCTTCGGGTCGCGCCCAGCGTCGGCACCGTCCTGCGCGAACGCAGATGCAGCGGCCAGCAGGCCGGCGGTGATCAACGCAGGGCGGATCATCAGGGTAGCGTCCATCAGCTGGTCCCCCACGCGGGCGTACCGGGGACATAGGCAAGATCACCGTCGTAGCGACCGGGCACGGCCACGTACTGCAGCACACCGGTCGCCCCGACCTTTGAAGTGAAAAAGCCGAAGATGGCCAACTGCTTGATCATCGTGAAGTAGTGCGGCATCGCCTCGCCTTCTTCGGGAGTGCCGGTCTCGGTCACGTCGGCAGGGCGTGCCCTCGCCTCCGCATCCAGGCCACGCAGCAGTTCGGTGCGGGCTTCCGGCGCGAGCGACACGAAGCGGCCGCCGGCGCGTTTGTTGATATCGGCCAGGCCTGCCCGGAACGCCGCCTGCTGGCGGGCGGTGTAGCAGTCGCTGACGAAGGTCGCCATGAACAGGCCGGCGCCAGCATCCTTTGCCCCAGGCGTCCGGGTCCGCGGCAGGATGGTCTCTGCGATCTCGTCCAGCGTGCCGACATCGGCATCGGAGAACGGGTTCTTCGTACCGCCAGTGGACGCCTGCCCTTGGACAAGCGCAGGCAGGCCGACCATGGCCGCACCGGTGGCGGCAACGATCATCTTCAGCAGTTCGCGGCGATCCATCAGAGGTTCCCCTCTTTCAGTTCGCGTACGGCGTGGTCGGCCGCGCGCGCGGTCAGCGCCATGTAGGTCAGTGACGGATTCACGCAGGCGCTGGAGGTCATGCAGGCACCGTCGGTCACATAGACGTTGGGCGCATCCCAGACCTGGTTGTGCGCATTCAGTACCGAGTTTTTCCGATCACGTCCCATGCGCGCGGTCCCCATCTCGTGGATGCCCTTGCCCGGGGCATAGTCGTGGTCGTGCATCTTCACGTCCTTGACGCCAGCCGCCTCCAGCATCTCGGCGGCGTCGGCGGCCATGTCCTTGCGCATCGCCAGTTCGTTGGCACGCATGGACACGTCCATCGCCAACACCGGCAGCCCCCATTTGTCCTTGCGCTCTCGGTCCAGGCGGATCGTATTGTCGTGGTGCGGCAGCATCTCGCCGAAACCGGTCATGCCGATCCGCCAGTCACCCGGCACGGTCAGCGCTTCCTTCAGGTCGGCGCCGATGTTCAGCTCGGCGATCTCGCGCGACCAGCCGTTTCGGCTGGCACCGCCCTGGTAGCCGAAGCCGCGCAGATAGCCACGCTTGTCGGCCGCGACGTTGCGGAACCGCGGAATGTAGAAACCGCAGGGACGACGGCCGAAGTAGTACTTGTCTTCGTAGCCTTCGACCCGGCCCGAGGCGCCCGCGCCGAAGTGATGGTCCATCACGTTGTGCCCAAGCTCGCCGGACGAGGAGCCCAGCCCGCCGTCCCAGACATCGGTGGCCGAGTTCATCAGCAGCCAGGTCGAGTTGAACGACGATGCGTTGAGGAAGATGACCTTGGCGGTGTACTGGTAGGTCTGGCCGGTCTCGGCGTCGATCACCTCCACGCCACGCGCACGCTTGCGATCCTTGTCGTAGAGCACTTCCTTGACGATCGAGAATGGCCGCAGGGTCAGGTTTCCGGTCTTCATCGCCGCCGGCAATGTCGCCGCCTGGGTCGAGAAGTAGGCACCGAAGGGGCAGCCCAGGATGCACTTGTTGCGGTACTGGCAGTTGACGCGCCCCTGCTCGGGCATGGGCTTGGTGATGTTGGCGGTACGCGAGTGGATCATGTGGCGCGTTCCGCCGAAGGCCTTCTTGATACGTGCGGCCACATCCTTCTCGACGATGTTCAAGGGAATCGGCGGCAGGAACTCACCGTCCGGCAACACGTCCAGTCCTTCGCGCGTGCCGGCGATGCCGGCGAACTTCTCCACATGGTCGTACCACGGCGCGATGTCGGCGTAGCGGATCGGCCAGTCGGTCGCAAGGCCGTCCTTGAGGTTCGCCTCGAAGTCCAGATCAGAGAAGCGATAGCTCTGCCGCCCCCACAGCAATGAGCGACCGCCAACGTGATAGCCCCGGAACCAGTCGAAGCGCTTGGTCTCGATATAGGGCGATTCCTGCTCGTTGGCCCACATCCCTTCCAGGTTCTCGGCCAGGCCGTAGTCGCGCATCAGCACCGGGAAGTCGGCCTTCATCGCCTGCGTTGGTCGGTTGCGATGCGGGAAGTCCCACGCCTCCTTCATCGCGTTGACGTAGTCCTTGACGTGCTCGATGTTGCGTCCGCGTTCCAGCATCAGGACCTTCAGGCCCTTCTCGGTCAGCTCCTTCGCCGCCCAACCGCCACTGATTCCCGAGCCAACAACAATGGCGTCGTAGTGATTATCTGCCATGGGTTTCTCACCTGGGTGGATATCGTTTCAGACGTCGCAGAGGCGGATCGCCTCGCGCAATGAGGCAACGGGATCGGGCGCTGCGGGCATGAATTCCTGCGCCAGATACCCCTTGAAACCGGTGTCGCGGATCGCGCGACAGATGGCCGGATAGTGGAGCTCCTGCTGGTCTCCGATCTCGTTCCGGCCAGGCACGCCTGCGGTGTGGTAATGCTTGAAGCAGGCGTGGTGTTTTCCAATGGTGGCGATGATGTCGCCCTCCATGATCTGCATGTGATAGATGTCGTACAGCAGGCCGAAGTTGTCCGAGCCAAGCCGCTGGCACAGCTCCACGCCCCAGGCGGAGTGATCGCACAGGTAGTCGTGATGATCGACCCGGGAGTTCAGCAGCTCCATCACCAGCACCACGCCGCGCTTCTCGGCATGCCCGAGGATGCGCTTGAGCCCAGCCTCCGCATTGGCCATGCCTTGCTGCGGGTCCATGCCGTTGCGGTTGCCGGAGAAGCAGATGAGATTGCGATAGCCTGCGTCGGCGACCAGATCGATGTGCCGCGTGTAGCGCTCCACCAGCTGGTCGTGGAACTCACGGCCGGCAAAGCCTTTGGTCAGGCCCAGCTCCGCGCCGTTGCACATCGAGCTGTAGACGCCATTCGCTTTCAGCGTGGGCCAGTCTTCCGGGCCGACCAGGTCGATGGCGGCGAAGCCAATGTCCTTCACCGTCGTGCAGAGCTGGGCGACCGACAGCTGCGGGAAGGTCCAGCGGGCGACGGAGTGCTTCAGATTGCCCTTCAGCGGTGCAGTGGTGGCGAACGCAGGTAGCGCCCCCGCGGTACCCAAGGCTACGCCTCCCGCAACCGCCATGCGCAGCGCATCACGCCGCGTGAGCCCCCCCGAAGGAGCCGGTCTGATCGAATGGATGGACATCCACCTACCGGCCTCCCAACCGGTATCAAACGCAACGATTCACAGCAATGCAATCGATTGCACCATAGGGGAGGAATTTGCCTGTTTGCAAGTCGCGGTGCACGAAAACCGATGCTGCGGGGCACAATGCCAACGCGCAGAAAGAAAAGCCCCGCATCGACGGGGCTTTCTTTTCTAACCAAATCAGTCGCCTGAGATGAAATCTACTGGCCTTTTTCTCAAGCGAGCGAACACAATCAGTAGAACTTCGACGCCCCGAGCCAATGCATTGGCCCTATGCATCCGGGTGCACCCCACCGCCAAGGCCCAGCCCTCCCTCGGAGCCGGCGGTTTGCAGAACTGTATAGCTCGCTACGTCGAGCGACAGTAGTCAACCAAGCCAAGGCTTCGCGAATCACGGACGCATCCGCTTTTTCCGACGACCGACTCAGAAGCCATCACATTCACCGCCTGCATTGGCTAGTCGGACAGCTTCACGCTGGGATCGCTGGATGTCCGCCACTGAGCTGCAAACGTTCTCGGGCGCCACGTCGAACTTTGCAGCGCCGGCCCGACGTTTGAAAGCAGCAAGTTCGGACATGCATTGCCCTGCCAGCTTTTTGGCATCCAGCTTCGACGCGGCCTGAACCGTTGAACTGCCATGCGCGGCGAGGTAGCACTTGTAGTCCTCGGAAAGCGCTCCATCCATACGAAATCGCGACAGCTCAACCAAGTGCCGAGGAGCGGCAGCACTCCTGCTGCCCCCTATCAAGGCGAGACCAAGCTCAGCACCGTCTGCTCCTACACAAGCATATGGCGTCTGAGAGCACAGTGACTTGCTCTCGGAACTTTTGTGCACCACCAGCGAGGCAAGAATAGAGTGTTCGGCCATCTCAATGTCCGCCGCGAGTCTCTCTGCAAGCGGCCGCGCGGACACGGAAGACCCAAGCAGAACGCAAAGGATGAGGCACGAAATTTGCGCAGTGGTATTCATCGGCTCACCAGAAACGTGGGGGAAGACGTGTAAACTGGTCCATCACCTGCAGAGTACTCCCTGGCTCATCGTCGATCAGCTCATTGAGCCTTTTCAGATCCGCAGCGGTGCCAGTCACGCACCCCTCGGAACAGAAGTGCGGCCCAAGGGACGGACCAAAGGCGTTTGCACAACTGTGTGACCTTATCAGGGATCGGCCAAATGTATTGGTTCCTGGAGCGGGCTCCAAGGCTCGGCCATTGGGCTTGCTGGTCCATGTATTTGTCCAGTTCCACTTACCTGTCGGAATCGGACCACGTCCTTGGAGGCTTGTACAAGCAGGGTTGTTCTTACACTGCATTCCGCCCCCATTGTTTCCTGAGGCCACCCTTATCGAAATGTACTGCTTGCCTTCTGTCGATGGGAAGCACTCCATTCGCTCGTCCCGGATCGAGTAATAGCAGCTAGCAAGACCAAATCTGTCACTGAGCTGGATAGGAGAACTCTCGGCGTATCCATAGGTTCCAATGCCACCCGCAATACCGATGGGATCGCTCTGCACATAGCGGCCAGCAGACGCATCGTAGTCACGGTAGTAGTTCTGGTTGAGACCAGACACACCGTCATATCGCTGCCCAGGGAAGCGCATCGCGAACTCAAAAAGCGTGCCGTCCTGGTCCGGATCCTCGTTTGGTGCCGTCGCACCGAACGCTTCCCCCTTCAGATCCCAACTCCAAACTGCGACGTCACGGGCTGGGTCAACGACAACGCGAGGGGTGCCTAGATGATCCGGCTGAACGTAGTAGAGCGCGCTCCCCTTCAGCAATCCGACAGGCAGGTTGTCCAACCAGATCACCTGCTGACGCGCAATACCCGCCTGATCGTATTCCCCCAGCCATTGCCCGCGCTCATCGTAGAGACTCCGTGCTGAAGCACCTCCGGCCTTGCGGGTTATCTGCTGGCCAAGATCGTTGTAATGATATTCCGCAGCAACCGTACCGTTTCGCTTCACCGCACTCAAGCGCCCCATTGCGTTGTAGGCAAACTCCCGTTCCACGCCTTGGATCGAAAGCGTATTGCCAGTCGCATCGTAGGCACGCGACACGCCCCCGACGCTTTGCAGGCGGTGACTGTCGGACGGATAGACGTAGGCGTGATCAGCTCCATTGACCTTCGCAGACATGCGATTGCCCGTGGCGTCGTAGGAGTAGCTGTCGATGATCGAGCCAGTGGCCGCATCCTTGAAAGCAGTCAATCGGCTCAAGGCGTCGTAGGTCAGCGATACAGACGCTGCCCCAGTCCCGCCGGCGGTGAGGCCGGTCAACTCGCCCACAGCACTGAACGAGAAGGCTGCATTCAGTGCTCCCGCGCCACTGCCGATCAACGCTGACGGACGGTAATCCTGGTCAACGTCTCGCGCCAGTGTACGCCCGTTGCCGTAGGCCCAGCCCGCAGAGGGGCCGAAGGGATGGCGCTTTGCACTGGAAAGCAACACGACACGAGCAGCACCCGGTCGAGTCACGCCGATCTCGGTGACCATGCCGGCTGCATCTCGCTTGTAGTCCGCCACCATTCCGTCAGGATAGGTGACAGAACGAAGTCGGCCAGCATTGGTATAGGCATAGCTGACGCCTACGCTCTGCCCCGATGACGCCTGCACCTTGCGCGTCACATTTCCGGCGCGATCGTAGCAATACTGGGTTTTAGCGCCGTCATCCTGCATGGATGAGAGCCGCCCGGTTGCAAACGACTCACCAGCTGAGCAGATGTCCTCGACTTGGTCATACACGTATGACGCAACAATCGCTTGATCCCCATAAACCTTGCGCACTACGCGCCCCAGGGCATCGTATGTGTAGCTGCTAGCCGTGCCATTGGCGTCAACCTGCTTCGCCGGCTGCCCTGCACTGTTATAGCTGGCAGTGGTTGCGCCCGTGTCGGGGCTCTGACGGCTCAACAAGTCGCCCAATCCTGAATAGCCGTAAATGGTCGCCAGGCCTTTGGGATCGACAACCTTGGTGGTACGGCCTTCGGCGTCATACTCGTATCGCGTCTCGACCGCCAACCCGGCAACATCCTGAAGCACCCTGCTGGGCCTTCCATAGGGATCGTAGTCAAACTGCGTCTTGCGCTTCAGGGCATCGGTGATGAGCTGGACGTTGTTCGCCAGGTCATAGGTAAAATCGGTTGAATTCCCGGCTGCCGTCTTCTGGGACACCAGTTGCCCCAACTTGTTGTAAACGCGAGAGAGCGAACGCTTCAGTCCACCACCTGCGTCGAACACCTCCTCTTTGGTGCGATTGCCTGCCACATCGAGGGTGTAGCGAATGTTGTTCCCGGCCCCGTCATTGATCTGGACGAGACGGTGCGCATCATCGTAGGTGTAGCTGAGGGATACTCCATCGGGGTCAACAATCGAGGCGACATTGCCTGTCGCATCATAGGAAAGGGAGGTCACTCGATCGTTGGTAGACGCAGCTCCGTCCACGCTGTTCCGCTCGGTTATCGAAGTGAGCTTGCCTCGAGTGGAATAGCCAAAATCATGGATCGTGCCGGTCGCGTCTCGAAGGCGGCTGACACGTCCATTTCGGTCGTAGGCCAGCCGTGTCGTCACTTGACCGAGAGCATTGGTCTCGGACTGAAGGTCACCAGCGCGGTGGCAGGAGCCCCCGAGAACGCCACAATCCGACTCATCTGCAGTCAGGTAGTAGCTGTACCTGGTAACGTCCAGAACATCGGACCGCGGCCCGTCTTCGGCAAGGACAAGACCCACTTGCGGGCATTGGGTGGCATCCACCGCCGAGCAGTAGGCGGTGGTCCATTGACGAACCCCAGCGGGTGCATTGGTTGCAGTTCCGCACGCATACGCGACCGCAGCCGAATTAGCTGGATCCACCTCGCACCGCGCGACCTCCAGGCCCAACGCGTTGTACTTCCATGAACTGCTGGAAACGGCCACGCCCGCAGAGTTCTTTACCACCCGACTCAGGGGCAAACGCAGTGCGCTATCCCACGTGGTCGTCGTGGTGCGCTGCTGGGGGGTGTCGGCGGCGTCAACCTGTTCGGCCAGCAACCCGTCTGCCGTGTAAGTGGTCCTTGTAGTGATTCCCTTGAAGTCCGTGACCGACGCCGGGTAGCCGTTCACGTCATAGGTCATGGCCTTGTAGGGTTGGTTGCATTGGTCACCGCAGGCGGCCGAACCGCCCGCGGGCATCAGACGCCCCTTTCCTGTATCCACGAAGCCTAACTTGGAAGTGGCTCCGAGTGGCCCCTTGACGGTTACTGGCAGCGTTCCCTTCCAGGTGGAAGCGGCGTAGTCCAGGGTTGTGGTATCAACTCCGCCAGCGAATTCAGCGTGATAAGCGCGATGGGTGTAGTCGAATTTTATGGTCTCGTAACGGACGCCTTTCTCATCCACAATTCCTGTGAGGAAGGACGTCCCTGCGACAGTGGGACTGTTTGCTGTTTCGTTGTAGATGTAGCCCTTGCTTGTGGCGTCCGGAAAGGTCACCGATGCAAGCTGCCCGGCGGGGTTGTAGCCAAACGCTTGCGATACACCGTCCGGCAACATCATCGTGGTCAATCGCGATGAGGCATCATACTTAAAGCTCAGCGTGCGCCCGCTGGCGTCGCCAACGGTCAACAGGAGTCCAGCGACTGGCGCCACATCTGCCGGCGTGGTTGCGTCCGAATACTGCAAGGACAGAAGCTTCTTACCAGCAGCGTCGTAGACTTCCTTCAGCAAGCCTGTCGCATCGTAGATTTCGGTTTGGCGGTTCGCCGCCAACTGCAATGCATAGCCGGTGCCCGCCTCTCGATCGACGAGCACGTCTGCGACATCGGCGTCGACAGTCCAGCCGCTTGAGGTTCGAGTGAACCGCTCTGAACTGCCATCCGGCCGAATAGCACGGATGAACGTGTATTCTCCGGCGGCTCCAGTATTGGAAGCTAGCACCTCAAGTCGCCGATCAAACAGGTGGCGCCACTGAGGCCCCAAGGAAGAACCCGGAGCACGGGGAGAACTGTTGTAGAACCGCCGGAACATCAGGCCTGACGGAGATTCGAAGTCGGTTTCCTGCCGGTAAAAGTTGCCGGTAGACGTATTGATCGGATCGCCCTCAAACGGGCTCCCTGGGTCACGGGCATTGGCCTTTGAAGCACTGTCAGCAGCACCACGAGCCCCGGTTCCATCGGTTGCAGAGCCAAGCCCGGCTGAACAGCGTTTCTGACACCCTCCGAAATTTTTCTGGGGCTGTCCAATCAATATCTCGGAAGCAAAAACATTGTCACTTGCACTCCCGTTGACGTAGATCGTCGCCGCCCAGCCATCGTTGCCGTATCGCACGGTAACAACGGGCGGCTTGGTGCACTTAGGGTCCTGTTGGCAAGGGGCTTGGATCTTCCCGACCAGGAAGTTGACCGCAGCGCCGACGCTCTCAAACGAGCCAACCCCGCGGAACGACTGGACCTTGTAAGGAGGGCCGTAGTAGGTGGCTGCACTTGCAGTCGATGTACCGCCTAATGCCAGGCAGAAGGAGAGAATTGCGGCAGCCTTGTGGCTGCGCAGGGGTATTGCAAATGCCATTGGTACACACTCCATGTGAAAGACAACTGGCAAGTCCGGCCAAAGGTTTCCATCCGACATCAGTCCTTAATGCGCGGAACGAACATCTTCTCCCCCCAACCTTGCTGGGGATGGGCAAATCCTAGAGCAAGCTAATGACAGATTTTGTGCGACAAGACAAGCTTTGGAGAAGCACACCGCAATTGAGCATAGGCCCGCGGTAACCGTGTCCACAGAGTGTGCGACAGCCCCGCGCCAGCTCGTTAGGCTTATGCCTGTCCTTCGCACGCCGTATCAAGACCCGCCGAAGCCATGCATCAGCGATGGGCTCGAGCAGACGGCTTTCCCGTGCCGCTCTCCATTCTGATTCGCTATGGTGTGTGCCCAGTCATCCATCAACACCCTGCCGCAAGTAGAAGGTTAGATCACGGCCGGATTCTGCCTAACGAAAAAAAGGCCCCCATCCATAAAGATGAGGGCCTCTATCAACACTAAAACCGTTAAGTAGGAGTCAGAACGGAATATCGTCGTCAGCGAAGTCGTCCATCGGCGGCGCCTGCTGCGGCTGCGGGCGCTGGTTGCCACCCTGGTTGCCGTAACCGCCGCCCTGGTTGCCGCCCTGGTTGCCATAGCCGCCGCCCTGGCCACCACGCTGGCCACCACCACCGCCGCCGTACTCCTGGCGCGGCGCCTGCTGGCGCTGCGGACGATCGCCGCCGTAGTTGCCACCACCGCCGCCACCGCCGCCTTCACCGCGGCCGCCCAGCATCTGCATTTCATCGGCGATGATATCGGTGGAGTACTTCTCCACGCCGTCCTGGCCGGTGTACTTGTCGTAGCGCAGGCTGCCTTCGACGTAGACCGAGCTGCCCTTGCGCAGGTACTCGCCGGCGATCTCGCCGAGCTTGCCGAAGAACACCACACGGTGCCATTCGGTGCGCTCCTGCTGGTTGCCATCCTTGTCCTTGCGGACGCTGGTGGTGGCCAGGCTGATGCGGGTGATCGCCATGCCGCCCTGGGTGTACTTCACGTCCGGGTCGTTGCCGAGATTGCCGACCAGGATGACTTTGTTGATGCCGCGCGCCATAGGTACCTTCGTCCGTTGTCCAGGGGCAGACCGCCAGTGATAGCACAGCCCCGGGCGGGGGTGCAGTACGCTGGGGCGCCCCTGGTGAAATTTGGGGGAATGCGAGAACGATGCATCTTAGCATTGCCGCCGCCGCCCGCCCGGTCAGAAGACACCGGCCGCACGGAAGGATTGGACTGATTTCCTTGTCCGGCAATGACTTACCTCCATCCCGGCGGGTGCTCGGCGGGGCATCCGCGTCTGCCCATGGCATCATGCCCGGGCACCTTCCACCCCGCCCCTTCTGTGTGCCCATGACGATCAAAGGCAAAGCCACCTCCCTGGACATCGCCCACCTGGCGGGGGTCTCCCAGCCGACCGTGTCGCGGGCCCTGCGTGGCAGCCCGATGGTCAACGCCGAGACCCGCGAGCGCATCCTGCGCATCGCCCGCGAGCTGAACTACAAGGTCGACAAGAACGCCTCCAGCCTGCGCCTGCGCAACGCCGGCACGCTGGCCCTGCTGTTCTTCGAGGACCCGACCAACGACGACTCGCTGATCAACCCGTTCTTCCATTCGATGCTGGGCTCGATCACCCGCGCCTGCGCACTGCACGGGCAGGACCTGCTGGTGTCGTTCCAGCAGCTGTCCACCGACTGGCAGGCCGACTACGAGGACAGCAACAAAGCCGACGGCATCATCCTGCTCGGCTATGGCGACTACCACGAATCGCGCGACCGCCTGCAGCGGCTGGTCGAACAGGGCACGCACTTCGTGCGCTGGGGCGCCGCCCTGCCCGGCCAGCCCGGTGTCTCGATCGGCAGCGACAACTTCCAGGGTGGGTATGACATCACCACCCATCTGCTGCAGCAGGGCTGCCGCCGCATCGCCTTCCTCGGCCATGCCTCCAGCCACTACCCCGAGTTCCAGGAGCGCTACCGTGGCCATGTGGCGGCCCTGCAGGAACACGGCCTGGCCGCCGAACCGGCGCTGCAGCAGGATGCGATCACCACCGAGGCCTCCGGCCAGGAGGCCTGCCAGCTGCTGCTGGCACGCGGCGAGCCGATCGATGCGATCTGCGCGGCCAGCGACTTGATCGCCATCGGCGCGATGCGTGCCCTGCGCGAGACCGGGCTGCGGGTGCCGCAGGACGTGGCGGTGACCGGCTTCGACGACATTCCGCTGGCGGCTTCGGTGTCCCCAGCGCTGACCACCGTGCAGCAGGACACCAAGCAGGCCGGGCAGCTGCTGGTGGAACGCCTGCTGGCGCTGATCGGCCGGCAGCCGGTGGACAGCCAGAGCATCCCGGTGAAGCTGGTGGTGCGCGAATCATCCCTGCGCGGGTAGGCGCCGCTGGGCCGGCGGCCCGGCCAACGCACGACGGCGGGATTCTCCCCCCATGACCAACGGCGGATGCGCACGGACGCGGTTGCGCGGATAACGCGCAGACATTGCCCATGGAAAGGTGTACGTCGCATGCTGAAGATCGATTCGCTGTCCAAGACGTACGCCAACGGCGTGCATGCCCTCAACAACGTCAACCTGGACATCCCGCGCGGCATGTTCGGCCTGCTCGGCCCGAACGGCGCCGGCAAGTCCTCGCTGATGCGCACGCTGTCCACCCTGCAGGAGGCCGACAGTGGCACGGCCACCCTCAGCATTCCCGGGGAGGCACCGATCGACGTGCTGCGCGACAAGGACGCCGTGCGCCGCCGGCTGGGCTACCTGCCGCAGGATTTCGGCGTGTACCCGAAAGTCAGCGCGCTGGACCTGCTGGAACATTTCGCGGTGCTCAAGGGCCTGACCCAACGCGCGCAGCGCCGCGAGGTGGTCGATGGACTGCTGCAGCAGGTGAACCTGTGGGACGCGCGCAAGCGCAAGCTCGGCACCTACTCCGGCGGCATGCGCCAGCGCTTCGGCATCGCCCAGGCGCTGCTGGGTGACCCGCGGCTGGTGATCGTCGACGAGCCCACTGCCGGCCTCGATCCGGAGGAACGCAACCGCTTCCTCAACCTGCTGGCGGCGATCGGCGAGAACGTGGCAGTGATCCTGTCCACCCACATCGTCGAGGACGTGACCGACCTGTGCCCAACGATGGCGATCATGAACAAGGGCCAGGTGCTGCTGACCGGGCGACCGGCCGATGCCATCGATGCCCTGCAGCACCAGGTCTGGCGCAAGCAGGTCGATCCTTCGGAGCTGGCCGACCATGAAGCGCGCTACGTGGTGCTGTCCACGCGCCTGGTCGGGGGCCGCCCGGTGATCCACGTGCACAGCGCCAACGACCCCGGCGACGGCTTTGCGGCCGTGGCTCCCGACCTCGAAGACGTGTACTTCCAGCGCCTGCGCCTGCAGGCCCGTGCCCGCGCGGCAGCCTGAGCGGAGCACGCCATGATCCTCAACTTCTTCCGTTTCGAGCTGCGTGAGCAGCTGCGTTCCCCGCTGCTCTGGCTGCTGGCCGGGCTGTTCGCCGTGCTCGCCTTCGCCGCCGCCTCCAGCGACGCCGTGCAGATCGGTGGTGGCAGCGGCAACGTGCACAGCAACGCGCCAACGGTGATCGCACAGATGCTGGGCATCTTCACCCTGCTCGGCATGCTGGTCACTGCCCTGTTCGTCAGCAACGCGCTGCTGCGTGACTTCGAACTGGGCACCGCCGAGCTGATCTTCGCCAGCCCGGTGAAACGCCGCGATTACCTGGCCGGACGCATCGCCGCCGCCTTGGCAGCCGGCCTGCTGGTCTACGTCCTGATCGCGTTCGGGCTGTGGCTGGCGCCGTTCATGCCGTGGGTCGATCCCGAACGCATGGGGCCGATCAGCTGGCAGGG
Organism: Stenotrophomonas sp.; assembly: GCA_003525885.1. Classification (GTDB taxonomy): domain Bacteria; phylum Pseudomonadota; class Gammaproteobacteria; order Xanthomonadales; family Xanthomonadaceae; genus Stenotrophomonas. Next base: position 13,830 of record DQIG01000196.1, read on the forward strand.
CTATGCGTGGACCTTTGCGGTCGTCGTGATTCCGAACCTGCTGTTCAGCACCGCGCTGCTATCGCTGCTGGCTGCCGTGACCCGCTCGATCCTGTGGGTCTACATCGGGCTGGTGGCCTATCTGGTGCTGTTCGGTGCCAGCGCCGCGCTGCTGCGCGACATCGACAATACCTGGATCGCCGTGCTGAGCGAGCCCTTGGGCATGCGTGCGCTGGGCCGCACCATCCGCTACTGGTCCACCGCCGAACGCAACAGCGGCATTCCCGCACTGACCGGTTACCTGCTGGCCAACCGCGTCCTGTGGCTGGCTGTGGCGGCGGCGCTGTTCGCCGCTACCTTCGCGCTGTTCCGCACCGAGCGCAGCGGCAGCGGCCGCCGTCGCTGGGGCCGCAGGCAGGCGCAACCGGCGGCTGACGCTGCCACCCTCCGCCCTACCCGCGCCACCTTGCCGCGCGTGGTACCGGCGTTCACCGCGACCACCGCGTGGCAGCAGTTCCTGCGCCAGGTGCGCTTCGATACGCGTGGCGTGCTGCGCAGCGTGCCGTTCATCGTGCTGCTGGTGCTGGGCCTGGCCAACTTCCTGCCCAGCGCACTGTTCCGGCAGACCCTGTACGGCACCTCGATCTGGCCGGTCACCTCGCAGATGATCATGGGCCTGCAGGGCGCCTTCAGCTGGCTGCTGGTGATCATCGTGCTGTTCTTCGCCGGCGAACTGGTCTGGAAGGAGCGCAGCGCGCGCATCAACGAAGTCACCGACGCCATGCCGGTGCCGAACTGGGTGCCACTGCTGGCCAAGTTCACTGCACTGCTGGTGGTGATCTTCTGCTTCCAGGCGGCCGGTGCAGTGGCCGCGATGGGCGTGCAGCTGGCCAAGGGCTACACGCATCTTGAGCCGCTGCTGTACCTGCGCAGCCTGGCGCTGGATTCGGTGATCTACATCCTGATGGGGGGCCTGGCACTGGTGCTGCAGGTGCTCACCAACAACAAGTTCGTCGGTTACGCGCTGCTGATCGTGGTGATGATCGGCCAGGGCGTGCTCGGCCTGCTGGACTACACGCAGCATCTTTACAACTTCGGCAGCTGGCCCAACGCGCCCTATTCGGACATGAACGGCTACGGGCACTTCCTGCCTGGGCAGCTGGCATTCCAGGGCTACTGGGCGCTGTTGCTGCTGGCACTGATGTGCCTGGCATCGGCGTTCTGGGTACGCGGTGTCAGCCAGGGCCTGCGCCAGCGACTGGTGCTGGCCGGGCGCCGCCTGCGCGGCCCGACCGGCGTCTTCGCGGGCCTGGCTGCATTGGCCTTCGTCGGCATGGGTGGCTGGCTGTACTGGAGCACCAACATCCGCAACGAGTTCATTTCGCCCGACCAGCAATTGGACCTGCAGGCCCGCTACGAGCGCGAGTTGTCGAAGTACCGCAACCTGCCGCAGCCGCGCATCGTGGCGGTGGACAACCGCGTGGACCTGTTCCCGGAATCGCAGTCGATGGTGATCGATGCGAACTGGACGATCCGCAACCTGCACGCGCAGCCCATCCAGGAGCTGCATGTCTCGATGGGCGACGACAAGCAGCTGCTGGCGGCCGATCTTGGCGGGCAGACGATGGCCTTCCATGACAAGGACCTCGGCTACCGCATCTACCGGCTGGACAAGCCCCTGCAACCGGGTGAAAGCCGCAATGTCCACTTCCGGGTGGTGCAGAAGCCCAACGGCCTCACCGCCGGCCAGGCGCCGAGCAACATCGTGGACAACGGCACGTTCTTCAACAGCCGCGTGCTGCCGTCGTTCGGTTACAACGAAGGCGCGGAGATCACCGACCGCAACGAGCGCCGCAAGCGCGATCTCGGCGAACCGCGGCGCATGCCCAAGCTGGAAGACGAAAGCGCGCGCGCCAACACCTACATCTCCAACGACGCAGACTGGCTCGATTTCCGTACCACGGTGTGCACCGCTCCGGACCAGGTCGCGCTGGCCCCGGGCTACCTCCAGCACGAGACCACGGTGAACGGCCGACGCTGCTTCAGCTATGCCATGGACCGGCCGATGCTGAACTTCTACGCCTACCTTTCGGCACGCTGGGACGTGCGCAAGGCGAAGTACAAGGACATCCCGATCGAGGTCTACTTCGATCCGGCGCACGGCTACAACGTGGACCGGATGATCGAAGCGGTGCAGAAATCGCTGGCCTACTACGAGGCGAACTTCACCCCATACCAGCACCGCCAGGTGCGCATCATCGAGTTCCCGGGCTATGCCCGCTTCGCGCAGTCGTTCGCCAATACCATTCCCTATTCCGAGGCCATCGGTTTCATCGCCGACCTGCGTGACCCGGACAAGGTGGACTACGTGTTCTACGTGACCGCGCACGAGATCGCGCACCAGTGGTGGGCGCACCAGGTGATCGGTGCCAATGTGCAGGGCGCAACGGTGCTGTCCGAATCGCTGTCGCAGTACTCGGCGCTGATGGTGATGGAGCAGGAGTACGGCCGCCAGCACATGCGCCAGTTCCTCAAGCGCGAGCTGGACGGCTACCTGTCCGGCCGCGGCGGCGAGGCCATCGAGGAACAACCACTGGAGCGCGTGGAGAACCAGCAGTACATCCACTACCAGAAGGGTTCGCTGGTGTTCTACCGCCTGCGCGAGGAAATCGGCGAGCAGGCACTGAACCGGGCGTTGAAGCGCTTCCTGCAGGACAAGGGCTACCAGCAGCCGCCATACACCACCTCGCGCGAACTGCTGGGCTACATCCGCGCCGAGACCCCGGCCGACCGCCAGCAGCTGGTCACCGATCTGTTCGAGAAGATCAGCTTCTACGACAACCGGGTGATGGCCGCCAGCGCCCGCAAACGTGCTGACGGCCGCTACGACGTGACCCTGGACCTGCACGCTGCCAAGCAGTACGCCGACGGCAAGGGCCAGGAAAGCGACGGGAAGATGGATGACTGGGTCGAGGTCGGCGTGTTCGCCAACGGCCCGTCGGGCAAGGAGCGCGACCAGAAGGTGCTGTACCTGCAGCGCCACCACATCACCAGTGCCGAGCCGAAGATCACGGTGACCGTGGACGAAAAGCCGGATGAAGCAGGCTTCGATCCGTACAACAAGCTGATCGACCGGGTGAGCGACGACAACCGGCGCAAGGTGACGATGTGAGGCAGCCGAGCATGGCTCGGCT
>DQIG01000060.1:0-11956 GCA_003525885.1 Stenotrophomonas sp.
CGCTCTTCCGCACCCTGCGCCACCGAACGATGATGCGCTCGGTCGGGGTGTAAGGACGCAGCACCGATGCCAGCGGCAGCGACAAGGGCACGGTCAGCTCCAGATTCGACCTGGCTTCTTGGGCCGACTGACCGATGCGGCCGCGCTTGATTGCCTCGGGGGTGAATAGCTGCGAATCGTAGGTCTCGACCCGATCGCTGGAGGTGTAGCGCCAGCGCTGGGAACCGCGCCCAAACTCATACAGCTCGACGTGGCGAGAGAACAGGCTCACGGCTCGCTCTCCTCGGCGCCGATGCCGGCGAAGGACACGCGGCAACGTGCTACGCCCTCTCCGTCGGTCTCATGGGATAGCTCCACGGTGTCGGAGCTGAGGCGGGCCAGCACCATCCAGCTGATGAGACGAATGGTGCTGGGCTGCAGGGCGATACCGTGCGGCACGTCCAGCTGCAGGAACTCGCGCTGCGAGTCCAGCTCGGTGGCTTCAACCAGCTGCCGATACAGCACCTGTCCACTGAACAGCTCGATGCGCAGATGGCGGCGGCCGGCCTGTGCGCGCCCGAAGCGGGCCACGCCTGCCCAGGCAACCACGATGCCGCTGGAGGTGGTCAGGGATGGCTCGACCAGCTCCAGATCATCCGCCCAGGACGGCACCCACAGCGCGGCCGCACGGCCCTGCAACCAGTACAGCAGGCTACGAAGGTTGGCCTGTTCTGCGCGACCCCACGTCTGCCAGGCATGTGACTGCAGCGGCCAGGCTTTGCCGCTGATGTCATCTACCGAAACAGGACCGATGTCGCCATCGATCACCACCAGCTGCCGCCCAAACTCGGCCGTCTGTGCCTGGTCCAGATCGGGACGCTGCTCCAGCACAGGGCGACCGCGATAGGTCGCCGCCGGCGGAGCTGCCGGCCAATCGCAGGTTTCTACTGCAGCCAGGCGCACGGTGGAACGCATGACCTGGTCGGTCACCCGCTCCAGGCTTGGGGTCTCGGCCATGCGGGCGGTCCTGCAGGGCAGTACGCGGGTACCAGGTGCCCAGGCGTTGGCCGTGGGTCGGGCCAGCTGCAGGCCATCGGCCGTGATCTCCGACACCTCAACCAGCTCGTAGGTGGTCACGTCCTTCCAGAGCATGGCCAGCCCGCCGGGCCGGTAGTCGCGCTGGCTGGCGCCCTGCACCGGGATGGACTGCACGCCCAATGCCAGGTTGGCCCCGAGCCAGGACACGTCGTTCCAAACCGGCAGCGCCCAGGTGCGAGCCGACCAGTCGAACAGCGCATGCTCCAGGACTTGGCGCTCGCGCCGATCGGCGAGGACGCTGAACTCCCACGACCGTCGCGGGGAAGCACGCAGCGGGAAACGTGCTTCGCTGCCATCAGTGGACTGCTGGACATCGGTCAGCCAGGCCAGGGTTTCTGCCACCGGCCGGGACCAATCCGGCGGCAGCATCCACGCCGACATGCGGTTTCCGGTAATCGTGACAGTGCGCTGGCCCAGGGCCACGAAGTCGTAAGACAGCGTGGCGGCGATGACGGGAGGCCCTTCGGTGGTAATCGACAACTGCCAACGCCGCAGCTGCAGCGGCGCGAAGGCAAGGGGCGGCGCGCCAGGCCCCACCAGTTCGACGCCGTCACCATTCTCCAGCGACACGGACGACAGCGTCTGCTGCTGCAGGAACGCGTTCCAGATCTGAACGTACCGGACCTGATTGGTGACCAGGTTGCCCAGGTCAATGCGCAGCGGCAGCACATGGATGCGGTGGTACCAGTCGTCGAAAGAAGTTCGCTGCTGAGGACCGCTCGATCGCTGCTCGGGCACCTCGATAGCCGATTCCCTGCTCGCACCCGTGTAGAAGCCCAGCCTTGCGGCCGCCGCTCGGAACTGCAGGGGAATGCGGGTGCGCGGCGTCGCCAGATTGACGCTGCGCCAGTTCGGCCCGGTGCTGCTCTGGGTGGAGAAGATGATGGCCATCAGGACTTCTTCACCGCCCAGCCATAGTTGCCAGTGGCCGGCGGCGCATTGGTCGTGGAACTCATTGCCAGCTTCCGCACCCACGGAAACACCACCCACGTGTCGCCCCCGATCGTCACCTCCATCTCGGGCTCCAGCTTTTCCATGTAGCAGGCACGAAGCCCGGACACCCGCCCGATCGGCGAAAGGTAGACGCCGGTGCCGGCGCGGCGGACGCACAGCTGGATCGGATGAAAGACGCTGCGGCCGGAGAACGTGTTCTCGTCGCAGCCGGCAAGGGCATAGCCCAACCACATGCTGTCGTAGCTGGCGGAGGTGGTGGACTGGTAGATGCTGCCGATACCGCTGCCTGCCTGGCCTTCGACACCCAGGGTGCTTCCGTAGTAGTTGCACAGCATGTGATAGCTGTTGGTGCGGCCATCCTCAGTTGAATCGGCGCGCACATGGCCGCAGCCGGTGTTGCTGGTGTTGTGGCCGAAGGGCACAACGTTGTTGCCGTTCTGGGCCAGCATTCCGCTCCAACTGCCCGTGCGCGCCCAATAGGTGCCGTCAACGTAGGTTCCGCCCGCATAGTCGCCAGCTTTCTCAAGGACGCCGAAGGTGTGATGGCGGTACTCGCCGGCGACCGCCTGCGCGATGGCGATGTGGATCGAGTTGCCGTTGGCGAACAGCTTCAGCCGGGGGAACGGCCCGACCAGCTCGAATGTCGAGACGTCGCGGGGGGACACCAGCGGCTGGGCGGACGGCGTTGCGTTCCCGTCATAGCCGATCGACAGGCGAGATTTCAGGCTCAGCTGGTCAGTGTTGAACAGGTGGACATAGTCGGAGACGCCCGGAATGCGAAGCGTGGCCGTGCGGTTCGCGCCGACCAGATTGTTGCGCTCGACCGTCCAGCCGTTCGCTTGGGCGAACTGGAGAACCTGGTCGATCAAGGTCTGCACGTTCGGTACGTTGTTGAACTCGGCGTATGCCATGTCTCACTCCAGGGCAAATGCGGCGTACTGGCCGTCGCCGGTTCGGTACACGTTGGGGATGAGCAGGTGATCCACGCTGTTCACAGTGGAGATCTGCTCGGCAGTGGCGCCGAAGGCCGGTGTGTAGAAGACGCCGTCGAAGCTGCCGTAGAACTGCCCACCCTCCGGCACTTCGGAAACGCGCGAGCCGCGATCGGGGTTGCCCGACTCCCAGCCGACCGCCATCAGCTGACCACGCTGCAGCCAACGCTGACCGTCCAGGCAGCTGCGGACGTTCTGATTACCCACATTCGGGTTCCAGGGCATGGTGATGCGCCCAGTGGCGATGTTTGTGGTGGTGTATCCGTTACGAACCGGCAGCCACGCCTGCATGGGCGTGAAAAGGTAGGCCTGGCTCAGAGCCGCGTTATCCCGAGCGGCCGCAACCGCGTTCCAGAAGTTGGAATGCTCGTAGGTGTCGAGCGAGGCCAATCCGTTGCTGCCCAGGTAGGAACCGCCGATGAAGAGCGGGTAGCTCCAGTCGCCGGGCAGATGCTCAGGCAAGATGAACCCCGCGTACAGAGCGTCGTAGCGGCCATTGATGCGGGTGATCACCTTGAAGCAACGACCATTGGCGATGAACCAGTACTTGATCGGTGAGTTGACACCCAAGATCGACACGAAATTGGAGTTGGCTCCAGGCTGGGTGATACCCGGAAGGTCCGGGTTGTACGCCGTGTGACCACGCACGCGCATGTTGTAGTAGTTGCTGGCCGGCACCACCCATGCCTGAAGCGTCAGGTAGGTCTCATCCTCGCCGGCAAGTCCACGACCCTTGAGCGACACGAAATCGTTGGCCGCGATCGGTCCGCTGGCCACGCCGCCCACGACCTGCCACTGCTGGTTCGCGGCTACGAGGGCCGCGTTGGCGGTCAGGAAGTCCCGCAGGCGGGCCATGAGGTCGGTGATGTTGGCTGCGGTGTCGGTTGCCCAGGGCATGCTCAGAGTCCCAATACTTGGCGGATCGCTGCGGAGTTGCGGCTGATCTTGTTGATGACGGTGGTGTCGCTACCGGGGTCGTCCAGATACTGATCAAGAAGGTCCGGCGACACCTGGTTGATTACGCGTAGACCCAACTGCATCGCCGCCGCCGATAGCGCGGGCGTCGCGGCACTGAAAACGGGAGTGCTGGCGACCATCGGCGTGACCACACCGCCCTCGGCATAGCCGCGCCAGCGGTCGATAGCGGCCATGCCGACCTGGTTGAAGGCCGAGAGGAATGCCAACGCGCCTGGCTGGCGGACGACCTCCTGGCGATGGACGAACTCGCCAGCATGAACAATGCCTACGGGTTGATACTTGCCGCCGGGACCGGTGTAACCGCCGACGGCGAAGCTGGAAGCGGCGCCGATCGCGTTTGCGGCGGCCATCGCTGCCGCTGCCGACTGCATCTGGATTGCTGCGGCCGTCACCGCTCCCGCACCGCTGATCAGGCCTGCCCCCGAGGTGCTGAGTGCGGTTGCGCTCGTGGCCACGGCGGTAGCGCCGGCGGTTACGCCTGCCGCCGCGCTGGACAGGGCCGCAGCCGATGCCTGGGTCGCGGCTGCAGCTGCCGCATCAGTGCCAACGTCTACGCCCTTATCGAACACCATTGACGTGATCCGATTGGCCAACGCCTGCGACCACTGGTCGGCTACGAACTCGGCCAGGCCGCTGGATACAGTCACGAAGAACCCGCGCACCATGTCTCCCAGGGATGCGCTGCCATTGGCGAGCGACATGAACGCCTCCTTGAAGGCGCTCTGGAAAGTGGTACGGACGTTCTGTTGCAGCAGATCCGTGGTCTGCGCCATCTCCCGCAACTTCAGCTCGATCTGCTCGACCGCCGCCAGCGCCTCGGGGTTGCCCAGTGCCGTCGCGGCTTCCCGCATTTTCGGAACCAGTTCCCGGAGAGTGACCAGCTTGGCCTGGTACAGGTTGACGATGCGCTGCTGCGCGTCGGCCTCGGTAATGAGCCCTGCCTGCAGCTCGACCTGGATCCGTTGCTGCTCCAGCGCGACCTGGCCCATCGTGCGGTTGTAGGTCTCCTGCAGGCCCTTGAGCTGGGCACTGGCCTCGGTGAGCTTCATCAGCTTGGCCACGTCGGCCGCTTCGGCGCTCTTGCCTACGTTGTCCAGCTGCTGCTGCAGGCGGCCCAACTCCTTCACCGTCTTGGCCGCCTCGGCATCGGTGCCGGTTCCCTGCAGCTGCGCGAGCTGCAGGCGCACGTCGACCATCTTCTTGGCCATCTCCACGCGCTGGCGTTCACTGTCGAGCAACTGCGCCTGATCGACCAGCTGGGACTTCAAACCCTCGCTGGCGTTCTTGTAGGCTCCTTCCTCGATCTCATAGCGGATACGCGCGGCTTCGCCGGCCTTCGTTTCGCCGTCCTGCAGGTCGCCGAGCATGGACACCTGCTTTGCCAGGTTGTCCAGCTCGCGCTGGGCAGCGATTTCGGCCTTCTCGCCCTCGGTCTTGCCCGGCTTGCGCGTGCGGCTGCGATCCTTGTACTGCTCCTGCAGCTGCTTGAGTGCCTTGTCATAGGCACCGCCTTTGATGCTGCCATCGGCGCCGAAGACGACATCGCGCAGTAGCGCCGGATCGGTATTGCCAGCGGCAGCACCGTCACGCAATGCGCGGAACTTCTTGCCCAGCTCGTCGACGGCCTTTGCCAGCTTCTCCGCCTTCGGCGCCCCGCTGTCGAGCTGGTCCTGGATGGCCTTCGATGCGGCCACAGCCTTGCTCTGAACCTCCTGGTTGGATTTGTCGGCCGCCGCCCGCTGCTCCAAGGCTGCCTTCTCCGCCTGCAGCGCGGCGATACGGGCAAGGGTCTGCTTCTCGCCCGCTGCACCCCGAGCGGAGTCTCCCGGAATAGGACTGCTGCGCAGCTCTTGGAAGAACACCAGATCCTGGTACAGAGCATTGAGGCGCGTCTGCACGTCAGTGCGGCCGACGTCCTTCATTGCCTGCCAGGTGCGCAGCACCGCGCCCTTGACGCCTTCCCATGCCTGCTCCAGGAAGCCGGCCGACTGGCGGGCCTCCTCTACACGCTGCTTGTGGACTTCCGCGAAGGCGCTGATGGCCAGACGTGCGGCGTCGGTTTGGCGCCCCTGATCCTCCAGAGCGCGAACGTGGTCGTACACCTCCAGCGTCAGGAAGTTGTACTGCTGGTTCAGTTCGGCCAGCGTCGCCGACGGGGCCTTGGCCAGCTCGATGACCTTGGCTGTCGTCGCCTCAATGCTGTTCCCGGTGAGCGTGGACATGTCCACAGCGGCTTGGGCTGCCTCCGCCAGCGAATCGCTGGCGACCTGGCCGGAACCGGCCAATCCCTTGAGGGCCTGCTGGGCTTTCCCATACTCGCCGGTGGCGCCGCCCACCTGGTTGCGCAGCTCGGCCAGGTGACCGGCCGTCGTGCCTGCAGCGTTGCCGGTGGCAATCAGGGACAGCTCCAGGGCGCGGTTCTCCTGATAGCCCTTGTATGCAGCGGCTGCGAACAGGCCCAGCGTGGCCACGGCACCGCCAACGGCTACCCCGAGGACGCCAAAGCCGGCCGCGCTGCGACTGCCCAGGTTGAGCAGCATGCTGCCGGCGCCAGAGACATTGCCCTGCAGCAGGTTGGCGCCGACACCGGCCAGACTGGTGCGGACCTCGCGAGCCGACAGGCTGAGATTGCGCATGCGCCGATCGGCAAGATCGACGCCGTCGCTCAGCTGTTGCCAATGGGCACGCTGGCTGGCGATACCCACCATCGCGCGGTTGTAGGCCTCGCGCGAGATGGTGCCGGCATCGACCGATCGCTTGAGCTTGGCTTCGTCGGCATCGAGCCGGACCAGCGCAGCGTGGGCCGGGTCGTACACGCGCAGCAGCTGCTGCATCTGGCGCTCTTCCTTGGCGCGGGCGGAGGCGGCCTGTTCCTTGCTGGCCAGCAGTTGCTTCTCCTGCTTGTCCAGCTTGCCGAAGATCTCGGACTGCTCCTCCACCGAGATCAGGTTCGATCGCATCACCCGGTCGAGCAGCTGCTCGGTCTCGGCCAGGTCTTCGAACGAACGGGCGCCACGCTCGACGCGCTGCTGCAGCTCGGAGATGGACTGGATCTGTTGGGTGGTGGTGGCCTGCGAGGCATAGGCGGCCTGGACTGCCTCACGCGAGGCGCGGGCCTGCTCAGTCGTGGCGGCAGCATGGCGTGCGGTGGCATCACTGTTGGCCTGGCTGGCCTGCAGCTGCGCATCCAGCGCCCGCTGGTAGGCCAGCGATGCCTGCACCATGTCCTGGATGCGTTTGGCCGCCTGCTCGGCGGTCTCGCCCTGGCGCTGCAGGCCAGCGGCGGCGGTCTCCGCCGCCTTGCCAGTTTCGGCGACACCCTTGGCGTTGCCGACCTTGGCCAGTCCATCGGCTGCCTTCTGCGCCGAGCCGCCGATCTTCTCCAGATCCTTGTCCAGAGCCTGGACCGCGCTGCCGGCTTGGCCGAGGTCCGCTCGGATCTTGAGGGCCAGTTCCATGTTGCCGGCGTTGCGGTTCACGTGATTACTCCAGTTGCTTGGATAGATCCTTGGCTACGGCGCCGCCGGCGAATGCGGCGTTGATGTCGTGCAGCCTGGCGCGGCGCTCCCTGCGGCTGCGCCGGTCCTCTTCCCGCAGGAAGAGCATCAGCTGCCGCTGGGTGTATCGCCCGATGTCGGCGGGAGTTCGTCCGTACCCCGCCCGGATGAGGATTGAGTAGAGCTGGGCCCAGCCAATGACCTTGCCAGCCGCTCGGCCGCTGCCTTTCGCATCAGGCGTTCGATGAAAAAATGGCCGTTCACCTGCCACCACAGCAGCTGCAGCTGCTCGCCATCGCGATAGCTGAGACTGCTGATCCAGTCCTTGTCCTGGTCGGTAGCTGCTGCGATCAGCACCAGCACGTCATCGATGTTGTTGGCCAGAACCTCGGCCACCGCTTCCATGCTTGGGATGGCGGACGCATCGCCGAAGACACGGTGCAGCCCTTCGACCAACGGACGGATGTGGCGATCCAGGCGCGCGGCTTCGACAAAGCCATACTCGCGCACGGTGATCTCGCGGCCGGCGATCACTGCGCTGCTCTCCGGATGCAGGATGGCCAGCTCGTTGGGAGCGCCCGTCGTGGGCGCTCCCTTCTTAGCCGCGGCTTCAACCTTCTTGGCCATCAGGCAGCCTTCTTCTGCAGCAGTCGACCGAAGCCACCCAGCACCGGATCGCTGGCGCGAGCCGAGTCGAACAGGATCGCGGCCGAGAGGGCCAGGTTGCCGTACTCCTGGTTGATCAGGCCCAGCGACTGCACCGGGGCGAACCGTGCGCGCCACAGTTCGAGGATGACCGCATCACCGGTCTCGGTGTTGATGCCGTCGAACTGCAGGAACTGCACTTTGCCCGGAGCGGAGAAGAGCACGGTGTTCTCCACGCCCTCGTAGCTGTAGGCCGCTTTGAACGGCTGCTGGAAGGTGCCGATGTTCTTCAGCTCAACCACACTCTGGCTGTGCCCCACCAGCCCGTAGTTCGCCGCCGGCACAGTGGCCGGAGTCGTGGCGCTGTCAGTGAGCACCAGAGCCGATGCAAAAGAATGATCCAGGCGCACCTGGTCGCCGGCGACCAAGCCGGTGGGAAAAACCTCGCCGGTAACCGTGGCTGCGGCGATATCCGCGACCGTCGCCTGGAAACCGAGCGCAAGGTTGGCGGAGGACCAGTAGTCCAGCGTCAGGTTCAGTGCGGCGGTCGTGCCGGTGTCCAGGCGGCCGAGCTGCAGGCGCTTGCCGGAGAACGAGTCGGTCTTGTCGGTGCTGTTGGTCGACAGTTCCAGGGTGGCTTCGGGAACGTTGCCGAGCCAGCGCAGCTTGCCGATCTTGCCATCGGGCTGGACGTCGGCGCTGCGGATGTAGCCCTGCAGCGAGAAAAGGGAACCGGTACCGGACATCGTCACTTCTCCTTCGTATCGGCGACCACGCGGTTCGCGATCAACCACTCGCGATCGGCTTCGGACACCTTGATCTTGGCCTTGGCGTCGTACTGCACGCCGGCGTGGGTATGGGGCTTGTCGAGGGTGACCTCGACCAGCTTCTGGACGGGTGCTTCGTTCACCGCGCTGCTCCTTTGATGATGTGCTGCGTTTGAAAGATGTCGGCCCACAGCGCGATGCTGGCGTTGTAGTCCTGCATGTCGCCCTGGACGAACTGGCAGGCGCGTGCGCCTGGCAGGTCCGGAACCCAGCCAATCAGCGCTCCGCGAATGGCCCCCAGTACTTCCTTCAGGTCGTGGGTGACCTGCTCACCCCGCTGATCGCGGTAGTTCCGCACTGCGACGACGACACCAAAGCTGGCGTAGGCGATCTGACTGCTCGGCACCTGCTGGCCCGGAGGCGCGACGCCCTGCTGCTGTGACCCCGCCTTCTCTCGGCCAAGCACCAGGTAAGCGCATGGCGCCGGGAAGTCCTGGAGCGATTGCACGGCGTGGTAGTCGGCCGCGCCTTTGATAGACCGCAGCGTCTGGTTCTCCAGCAGCTTGGCCGCCACCAGGCGCTCGCGGACCAGCTCGACGTCGAAGGGCGCGGCGCTCACTTGCCGTAGTCCTCCAGCGTGGCATGGGTGAACTGTCGTGCCGGCGCGCACCACTCAGGCGAGCCACTGCTCGGAGGCGGAAGCGGATCGTCAACGCCGAGCGAGAACTTGCCGTCCCTGGTCAACTCCAGAAAACGCAGCGCTTCCTTGTAGTCGCGCACCACCGGGTCCGTCCGGTCTTCGGTATTGACCCGATCCTTGTGCAGCAGGTAGCGGGCGATCCAGCGTGCCCAGGTCGGGACGATTGTCGGCACCGGGTTGAGCGGAACGGTGTAAGGCGCCGGCTTGCGCACGACCAGGTAGCCATTGATCACACCGTCGGCGTCGTCCAGGGCGCGCTGCACGTGCGCTGCAGCCTGGTCGGCGATCGCAACGTCTGCAGGATCGTAGGCACTGCGGTCCTCGCCGAGGAGCGTGGCATCCATCAGCGCCTCATCGACGATGCGGAAGCGCTCCGGGGTGGCCACCTCGGCAAGTTCCCTGGCGAGTTTGGCGGCCGACAGCAGGGGCAGCGTGCAGTAGGACATGGCGGCCCTCAGACGTGGTCGAAGGGTTCGGCCGGCTCGGTGCCGAGGACGCCAGCGGCCTGGTAGATCGCCGCATCGTCCTCGGACAGTTCGATCCAGGCCGGTGGCTTGACGGGGTGCCCCTTGAACTTGAACGGAGTCAGCACCTCAAAGCAGACGCGTGCCGGCGCGTCGTCATCGTGCGAATTCACGCCGGGGGCAGTGCCATCAGCCGCACCGGCCGCGCCATTGGCTTCAGCGGTGGCCGGCGGTGCAGACGCGGTAACGTCGCCGCCGGCGCCAGAAGCCTGATCGTTCCCGGCCGGTGCCAGCGCCGGGTCGGTGGCCAAGTCCGACGATGCGGCGGCGTCGACATCGATGTCCGCGTCGGCATCGGCCGGAGGATCCAGCTGTGCCGTGGCGGTCTCTGCGGGCTTCTCTTCCGTGACGGCCGGCGCGGCGGCCGGCTTACTGTCCTGGACGGTCTTGGGTGCGCTGGACAGCGCGGTGCGGGGCTTGGCCACGACGGGGTCTCCGAATAGGTGTGGTGCCGTTCTCTCCGGCTGTCACGCATGATTCTTCGTGCTGCGCACGATCAGGCCCGCGTTCGCCTGCTGCTGCCGCTCGCTGGGTTGTACGGTTGAGCGACAGCCAACCCGGCGACGTCCTGTCGCCGGCGGCGTATTACAGGCCGGCGCCCTGGATCAGGTAGCCAGCGGCCATGCCGGCAAGCACCGGCGTTGCATCGTTGCTGACGCCATAGATCCAGCTCTTGGCGTTCTTGTCGTAGTACGGCTCCTCGACCAGCGGCATGCCCTCGATGCGGTAGCCATAGCCGTAGCTCGGCTCCTCGGCGTTGGCATTCACGTCGGCACCGGGGCTGACGTAGGCCAGCACCACAGAAGTACCCCACACGTCGCCGAACTCGTCGTTCGCGCCAGCGACGACGCCCGCGCCCACCACGATGTTCTCGATCTCGAATACCTGACGGAGCAGGTCCAGGGTCACCTTGCGGATACCGCTGTCGGCCGAACGAGCGACGATCTTCGGGTGCTTCTTGAGCTTGCTGAAAGCGGTGGCCGACAGGAGCATCGTGTTGGGATAGAGGCCGATGCTGGCGCGGACGGCTTCCTTGCCGGTCTCGACGTCACTGGCCGGGTCGGAGGCATCGTTCGACCAGACGTCGGTGCCGGTCAGGGTGACCTTGTGATCGTTGTCGTAACTGTTGGGATTGGTCGCGATGCCGGCGCATTCGACTTCGTACTCCAGCAGCTGCGAGCGCAGCACGACATTGACGGCACGGGTCGCCAGGTTGATGCCCGGTACCGCATTCGCGTCGCGCATGTGTTCGCGCGGCACCACCGCTTCCAGCGAGCTGGGGATGATGCTGTACGGCTTGCCTTCGTAGCCGAAGCGCACGCGCTTGGTGGCCGCGCCCGGCGCACGCTTGGAGTTGTAGACCTTGAAGGACTCCTTGCCGAACTCGATGACCCGGCCGCCGTAGGCAGCAACGTCGGCGAAGGGGAACAGGACGGATGCGACGAGCTGCGCCTGGCGATAGCCACGAGCGTGTTCGGAGAGGATCGGGTCAACGACGCGAACCTGGCCGGGTGTCATCTGTGCGGACATTACTTGGTCTCCTACGGCGGGGCGCCGATCAATTCGGGATGAGGATCACTTCCAGCACGTCGCCATCGGCGGTAGCACTGGAGCCAGGCGCCGCACGGGCGACGACCTTGCCGGTATCGGCGGTCAGCGCTTTGCCATCGGCACCGACCTCGATGGATGCGCCGGCAGCGATGGCGCCGCCGGCCACCACCTGGGTGGTACCGAGGACGTCGACCGGCGCCAGCTCTCCGGTGGCGGCATTGGAGCGGGTGACGCCATAGCTGTTGCCACCGGCAACAGCCACACCACCGGC
>DQIG01000060.1:12111-34443 GCA_003525885.1 Stenotrophomonas sp.
GCCACACCACCGGCGGGCGAAACGAAGCGGTTGGCAACGAGCGCTGCGGTGGCCTTCACGGACAGCGTGAGCAGAGCGATGTTCTGCGACATGGTTCTCTCCTAGAAAAGTGGGTTAGCCGCCAACCGCTGCAACCGCATCGGCCCACGAAGCGCCGGGGTGCTGCTGCTGGTAGGCCTTGGCCTTGTTGAACAGCACCGCGCGGTCCGGCGACACGGTGGAGCCGAGCGGAGCCGAGAAGTTGGCCGGCGATTCGACGCCCTGGTCGCCCGACTTCTCGGAGAAGTCGATTGCCTTCGGCATCGCGGTGAGCAGCTCACGCAGCACCTGGTCCGCCGGCTTGGAGACCTGGTTGTCACCTTCGGCGAAGTTCAGCGCCTGGCCGCCGGCTGGCATCGACAGCAGCAGTTCGATAACGCCTGCCTTCTGGCGCGGCAGCAGTTTGCCTTCGGTGACCAGGGTCTCGGCGAAGCTGGCCGCGTCTTCGCGACGTGTGGCTTCTTCACGGGCGGCGAGCGCCTTCTCGCGCACATCCAGGGCGGCAGTCTGCGTCTGGATTTCCTGCTCGCGCTGGGCGATCTGTTCCGGGGTCTGCTGTGACATGGGAGTCTCCGTAGTTGTTTCATCAGTGGGTGCCGCAAAAGACGTCGGCGAAAGGCCAGCGCGATCGTCCGGATCACGGGTGCTCTCAGTGACCTCGCGGATCTGCCATTGCGGGATGAGCTTGTCGGCGGTTTCCAGCCCATCACGGTCGATGAGGTAGTCGCGCAGCGACTGCAGCAAGGAGCCCAGCGTCCAGCCCAGGCGCGCGAGCGGCTGCGAGAAGCAGACGGCCTCCTCGCCGTCAGCGAAGGACGCGGATTTGAGGCCCTTCACCGCCGGCGGCTGGGCGCCCAGGAAACCGATGTGCCGAAGGTAGAATTTGCCTGGTGTCGGATTGCCCGGTGTGTTGGGCAGGAAGATCGACGCGCTGATCTTCTTGAAGCGCCCCTTGTTGACCATGCTGGCGAAATCGGGGTCGACCTGGTGCGGTTGGGCGAACAGTACGCCGTCGCGGCACTCCAGGGTTTTACCCCAGCCGTACGCCGGCAGGTCTGCCTTGGGATGACCAACGACGATCGGCGCTTCGTGCAGATCGACACTGTAGGTCTGTGCAATCTGCTGAACGTCGTCTTCGCTGAAGGTATAGGACTTCCCGTCTTCGGCGACGTGGGTTCCTGCCTTGAAGATTTGCAGTGCGGCGGCGGGCTGGTTCATGCCGCCATGTTCCTGTCGCGATTGCGTCAGGTCATTTGCACGGGTTCACAGCTTTTCCGGGTCGCACGCGCGCGACTGTCAGTGGCCCGCCTGCATCACCGTCTTTGAAGCGGGAGGGAACGCGCAGAAAGCGGTGTCTGACACTTGCGGTACATGAGCGACGCATCACCGTGCCACTCAGCACGTCATCGGGCGCTGCGGCGCGCTGTCGCGCTCACTCCGAAAACAAACCTGCCACGTGATCTGAAGCGATAAGGACGACCTCTTGCTCATCCTCGGTGGACAGGCCGAGCCACGGGCGCGCGGGAATGCCGATCGTGTACGCCGGCAACGTCACCCACTGAGCGAAGTTGGACTGGCGTCGCTTCACGAACTGCGTTCCGACTTCACCATCCCGTCCCTGACGGAAGTACACCTGGGTAGAGCGTGCAGGTCTGTTGATCGCACCGCCGAACTGGTGGATAGCGCCGTAAGGCGCGTTGGTGCCTACCAGCAGTGTGTCGCCTACCACTTGATGCGCGAGCTGGTCACCGAGCATGTGGAAGTCGAAGCGGAGCATCGGAACGCCTGGACGCTTGCGTTCCTTGTACCGCCGGTAGCTCGGTGAGAGCGGTGCCCAAGGGGCGCCGTCCGGCGACACCTGGCGTGCGGCACGGTCGCGCGTGGAGCGCAGCAGGTACTCGCCGATGTCGTCCAGCATCGGCTGGAGCGCGTCGTTGCGCAGCCCTTTGGCGGCGTTGCGCAACGCGGGGCCGGCAGTGTCTTTGGTGATTTCAACGCGCGCAGCCATCAGGGGATCTCGCCTTGAATCAGCTGCCAGCCGCCACCTTCGACCAGGCGTTGAAGGTTCGCCGACGGAACCATAGTGGCATCCTGGATCAGGTTGGGCATGGCGGCGTTGGGCTGGATTCGGACGTCGACGACCAGGCGCTGCCGCCGATCGCCCTGAAGTACGAAGCGCACAATGCTGGCGGCTGCGTCGTATAGGAGCGCAAACGGCGATCGCATCGCGCTGGCCAGCTGAGGGAAGTGCGCCTGCGGCACCTTATCCAGCACGTCGGCTGTCTCGATCGCGATCGCCGCCGAGCCCAGCTCGGCCGCCTTACCCTGCAGCGCATCGACTGCACTCGCCTGCAGGGCGCCCACGAGGTACTGGCCTGCATGTGTGCGGCCAGCTGAAGCGGCCGCACGCCACTCGGTCAGGCCTGCCTGTATCGCATCCAGCGCACGGGGGCGCTCCAGTACCTGGGCAGCAGTACGTGCCGCCGGGGTTGCAGGCAGGCGCACATTCTTACGCAACGCACCCTGCAGGGCTTCTTCGATTCCACTGCCCAACGCAGGTGGTGTCTGCGGTCCACCTCTGCGGTTCGGCCAACCATCCAAGCTGCGGCCGGGCGCATAGCCGAAACCAGGATCCACACCCACCGGCGTTTCGACCAGGAACGGACCGCTGGGGCTGCGCTGTCCGACCAGGCGCTGCTCAAACTCAATTGCTGGGGCCTTGTCCGGCCCGTCCTTGCCCAACCGCGCAAGATCACGATCGCTGAGCGCCTCAACATAGCACTGGCAGCCCCAGCCATTGGCGGGGAAGAACCACTGCCACCAGGGATCGTCGCAATGCAGGACCATCCCATCCCAAGCCTGGTGCAGCGGGCGCGGAGTCTCGACCGCATCGCTATGGCGGTAGCGCCACCAGGGCCTGGACTTCTTCAGCGCCTGCAGCTGATGCCAACGCCCCGCGTTGTAGCTCTGGCGGAGGTTGGTCTCGTAGATGACGCGGGTGCGCCAGTTGCGACCACCGTTGTAGTCCCAGCCATGCGTGGCCACGATGCTGTCGAAGTCGCGGCGGAACTGCTCCAGCGTGCCACCGTCCTCGATGGCCTTGCGGATAGCGGCGGCAAAGTCGGCCACCAGCTCGTCGCGATTGGCGCCCGCAACCATGAAGCCCTGGTCGTGCTCAGACTCCCACACGTCCAGCCAGCTTTCCGTGACGATATTTCGCTTACGCCGGAAGAACGCGATCTGCTGGGCGAAGGGAACTGTGCCATAGCCAACACCAGCCATCGATCAGCTCCCGATCGACTGCTGGACGTCATCACGGCCGCGCAGGTGTGCGGCTGCGAGGCCTTGGGCTGTGGCCGTCGCGAACTCCTCCAGGCTCATATCCGGCGCCCGTGCCAGCACCTGCTCGTACAGATCCTCAAGAGACGTCGCCCCGTCCGTAAGCTCACGGAGGATGGCCACCCATTGCTCACCTGCAGGACGCGACACACGATCGAGCTGGGCAGCCATGCTATCGGCCGCTCTGCCAACCGCATCTGCGAAGGCGGCGGGGTGATGGCGTTGCAGCAGTGAAAGGATGGACGCAGAAGGGTCCGCGAATGCCGGTCCGGCGATCGCGCTGGAATCAAGGGGCGGCACAGCGGTGGGAGCCCCGACCTCGACCCATTCACCACCATAGGTATCCTGAACGTGCTTGAGGGTGGGCTTGAAGCCAAGGCGCGATACCGTTTCTTCTCGCTTGGCTCTGCTTTCCAGATCCTCAGCCTCCTCCGTGACGCGGTAGACGCGGGGAATTGCAGCACCGGGGAAATTCCACTCCGTAATCCAGCGGGCGGGACCAGTGTTGAAGGACTCGCACACCAAGTCGGCATCGGCCTTGATGATGTCAGCGCGAACGTCGGCCTGCAGGTCGTCATTCCCCAGCCGTCCGGCGGTGCCTTGGGTGCTGGCTGTCTGACCCAGGACGACCTTTTGAATGGCCGCGTCCATCGCATCCTGCAGGGCCTTGTAGTCGGCAGTGCCGCTGCGCCCAGCGGCCAGCAGCTCCAACACCATGCCATCCGGCAAGATCACACCGGAATCGGTGGTGATGGCGCGGGTGGCCTGGAGCAGCTTTGCCTTCTCGGAATCAGTTGCATCCGACCCATACTTACCCACGGCAGTAGGCATGCCGAACTTCTCCAGGAAGATCAGCCAGAACTTCATGCCGTTCCGCTTGAACAGCACCGGCCAGTAGAGCCAGTGCGCAAGACCCAGGCCGTAGGGTTCGTCGTCGTGGTCAGCACCGGCGCAGAAGCTCCAGAAGTACGGCGCCTGGGCCGGCACGCCCTCCAGCATGTTATTCATGGTCAACATGCGCAGATCGCCCTCCTTGCCGAAGCGGAATCGGCGGCGATTGCGCACTTTGATCGCTTTGAAGCCAATGCGGTCGCCCACGCGCTCGTAGATAAGTTCTGCCACTGCGTAGCCATAGAAGACGCCGGCCAGCATCTTCGTCGTCACGTTGTCCCAACCGATCTTGTCCAGTTGCGCCTTCAGGAAGTCGGCGGCTTCCTGGTCGATAGGCCGATCTCCGCCTGCGTCGACCTGGTACTCGCACTGGGTAACTGCCAGCTGGCGCTGACCAAAGGTGGACTTCACCTCGGGGTCGGAGAACACCTGCTCGTAGATCAGGAGGTCGCTGGTGCCGCGTGAGCGAAGCACGCTGTCGTAGGGGCGCAGCAGAGGGCCGGTGTACCCACGAGTGATGTCGATGCCATCCGCGGTGGTTGCGATCTCTCGGCCGACCTCAGGGCGCGCCTGGTTCATACATAACCTCCAAAGTCATTGCCACCAGCCACAGTGCCGAAGCCGTCATCGCTAATGCGCAGGGGGCCATCGTCCAAGGCTGCGAAGCTGCCTCGCGCACCGGTGGACTGGAACTCAATTGGAACTCGCGTCACGTGGTTGAGCGCAGCGAACTGCGTCAGGGCACCAGCGATCGCGCCGTCGCCGTGGCGTACCAGCTCGGCATCCTGCAGATCCTTGCGCTCCAGTTTGGGCACCATCGGAATGCCGTCGACGTACTCGACCGCTCTGTGGTCATCCTCCAGCGAGGCGTCCCTGGGAAGGCTGATGAAACCATCCTCAAAAAGCGAGATGTACTTGGGCATCCATTCGCCGTACCAGGGGCGCGACAGCGTTACCTCATGGATGGGGCCGCCCTTGTAGCGCCCTGCCTCCTTGTCCAGCTCGGCCCTACCGTATCGGTCGCCGGTGTACTCCATCAGCGTCTGGCCGGGGCCGGTGGCATCCCCTGCGAACGTCCAGCGTCCTGCAGCTTCCGTCTTCAGGAAGTCCAGCAGCGCCCACAGGATCTGCTCCTGCTGGCGGGTGGGAGCATTGGCCAGCTCGATCAGGAACGGCACTACGCGGCGCAGATCCTGCTCGATTCGCGCGGGCATAATCACCGAGAAGTGGCGATGGCGGGCGAAATCCATGCCAACCGCCCAGCGGCCGGTGAATCCCTTGGTGGCCGCCCTCAGTGCCGGCATCAGCTGCGTGGCAATCCAGGACGCGCACCAAACCTCGCGCTCCGTCTCGGGGCGCTTCGGGAAGTCGTCATCGAAGACGATCCGCAGTACCGGCCGGGTCTCCGCCATTGCGCGGTCGAGCCACACCGAAGGAATGGCCGAACCATCGCCGTCACGGGGAATGACGTCCAGCTCCTCGCGCATCGCAGCCTTGCGCGGGCCGTAGGCGGAGCGGATCGCGTTGTACCACTCGCGCTTCCCATCCGGCGTGGCGATCTTGCCGCGCATGGCGCAGGCCCGCTCGTAGAGGCCGTTGGCCACGGCATCGTCGAAGCTGATCCGGATGACCTTCGCCTTTGCGCCATAGCGCCCCGCGCGGATGTCCTGCACCAGCTGATTGAACGGGTTCTTCTTACCCCTGTGGGTTGACCATACCCGGATGCGGCCGCCCCAGATGAGCAGTGCGGTGGCCGACTCCAGCACCTTGGCCACGTCCTTGTGGAGTGCCGCTTCGTCCAGGTCGACCACGCCCTGCAGGCCGTGGATATTCTCGGGGCGCGAGGACAGGGCCGTGACCCGGAACCCGCTGGCAAAGCGGACGCGGAACGCTTGGATCTGGCGGCTTGTCCCGTCAGGCGCCTGGTCCTGAAAAATGTGCTGTTCAACACGTGATGCCTGCCCCCGCGCAATGATCGGCGCGAACTTGGCAACGTAGCCAATGAACTCCAGGCCTTTCTCTTTCGTGTCGGCCATGTACCACACGTTGTCACCGCCGGCATCCTTGGACGAAGCGGCGGTGATCGTGTCGGTCAGCGCCTGCGCGAAGGTGATGCCGGTGCGGCGCCCCTTCTCGCATACCGCGATATCCAGGCCCTCCTGCATCCGGATCCATTCGGATTGGTGGGCCATCAGTACGCCGGCCTCACGCGGGTCGAAGTTGGACGAGATGGTGCGGACGCTCTCTGGAAGGTCATCCCAATCCAGAACGCGCTCGGTATCCGGCAGCGGCGTCAGCTCGGACACTTAGCCGACTCCCTGCAGGACGGTGTTCCGCCAGAAGGCAACGTCGTCGGCGCCAAGGCCGCGCGCACGTGCCGCGTCCTCCACACGCTGCGAGGCCTCCTGAAGCGCCTTCTCCCGCACCTCAGTCGCCCACTTGTGGCGGTTCACACTGGCACGACTCAGGGTGGCGATGTTCTTGGCCGCCTTGCCCAGGAGAGCAATGCGCTCGCCGGGTTCCATCCCCTCTGCGTCGCCCTCCTCCAGTTCCTGCAACGCCAGCAGCGCGTCGAAGATCTCGGACTGGATGATGCTGATGATCGCATTGCTGCGCTCGTCCGCATCATCAGGCGCCGCCTGGCTGATGAGGCGCGCCGCTTCAGTGCTGGCCTGGACGGCGGCAAGGCGCCGCTCCAGCTTCTGGCCATAGGCGCCGACGGCGCTCTTGCCGATGCTGAAACCCTTCTCCGTGAGCCATTCGGCCAGCCCGACGTACCCGCCGAAGCCGGAGGCAATCAGGCGGGTGTCCAGCTCGGCACGGATGTCCTGGGGAAGCTGATGGATCTTGCTGGCCGGGGGCATGGTGTCACCAGTACCGTTCGGGCCGAGCGATGCCCGGATCGCACTGCGCGGTGTACTCGGCGATATCGGTGCCGAGGCGGGTCATGTCGGCATGCCAGCGCCCATCCGGGCGCTTGTCCAGCTCGATCATGCGGCGGTCTTCCAGATAGTCGAGTGCGCGACGCACCTCCAGCTGGGTGGCATCGGGATACAAGGCGTGCGCGATGCTGAGGAGGATCTCCTCGTAAGCACCGTAGGGTGCCGCGTTGTGCAGACCCAACAGCATCACCCAGCGCAGGTTCTCCCGCCGAACTTTGTCCATGTCCAACTTAATGCTCACGTCTTGCTCCTTGGATCTGGATCGACTTGATCTCTGAGTTGATCGCGTCGAGCTTTGCCTCAATGACCGTCTGGCTTCGGATGTGGTCGTCTCTTCTCACGTACTCCCTGGCCAGTTCCGCCCGCAGTCCCAGCAGGTCCAGCTCCTGCTTGCGCCAGCCCTCGGCGGCCTTCTCAAAACCCGCCATGCGCTGGTCAATGCTTGCCTTGATCTGACTGATGCCCCACTTGACCAGGCCCACCAGCGTCCCGAGAAGTGCGAGCACAAGCGAAAGGGCCTGCCACAACTCCAACGAAATCTTCATTTCGTGGCGTCTCCGCCACTGAGATTGGGGTGTGCCATTTTTCTGGCGCCACTGAGCCGTTTCGATGTCGCGCGATCGTCGTTGGCCCTCTCCAGCAACTGCTGCCAGGCGTCCTCTCGCACGATCGCGTCGATCGCGCATGGAGTGAGCGTGCCGTCCTGCAGGCGGCACAGCGGCGGCGGTGCGGTCGGGGCCTGGAGCGGATCGGTTAGTGCCGAGGGCAGCTCGACGTAGACCAGGACCGGCCACTCGACCAGTTCAGTGCGGGTCAGCGGTTGCTTGGTCTCCCCACAGCCCGCGAGCAAGAGCAGCGCACACAGGAGTGGTGCGAAGCACGTTGCAGTCTTCATCGGAATCCACCTTCTTGGTCAGGGCCTGCTGGCGCTGTGCCGCCAGGCGTTCGAGTCGAGCGATGCGGTCTGCACGGGCATCCAGTTCGGCGATCGCTGCGCGCTGCTGGGCCAGCTTCGTATCTGCCTCCCGTTTGAGGGCGGCCCGTAATGTGGCAACTGCATCGGCGTTGCCGGCGGCGACGTTGCGCGCGGTGTCGCGCTCCGCGCTGATTGCGATGACCTGGTCGGACAAAGCGTTGACCCGATCGACCTGGCTTCCCGCGCCCCACCGGTGGCCCAGCCAGACGCCCAAGAAGAAGGCGACAACCACCACGGCCAGGGCGAAACGCAACACGACCGGACCCGTGGCAGCACCCACGACGTGCTTGGCGGTCAGGTGCGGGTTCACGCACTCACCGCCTTGCGGGCACGGCGCAGGCGCCACCAGGTGAAGATGCTGGCGCCGGCGAGTGCCATCACGCCGACGGCGATCGCAAGGCGCAACCAGCTCGGCAGGCCGGTGGTGGCCTGCGCCACGGCATTGACCTGCTGGATCGCCGGCAGCACGCCTTGGATGACCGGCTGCAGCTGCTGTGCGGCTTCCACGGCGGCCATCGTGCCGCCCGCTGCGGCTGCAGTAGCAGCTGCCGTGGTGACCGACGCAGGCACGGCAACCAGGGGCTTTGCGCCGGGGTTGACGACGCCGGCCAGGCGCAGCCCTTCCTCGATCACGTCCGAGCTGTAAGGCTGCTGGCCGTTCTCGTGCCGAATGATGGCCTCGACCATCGGGCGCATGCGACGGTATTCGTGGGTGTTGATGAACTGGGTCGGCGCGACACCGACGGCCCCCGCCACCGCGCTAACGTAGGCGTCGGTGTTGTTCTCGCTCGGCGGCGCCCAGCGATCGATCAGCTGCCGCACGTTGCTGCAACCGTGCCTGTCCTGGTAGTTGATCAGCAACAGGGCCATCGCGCGGATACCCCAGGTCGGTGCCGAGAACACTTCGAAGCGCGTCTCCTTGCGCTGCTCCTCGGTCATCCGCTCGCGGGACATGCGCCCCTGCCACTTGTTGGCGGAGTTGCGTTCGATGTTGCCCGGATTGTTGTTGCGGATGCCGCGCGTGGTCTTGGTCGTCATGGCCTGCTCCTGGAATAGAAGGGCCGACGGGACACGACGAGGAGCGCCCGTCGACCAGGCGCGCCCCGAACGCGCCGAATCGATGGGATGCAGTCTCTATTTCGACAACGCGCAGGTCATTTGCACGCGTTCCAAGCCTTCCTCGCGCGCGCGCGAGATAGTGGGCAGGAAACGAAGAAGGCCACCCGGAGGTGGCCTTCAGTCAATGCGCCGCATGGGCTGCGGCAGGTTGTTCCATCAATCTCCTCCGCGCGTCAGGCGACAGGTCTATGCCTTGCAGTTGCAGGATGCGCTGGAAGGTTCCATCCGTATTGAACACCAGCATCACGTGCTTGATCTGTGTGTCGGAACGCCCTGTCCAAACGCTGGACTTCGACTGGACGTGCTGCCAGAGGTACGCGATTGCTCCGCTTTTGCCCACGGTAGAACTCTGCGGCTCGGCACCGAGCAGCGCGACCGCTTCGGCGAGCGTGGTCTTTCCGACCTCCAACTGAGCGAGGTTGGCGGCGTTGAACTCCCGCCCGATGGTCGCCTTTGCGGCGGTCAGTAGCAGCAGAGCGATTACAGCGAAGCAGAGCTTCTTCATGTTGACTTTCTCCGTGTGGTCTTACGGGGTTTGACGGCGACGCTGGACTCCTCCGGGGCGGAGCGGACGTCGTGGACGAACCCGTCAATGGTGGACTGCAGCAGGTCCGACTGCCCCAACGCCGCACCGACCAGGATGTCGCGGACGAGCGCCTGGTAGCTCTCAGGAAGGTCGAGGGTCGATGCCTTCTGTGACGCATCCGAAAGCAGCTTCATTCGACGGCCTAGCTCGACTTCTGCCGGCTGCGCGAACACCGGTCCGCTACCCGTCGCTAGGTACTCGGCACGAACGTGTAGTTTTTCCACCAGCCCGCGCATTTCGTCCGATGACAGCTTCTTGACCCGACCCGAGGTCAGGTTCTTTACGCGATCGATAGATATACCAAGCCTTTCAGCCAGATCGACCTGTCTGAATCCCCCGTCTTCCATGATCTGGCGGATGAGTGAAGAAACCACACGAACCCCTTGCAAGGTGTACTTTTTACACTTAGGATTGTTCCGGAGTCGTCAACGGCCCTTTTACACCCCGGCAATAAGAACCGAAGGATAACCCAATGCGTTCCACTGACCCCGGCCTTGATCTTCACAAACGTGTGCGCGCCGGCTTCGTACTGCAGGGCAAGACCCTGACCGAGTGGTGCCGTGCCAACGGCACCACTGTGACCAATGCGCGTGCCGCATTGCTTGGCACCTGGAACGGCCCCAAGGGCCGCGCGATGCGCAGCCGGATCGTAAAGGCGGCCTGCATCGATCGGGTGCAGGCATGAACGCCCCGGCACAGCAACCCGTGCGGCGGGCATTGCGCCTGATCTTCGCCCTGCAGGGGCACGCCTTCGATGGGCTGCGCCTCAAGCAGTTGGCCGATTCGATCAAGGCAACGCCTTCGACGGTCCTGCGTGACCTGGAGGTACTGGCCGACGAAGGCATCGCAGAGCGCATCGCCGGCCGCGATGAGTACTGGCGCCTTTCCCCCCGACTGATCCAGCTGGCTCGCGCTCACGAACAGGAGCTGGCGCGTGTGCGCCAACGCCTGGAAGAGACCGAGCAGCGCTATTCCCGCAACCCCAACTGATCGACGAGGACAGCAATGACCAAGAAAGACACCGCAGGCCGCAAGGCCATCGCACAGGCCGAGGTAGTGGGGCCGGAGTTCATCGGCAAGACCGACGCCAATGATGCGGCTCAGATGGAGCAGATGCGCGAGCGTCAGCTCGCACTGGTGGAACAGTTCGGCGAGGGCCTGGCATGGCATCCGGACCACTACGAGGCCGCGATCCGCCGCGAGCTGCATCGCGGTTGCGAGGCGTTCCTGCGCGCAGGTAGCTACCTGCTGGTGGCTCGCGAGTGCAGCGTCCACGGCGAGTGGGCGGGAATGCTGCAGCGCCTGGGCATGGAATTGCGGCAGGCCCAGCGGATGATGGAGGCGGCGCGGCGCGTGGCCGCCTTGCCAAATGCGTCGACGTCGACGCATTTGGTCACTGCGATCAAGAGCGAGAGCAAGCTGATCGAGCTGCTTTCGCTGCCGGAGGAGCAGTTCAAGGAGCTGGCGGAAACCGGAGAGACCGGCGAACTGGAACTCGATGACGTCGGCAACATGTCCGTGCGCGAACTGCGCGAGGCAGTCCGTAACGCCCGCGCGGATATCGAAGCAAAAGACCAGCGAATCAGCAAGTTGTCCGATGACCTGAACAGGGAACATGAGAAGACGACCAAGGCACAACGCCGCTGGAAAACTGCCGAGGCCGATCAACAGCTGATCATCCTCAAGCAGGCCGTCACCGAAGCCGAGCAGGCTGTTCTCGCTGCCTTGGGCAATGGCAAGGCCGGCTTGATGGCAGCAGTCCGTGCATGCGCCATGCATGCCTCCGAGACCGACCAGGACACCGACGCAGCGGTTTTCCTCAGCGACACCATCGGCCGCCTGCTCAACGCGGTACGCACCGTGCGTGACGACGAGGAGCTGCCTCTCTCCCTGCCGCTGGTACATGACGGCTCGGAGGCCTGAGCATGTCCGCCGAAGCCCTCATCCATGCGGCGGCCGGCAAACTGCTGGCGGCGCCGCACGGTAGCAAGAGCCGCATCGCGGTCGAGCTGGCCGAGCAGATGGGTTGCTCGGTTCAGACCGCCTACCGTCGCCTGCAGCAGGTGACGGGCGGCATCAAGCCCCGCAAGAAGCGATCAGATGCTGGTGAACTCGCGCTGACCCGCGACGAAGCCGCAGCCATCGCCGCCCTGGTCGAAGAGACCCGGCGCCTCACCGGCACCGGCACCCTGCCGGTCGAGGACGCCGTGGAAATTCTGCGCACTAATGACCGCATCGAAGCGCTGCGCGTCGACAAGGCAACCGGAGAGCTGGTGCCGTTGAGCGTTTCCTCAATCTGTCGCGCCATTCGCGCCTACGGGTTCCATCGCGACCAGCTGGCGGCACCGACTCCGGCTGCACGCCTGGCATCGCCGCATCCGAATCACCTCTGGCAGATCGACGCCTCGGTGAGCCGCCAGTTCTATCTGGCAGCGAATGGCACCGAGGTGATGGACAAGCGCCGCTTCTATCGCGGCAAGCCGGAGAACTTCACCAAGATCGCCGAGAACCGCTTGTGGCGCTATGCGATCACCGACCACGCGAGCGGTGCGATCGAGGTGTTCTACGTGCTGGGCGCCGAGAGCAGCGCCAATCTGCTGTCGGCCCTGATCCACGCAATGACGCGGCGCGAGATGGGCACGATGCACGGTATCCCGAAGCTGCTGATGATGGATCCCGGCAGTGCGATGGTTGCGGCGACGACGCGCAGCTTCCTGTCGGCCTGCGGCATCGAAGTGATCATCAACGAGGTCGGCAATGCCCGTGCGAAGGGCCAGGTGGAGAACGCGAACTACCTGATCGAGACCCACTTTGAAGCCATGCTCAAGACCAGGGCGCCGGTCACCAGCCTGGAGGAGATGAACACCCTGGCTCAGCAGTGGGCGCGGGCGTACAACGCCACACGCATCCACACCCGCACGGGCATGACCAGGCGCGACGGATGGCTGCGCATCACACCGGAACAGCTGCGCATCGCTCCTGACGTCCAGGTACTGCGGCAGCTGGCTACCAGCGCGCCGAAAGCATGCACGGTGCGTGACTGCATCATCCGCTTTCGCGGCAAGCAGTACGACGTGCGCGGAATCCCGGGCCTCATCAACGGCCAGCGCGTGGACGTGGTGGTCAATGCGCTGGAGCCGGACAACAGCGTGCGTGTGCTGATGCCGGGCGAACGGGACAGTGCGCCGATTCACTTCGTTGCACCGCGCCTGCAGCACGACGACTGGGGCTTCCTCGATACCGCTGCCCAAGTTGGCACTGAGTATCGGGCTGCGCCGGAGACGCCGGCGGACGCGGCGCGAAAGGAACTGGATCGCCTGGCGATGGAGGTCAAGAGCGATGCCGAGGCGATCGCCGCGCGCAAGGCCCGCCGCGTGCCATTCGGCGGCAAGGTCGACCCGATGAAACACATTCGCGAGGCCAATGTTGCTCCCAGCCTGCCGCGCTCGGGAACCCTGGCCGAGCTGGACGCGCCCCAGGTGCTGGCAGCTCAGCGCATCGAGCCCGAGGTCGTCCGGGCCGAGCTGCCCCCGCTCAACCACGTTGAGGCCGCAATGCGCCTTAAGCCGCTGGTCGAGCGGTCAGGCAATTCCTGGTCACCGGAAATGTATGCACGCACCTGCCAGCGCTGGCCCGAGGGTCTGCCGGTGCATGAGGTCGAGGCCTGGGCGATCGCCCTGGTCGAACCCGAGCGTGGCGGCCTGCGCGTCATCAACGGAGGTGCCGCGTGACGCTGCGTCTGAAATCGATCCTTGCCCGCGCCGGCATCAAGCAGGGGACGCTGGCAAAGGCGGTGTCCCTCAGCCGCCCGGCCCTGAATGCCTTGATCAACCACGGCGTGCTGCCGACTGGCTGCGACCAGCCCCGAGTCCGGTCCGCCATCTCTGTGTTCCTGCTGGAAAGCGGCGCCCCGGCCGTCGACTGGCACCTGGAGGAGGAGCCGGCGTGCGCTAACACGCCGGCCCCGGTTTCCCCACCGCAAGACCCCGATACCGCTACCGAAATCAACGACGAGGAAGACCCTATGCTACTGCGATACCAGGCACTGACCCCACAGGCCCGTAGGCACTTCGGCCTGCCGGGCAATCCTTTCGCCGACCCCGCCAGCCACGACGAGGTCTTCCTGTCCCCCGATATCCGGTACGTGCGCGAGAGCATGTATCAGATCGCCCGCAATGGCGGTTTCGCTGCCGTGATCGGCGAGAGCGGCGCAGGCAAGTCGACCCTGCGCGAAGACATGGTCGACCGCATCCAGCGCGAGGAGCAGGCGGTCATCGTGATCCAGCCCTATGTGCTGGCCAGCGAGGGCAGCGACAGTGTCGGCAAGACCCTGCGCAGCCACCACATCGCCGAGGCGATCATGGCAGCGGTATCTCCGCTGGCCAAGCCAAAGAGCAGCCCGGAGGCCCGCTTCCGCCAGCTGCACGAAAGCCTGCGTGATAGCGCCCGCGCCGGCCACAGCCACGTGCTGGTGATCGAAGAGGCGCACAGCCTGCCGCTGCCGACGCTCAAGCACCTCAAGCGCTTCCGTGAATTGAAGGACGGCCTGCGCCCGCTGCTGTCGGTAATCCTGATCGGCCAGCCCGAGCTGGGCGACAAGCTCTCCGAACACAACCCGGAAGTGCGGGAGGTCGTGCAACGCATTGAAATCATGCACCTGCCGGCGCTCGACGGTGAGCTGGAGAACTACCTCGCGCACCGCTTCCGCCAGCTGAGCGTGCCGCTGGAAAAGATCATGGATCGCTCTGCGATCGAGGCGCTGCGGGTCAAGCTGGTGCCGCCACGGGGTACCGGAACGCTGCTGTATCCGCTGGCGGTCCAGAACACCCTGGCAGCAGCCATGAACCGTGCGGCCAACCTGGGCGTGCCGACCGTCACCGCCGACGTTGTCCGGGGGGTCTGAGCATGGCGATCGCTTCCACCGCCGAAGGCACGCAGTACCTGCGCGGGTTTGCTGTCCAGGTGCTGCGGGATGCGGAGCTGCCGCATCGCCAGGTGACGGTCATGCACCGCGACATCTTCCGCCGCGCAGGCATCGAGTGGCGGGACGGCCAGAGCATGGACACCTGCTTGGCCGGCCTGTCCCAGCAGCAGCTGCGCGCCCTTATCGATCAGCTCCGCGATGACGACCAGGACGAGGAGGAATGATGGCCGTGCCCACCCTAAAGCGCTGCCTTGGCCAGTTGCGGAATCGCCAGCGCCACAGCGCTAAGCATCCTCAGCGGAGGAAGGCCATTGGGGCGTTGGTTCATGCCCCCCTGTTCCCAACCGCGTCGCGTGTAGGAACGGTCCAGGTCCAGGATCCTGAGACCAGGCGCGATTACACGGTCGAGGTCTGGATTCACAGCGGTGTGATGGTGATTTCGCACGCCACCGACAAGCGCTGGCTGTTGGAACTGGACGAGATCCTCGACTTGGCCATCGCTGCCGGCATCGATAGGGGGGCCGACTGACATGCAGCTGGCCCTGCTACCGCAAGAGCTGTCCCCCGAGGCGGTGCTGGCGGAGCTGCAGGGCCGCCGTGGTGCCGTCAACGGCATCACCGCCCGCGACCTGGTGCACGCCGTCACGCAGCGCTTCAACACCGCCGACGAGCGGCGGCTGCGCCAGATCATCGAGAAGCTGCGTCGCGATGGGCATCCCATCTGCGCCCACCCAGCGAACGGCTACCACCTGGCCGCCAGCGCGGAAGAACTGGACCGGTGCTGTGAGTACCTGACCGGTCGCGCCATGACCTCCCTGCAGCAGGTGTGCGCCATGAAGCGCGTAGCCCTGCCGGATCTGTACGGACAACTCGGGCTGACCAAGCCCATCACCGACGAGGACACCAACGATGAACGTTGATCGTAGCTCTGACATGCTTTTCGCTGCCGCCAACACCGCGCGCGAACTTGAAAACGCCGGCATCGACGTGCTGGCCCATTACAGCAACGGGCGCCGCCCGGTGCTTATCATCACCCAGCCGCCGGCCGACATTGAAGGCCACCTCAAGCGCTGGAGCCCCAATGGCAGTGGCGGCCGCGATCGCGTGCTGGCGGCGGAATACCAGGGCCTGCAGCTGGAATGGACCGAGCGACCGCCGGTGGTCGTCACCATCCGCTCCAGGCGCGACACCTTCGAAAGCCGCGAGGTGGTGCTGTGACCGCGCCGAGCATCCGCCTGCAGGCTGCCTTCGCTGCCGTGCTTGGCACCCGCACTCTGGAGTCGCGTGAGCTGATCGACGGCGTCATGGATCACGGCTTCGAGTATCGCGGCTATGTGCAGCACGGCCTGACCAACGCACTCAACTGCGGAATGGTGGAACGCGTCGGTGGTCGCTTCTCGCGCCGGTACCGCCTGAATCAGGACTGGCAGATCGACCCGAAGCGACTGGACGCCGCATTGGCGCAGTACGCCAAGAACACCGGTAACGCTCCGAAGCGATGCGGAGCCGAGCCCCGCGCGGCGGTCCCGCCGCTGAACATTGGCCCAGCGATCAACCCAGCGCCGTTGGTGCCATCTGTCGGCACCGCGTGCATGTCCCAGGAAGAGCGCGAGGGCGAGCTGCCTCCGTACCTGGGCGGCCGGATCGTGGATTCCCTGCATTCGCACTTCGATCGGATCCTCGGCGGGGTGGAGTGATGGCACGCACCGGACGCCACAGATACGACCACCTGCGGGCGATGCGCTTCGCTCTGTGGGCCATAGCGCAAGACCAGCGCTCACTGACGCCAGTACGCATCGCGCGTCTGCTCGGCATTTCTCTCGACGCCGCTCGCCGATGGAGGGCCGACTGGTTCACCGCCGCCAGCCCTGTCCACGTTGAGGGTATTCCCGAGCAGCTGCGCCCCGTGTACCTGCATACCGATTCCGCCGTCCAAGGAGGCACCCAATGACCACCAGCACCATTCCCGAAGGCTACCGCGAGGATCGAAAGGGCCGCCTCGTTCAGGAGAATCAGATCGCTGCGATCGACCTTGCGCGCGACCAGCTGGTTGCTGAACTGATCAGCGGCGCCAAGAAGCTGCATCAGCAGATGGCCGAGTTCCGGGGTACTGCCTTCGGCGATATCGCCGCGTTCGTGCAGCTGAGTGCAGAGCAGTACGGCGCCAGCATTGGCGGCGACAAGGGCAACGTGACCCTGATGAGCTATGACGGCCGCTACAAGATCGTCCGTGCGGTCCAGGATTCGATCCAGTTCGATGAGCGCCTGCAGGCGGCCAAGGCACTGATCGATGAGTGCCTCAACGACTGGACCGAAGGCTCCCGGGCTGAGCTGCGCACCCTGGTGAACAACGCCTTCCGCGTCGACAACGACGGCAGCATCAAGACCGGCGAGGTACTGTCCCTGCGCCGGCTGAAGTTCGACGACCCACGCTGGACGCAGGCGATGGCGGCGATCAGCGATGCAGTGACCGTGGTGGGCAGCAAGACCTATGTGCGCTTCTACGAGCGCGATGCACAGGGTCAGTACCAGCCCATCAGCCTGGACATCGCGGCGGTGAAGCATGTCTAACCACTCCCTCCACGACGCCTGCTATCTGGCGGTGCTGGCCAGCGACATTGCCGACGCCGCCGCGCGCTCCGAGGTTGAGCTGTTCGCCTATGAGCAGCGCGACGAGAACGGCCATCCGATGTTCGACACGCGGCAGGGCGCCAATTCGCCGGCTGACCTGCAGCGCGTCAACAACGCGATCGCCTACATCGAGCGACGCGGTGCCGCCGCGTTCCCCTGGGTCATGAAGCGGCGCATCGACGCGCCGACCCTGGTTCAGTTCTTCGACAAGGAGCATTCCGATGAACGGTGAACAGCGACTTTCCACATGCTGCCCCAGCTGCGGCGTCGCCGCGCTGTTCGCGAGCCTCGCCACGGTCGAAAGCGATCCTGAGCAGCTGGTGTTGTATGTGATCTGCCAGGAACAGGATGGCGGCTGTGGCATCGAGTACTCCTTTATCGAGCGCCTGCAGGCGCCGGGGGTGACGGCGTGATCGCCTACTGCTGGGCCACCGGCCTGATCGAGTTCGGCGAACACCTGCCGGAACACGCAATCCTCGTTGCCAGCGGCGAAGCCGCGCAGCTGCGCAAGGTCGTCAGCGCCCGCGCCCGTCACGGCCAGGGCGAGAGCCGGGGCTGCCTGCTGGTGCCCGGCGTCCCCGAAGCGGCTGACCAGGCCGCGAAGGGTGATGCCCTGGGCCACTGGCTCGCCTGGTGCGCCCAGGCCCCGAAGGGCCTGCGCTGGGGTGCGATGGCCGCAGCTCCGGGACACCGCGATCCGCTCACCAAGAAGGCCCAGGTGATCGCAGTGGTCCAGGCCGGCGGCCAGATCGTTGTCGGTGACCGTCCGGGCATCCGCCGGCTGCTCGATTCGCTCGGTGAGGAGGTTCCCGCCTGGCAGACCGCCCTTACTGCCGCCCAGGCCCAACTGTTGAAGGAGAAGAACTGATGTCTGCGCAAACCACTGCATGCAAGCAGGTGAAGCGGTACAGGATCGAGCAGGAGTGGGGTGACGCGTGGGTGATCCTGGAGATTGATCACGCCCAGCTGACCCCGGAGGTGGCCACTCAGATCAACGCATTCTGGACGGGGGCAGACGCTCGCTTGGCCGGTGCCGACGACAACCCTGTGGTCGCGGTGATCAAGATGGCCGCAGCCGACTTCATCGGTATGGTCCTGGACGCTCGGGGCGACCTCACGTCGCGTGGCATGCAGGAGGAGTTCGATGATCAGGAAGGCTGGCCTGCTGCGCACGGCGTGAAGCTGGTCGATTGGGACGGCCGACCGGATCTTGACTCCGCTCTTCTGCAGCTGACCGAGCTGGAGTCCTGATCAATGTTCATGCGGAACGTCACGATGTTCCAGTTCTCGCCGGTGATCGACTGGTCGCAGGTGGAGAAACTGCTGCCGCTGTCTCAGCTGCAGCCGGTGGGGTCGCTGGAACTGTCGTCGCGAGGGTTCATTTCTCCGTATGGGCGTGAGAGCGGTGCGGCGTTGTCGCACCGCTCCGGCGCGTTTCTCTGGCTGGCGATCGGCACCGAGACCAAGATCATTCCGGCCGCGAGCGTCAATGAAATGCTGGAGACGCGACTGCAGGCGCTGGAAGCGCATGGCCAGCATCCAGGTGGCCGCGAGCGGCGCCGCATGAAGGACGACCTGTTGCATGAGTTGCTGCCCCGCGCCCTGGTCAAGTCGGCCCGCGTGGACATGTTCGTGGACACCCAGCGAGGCATTGCGTTCGTGGACACCAGCAGCAGCACGGCCGCGAGCGACGCCGTGTCAGAAGTCAGGGGCCTGCTTGGGAGCTTCCCGGCCAGTAGGCTCCGCGCTGCGGTCGCCCCCCGTTCCGTGATGACCGGCTGGGTTGCTGGCGAGCAGCTCCCGGCCGGTCTGTCCTTGGGCGAGGAATGTGAGCTGCGCGACCCGGTTGAAGGCGGTGCCACGATCCGCTGCCAGCACCAGGAACTGCGCTGCGATGAGGTGGAAAAGCACCTTGAGGCAGGCAAGCAGGTCTATCGGCTGGCTTTGATCATGGAGGACTCCCTGTCCTTCGTGATCAGCGACGACCTGGTCATCCGGAAACTCAAGTTCCTCGACGGCGCCTTTGACTCATTGGCGGAACTGGCCGAGGACGAGCAACGGCAGGAAATGGACGCCCGCTTCGCGCTGCAGACCGGCCAGCTCAGCAGGCTGTTCGACGTCCTGCAGCTCACGTTCCAACTGGAAGAGGAGGCCTGAGCAATGGCCCGCAGCCGTCCGCCAACCGACCGCCGCAAGCGCACCTTGGCGGCCATCCATGCCGCCGCCAAGGCGCTCGGCCTGGCCGAGGACGTCTACCGCGACCTGGTGCAGCGCGTGTCCGGCCAGAGCGGCCAGCCGCAGCGTAGCGCTGGCAGCTGCGACCAGCGCCAGCTGGACGCGATTGCCAATGAGCTGCGCCGCCTGGGCGGCATGCCGGCGCGCGCGGCCCGTGCCGCAGAGCGCTGGGCCGGGCGTCCCAAGGGCGATCTGGCTCCCCAGCTGGCCAAGGTTGAGGCACTCCTCGCCGACGCCGGTCGGCCTTGGGCCTACGCCCACAGCCTGGCATTACGCATGTGCAAGGTCACCCGCATCGAGTGGTGCAACAAGGAGCAGCTGCAGAAGGTGATTGCCGCTCTCCAGTACGATGCGAACCGTCGCGCACATGCTGTACCGAAGGACGTCCCATGAGCAGGAACCTGATGGAAGCGCGCCGCAGTGAGCTTCTGGCCGATGCCGCCGCCCAGGCGGCTGACGTCGCCAGGGAGCTGGGGCTCGACCAGGACCGCGCCGACCAGGTAGGGGCAGCGGTTGCTGACCGGCTGGCCGAGAACTGGTCCGGCCAGGTGCTATCGTTCCCCAAGAATCACGCCTTCAAGCTGAGCCAGCGAGAGCGTGAGATACTGGCCGCCCACCGCGACGGAGCCTCCTACGCGGAGCTGGCCAGGAAGTACGACATGACTGAACGCGGCATCCGTAAGCTGCTCCGACGCGCCGAGCTGCGCGATCGCGACCTCCGCCAGATGGGGCTTTTCGCCCCCTGAGCCAATTGCACGTAGTGCAATCTCTTTGCGAGGCGGGCTTTCAACTTCCGCCATCTTCCGGGGTCTTCCGGCTAGATATCGCAGCCTCCCCCCTGATATATCTCACCCCTGCACACCTGGAGGCTTGGCCGCGGCATCCATGCCGCAGACACCCCCGCGAACCCATGCCTCCCCGCCCCTGACACCCTCCCGGCACGTCCGGTAGATCCACGCCATGCGTGGATGAAGCGTTCCCGGAAACGAATGTATCGGGACGAATCTGCCGTAGAGCGGAGCCATGCTCCGCTCCGAGCAAGCGCAGCGACGCGACCCGCTTTTCGCTCTTCCTTCTTCACTCCGTGGCCCACCCGCCCCGCCCCACCCATGAACCGGCTCTACACGACCCGCCACGAGGGGCTCAGCCGTTGGCCGAATCCAGTAAAATCGCCGGCATGAACGCCCCCACCTTCCCGTACGACACCGCCCGCCTGAGCGAACTGGCCCAGCTGCTGATCGACAACGTCCGCGAACTGGCCCACGCCGGCTGGACCCCGGCCACCAGCAGCAACTTCTCCCACCGGCTGGACGATCGCCACGCCGCGATCACCGTGTCCGGCAAGGACAAGGGCCGGCTGATCGAGGACGACATCATGGTGGTGGACTTCGACGGCCTGGCCGTCGGCCGCCCGCTGCGCCCATCCGCCGAGACCCTGCTGCACACCCAGCTGTACCGCCGCTTCCCGGAAATCGGCTGCGTGCTGCACACCCATTCGCCAGTGCAGACCATCGCCTCGCGCCTGTACGCGCCGCAGGGCCATGTGCATCTGGAAGGCTACGAGCTGCTGAAGGCCTTCGCCGGCAACAGCACCCATGAGATGGCCGTGGACGTGCCGGTGTTCGCCAACACTCAGGATATGAACGTGCTCTCGGCCCAGGTCGACGACCTGCTCGACCGGCAGAACCTGTGGGGCTACCTGATCGATGGCCACGGCCTGTACGCCTGGGGCCGCGACATGGCCGAGGCGCGCCGTCACCTGGAGGCCTTCGAGTTCCTGTTCCACTGCGAACTGGAATTGCGCAAGCTGCGCCGCTGAACTCGTGCGCAGGTGCAGATGCCGATCCGGAATCTGCACCCCCTCCCCACCCTGCTACCCTGTCTTCCCCCCGAGACGTTCAAGCTGCCGCCATGAGCCGACTGCGCATCTACGACGACACCCGCCCCGAATCGCCGCTGCTGGACACCCAGGACGGCGCGCTCATCGCTGCCGAACTGCAGAAGATCGGCGTCACCTTCGAGCGCTGGCAGGCCACCGCACCGGTCGCGCCCGGCGCCAGCCAGGAGGAAGTGTTCGCGGCGTACCGCGCCGACATCGATCGCCTGGTCGCCGAGAACGGCTTCAAGAGCGTGGACGTGGCCTCGATCGCCCCGGACAATCCGAACCGCGCCGAGCTGCGCAAGAAGTTCCTCGACGAGCACTTCCACAAGGAAGACGAGGTGCGCTTCTTTGTCGCCGGCTCCGGCCTGTTCACCCTGCACGTGGAAGACAAGGTCTACGAGATCGAGTGCGTGAAGGATGACCTGATCGCCGTGCCCGATGGCACCACCCACTGGTTCGACATGGGCGATGAACCGAGCTTCGTGGCGATCCGCTTCTTCACCGAGCCAGACGGCTGGGTCGGTCATTTCACCGGCACCGATATCGCGCAGAAGTTCCCCCGTTACGTACCTACCCAGGCATCCTGATCCATGCAGCCCCGCGTCATCCTGACCGACATCGAAGGCACCACCAGCAGCATCTCGTTCGTCAAGAACGTGCTGTTCCCCTATGCCCGCAAGGCCTTGCCGGCGTTCGTCGCCGAACATGGCCAGCAGCCGGAGGTCCGTCGCTGGCTGGACGCGGTGGCTACCGAGATCGGCGGCGCCT
>DQIG01000031.1:0-28469 GCA_003525885.1 Stenotrophomonas sp.
TCCGCTCTTCCGAGGCGACGATCTCCTCGCCGTAATCCGCAAAGCGGATTTCTGCATACTCTGGCCAACTGCTCATCCCACTGCCTCCGTCCATCCGTATCGGGCCCGTCCAATAGCGCCCAGCTCACCACCGTTGAGGCTGTCGCCCACGATGTCGATCACCAGTCGCCGCACTTCGCTGCCATCGGGCATGCGCTGTCGCTCTTCCCGGGTGTTGACCCGGCTTTCGCCGTAGTTGTTGATTTCCACATTCATCCCGCCGTCGCCTGCAGGGGCGATCGGAACCTGCACATAGCCACCGCTGTCACCACCGGACAGGCCATTGCCGCTTCGCAGCGACGCGCGCAGGGCAAAGAATGCCGATGGGCCGCCGAGCGCCGCCATGTCCTCCTGGCTGAGCACGCCTTCGCCCTTGTGGACGATGCCGGCCGGTTCGTACTTGCCGCCGGGGCCGGTGTAGCCGCCGGCGGAATACACTATGTCGATGGCCTCTCTCTTCACCGGGCCAATCTGCTGGTTGAAGAACGTGTTGAAGATGCCCACGATCGCCTGCTTGGCGGCAATCCTTGCCAGATCAGCGATGATGGAATTGGCCATCGTCGAGAACGACAGCTTTCCAGTCTGGGCAAACCTCACCAGACTCTCCTCCATGCCGGAGAACATGTTGGTGAACAGCCCACCACTGGCCTCGGCCAGATTGGCCGCACTCGCTGCGTAGTCTTCGAACGCCTTGGTGGCGCCGGCACTCCAATCGGATTCAAGCGTCTGCTTCGCCTGCTGGAAATCAGCCTCACGCTGCAACGACTCCGCATGGAATGCGTCCAGTTCGGCGAGCTTGCTCTTGTAACCGGCCGACTCGATGACCTTGCCGTCTTCCCCACGGAACTCGTCATCCAGCGCACGCTTTCGATTGTCCCGGTCCTCATCCAGCGCGGAACGGCGTTGCATGCGATCCACGCTCGCCGCGCCATGGCCGATGCCGAACAGTGCCTGGTCGTTGCCGCGCTGCTGTGCCTGCGCCGCCTGCTGGAGCTCCCGCTGCAGCTTCAGCAGATCCTGCTGCGCCTTCTTCGAGGCTTCAGCGGCCGCCGCCTCCTTGGCCAGGGCCACCGCGGCGTCCAGCGAGGCCTTCACCCGCAGCTGCTTCTGCTCGCTGAGCTTCTTCTCGGCATGCTCCATCTCGTCAAGGAGGGTGACCTGCAGCTTTTCCGCCTCTGTCATTCCCTCCTTCAGCTTCTGGCGCACCCGGTCCTGGGCGATCTGCTTCTCGATGCGATCCATCAGCCCGGCGTACGCGTCAGCCTGCTCGTGTACCCCCCTGACCGACTGCTGGGCGGCCTGCTGCTGTTCGCGGAACTGGGCCTTGCGTTCGATGTCGGCCTTCTTGCGCGCGGCGTCCCTGTTGAACTCGGCGCGCTGGGCCGGGTCCATCTTGTCCGGGCCGCCCCTGGCGTTGATCTCCGCGCCGCGTTCAGCCATCCAGGCCGCATACTCGCCACGGGTCAGCCGGATCCACTCGACCTCGTCCCGCCATGCCTCTCCGCGCATGGCGCCCAGCATGCCGTTGAAGGCATCCGTTGCCTTCAATGCGTTCCATTCCGTCGCGCCCAGAGACGCGATGAGCTGGTCAAGCGTCTGGTTGTCCACGTTCTGGATGGCCGCGGCAATCGCATTGAACAGCTTCTCGTCGAGGGCGCCCCTGATCGTTTCTTTCAGGCCCCGGAACTTCTCCTGGACCGGCGCGACTTCCGCCTGGAACGCTTCCAGGTTCGCCCTGGCCTTCTCCAGCCCGGCGTAGTCCGAGGCTGCACTCAGGCCTACACCTTCCCGTCCCGATCGCTGGCCATAACTCACTCGACCTTCCCAATGGACGACCGAGCCCTGCAACGCCTTCTCGCGTGCCTCCAGCTCGCGCAGCGCCTTGGCCTGCTCATGCAGCGTCGCGACCGCCTGCTCCAGGGGCAGCGTGCCCGCTCCCATGCCCAGGCCGACCTGGTCCATCGAGAACGACATCTGCTGCAGCGACTGCATCTGCTCCTTGTACTCGCTGCGCGCACGTTCGGACGCCTTTACCATGTCCAGGTACGCTTCGCCCAGCTTCTGCACCGACGCGATGGCGATGCCCCATGGGCCACCGGCGGCCGTCAGCAGGCCGCTACCAAGCTTCTTCAAGCCGCTGCCGAGCACATCGCCGCCGGCGTTGGCCTTTGCCTTTGTCCCGGCCTTGCCCGTTGCGCCCTCCGGTACTGCATGCACACGCGCCAGCGCGGCAGCCGTCCGCTCGGCCTCCGCGCGCAGTGTCTTGAGATTCTGCGTCGCCAGGCGACTGGCCTCCGCCATTGCGGTACGGAAGCCCGTCGTGTTGACCCGCAGTACTACGTCTAGATTCTGGTTAGTGGACGCCATACGCGTTCCTCCAAGAATGATGAGGGGCCCCGCAGGGCCCCAGGTTCGATTGCATGCCACACATCGGAGAAGCAATGCCCTGCCCTGCCCGGAATCACGCCGCAGCGTTGCGTCGCGATGCGCTGCCGAACAGTTCCAGCAGCTGCTGCGAGCGCTCCTTTGCCGCCTTCTCCGGCGAAGTGCGGGGACGCACCAGCAGGAAGTCTTCGGCCGTGGTCGTATTGCCGTGCACCTGCGCCAGTACGCTGGTCAACTGAGCGAGCATCCCCTGCAGGGGCTGGTCCAACGGCTCCAGGCGTGCGAACGCATACATCTCCGAGAGCTGGCGGGAGGTCACTCCCGCCAGCAGGTGGTCCGGATGCGGGAGGCCCAGCCTCCACGCGATCCGGAACTGAAGCCGGCGCTCAGGCCGGCGGATCAGTTTTTTTCCAGCTCTCCCACGGCCGTATCGCCGAGCGCATTGAGCGTCTGTGCGACACGGAACACGCGATCCAGCGCTGCGGCCGATTTGGTGCCCAGCTGGGCCACCTCATGGTCGGAGAACAGGCGCTCGCCCATTTCATCGACCAGGCACAGGCCGACGAATCGCGCACGGAAGTCATCCACCTTGGGCGTGTCACCGCCATAGGTGTCCTGCTCCCAGCGATCACGGTCACGGGCCGACATCATCGCCACGCGCACATTGCCGCCCCATTCGGGTACGGCGACGTCCTCGTGCCGGCGATCCTGTGCGTCCAGGATCTGCTGCTTGCCCAGCAGCATCACGGGGTGCCGCCAGCGGCCACGGTGACCAGCGCGAACTCACGCGGCAGCAGGTCCGCAGTGAACGTCAGCACCTGGTTGGTACCCGGGGCCACATTGAAGGCGGCGACCTTGGCGACGAAGGTGGCCGCATCGCCGGTGGGCAGCACCATCAGGAAATGCAGGTCGGCATCCGGATCGGCGTCGCGCAGGATCTCCTGGCCTGCCGAGCTGCCGACCGGCCAGCGGTGGCCGGACACCTGCACGGCCTGGCCGCCGGACAGACCCGCGATGTTCTCCATCTGCTTCGAACGCAGGTTGGTGGCATCAAGGGTGTTGGCCTGGCCACGGCCGAACGGGAAGGCAGTCAGGCCGTCGATTTCGGTATAGCCGGCCGGATTGTTCGGCGCGGTCGGGGCGGTGCCGGCCTTCACGTACAGCGCGGAGTCCTGGGCGGAAATGGCTTGATTGATGGACATGGTGTTGAATCTCCTGGAAATGAAAAAGCCGCCTTGCGGCGGCTGGGGTTCGGGGTGATCAGGCTCGGGGCTGCCTGCAGTGGGTCATCGTGGCTGGCCCGTCACAGCCACCGGTTGCGCGTTGCGATCCGCAACACGCGGACAACAAAAAAGCCCCCGGCTCGCGCCGGAGGCTTGTATGTCATCGTGGCTGAAAGCTTAGGCTGCGGGTGTGCACCGGTCAATGCAGAAACAGCCCTCTGCACCGCCTTGGGAACGCACTGCGGCAAGCCCGCAGCCGCCCGATCCGGCACAGCCGCTGACGCCGCGCTAACCGGTGCAGCACCGACAATGCAGCTCTGTTCCCAGCAACGAGGAAGATGACGATGGCCGAGTGGATCACCCTGGATACGCATCACGGCCCGGTACGGGCCTGGCAGGCCCTGCCGGAAGGCACCGCGCGCGGCGGCCTGGTGGTGGTGCAGGAAATCTTCGGCGCCAATCCGCACATCCGCAGCGTAGCCGAGCGCTTCGCGGCTGAAGGCTATGCGGTGCTGGCGCCCTCGTTCTTCGACCTGCTCGACGGCCCCAATGCCGATCCGGACGCGCTGCCCTACGACGCCGAAGGCGTGAAGCAGGGCCTGGAACGGGTCGGCGCGCTGGGCATGGAGCGGGCGCTGGAGGTGGTGCGGGCCGCGGCAACCCGGCTGGCGCCGCAGGGCAAGGTCGGCACCGTCGGCTACTGCTGGGGCGGCACGGTGGCGATGCTGTCCGCAGTGCGCCTGGGGCTGCCGTCGGTCAGCTACTACGGTGCGCGCAACGTGCAGTTCCTCGACGAAACGCCCAAGGCCCCGGTGATCTTCCACTTCGGTGCCCAGGACCGCAGCATCCCGCCGGAAGCGGTCCAGGCCCACCGCGGGAAGCTGCCGCAGATGGCCACCTATGTCTATCCGGCCGATCACGCCTTCAACCGGGAGGTCGGACATGCGTATGATCCAGACAGCGCCGCCCTGGCGCTGCAACGCACCCTGGACTTCTTCTCGGAGCATCTTGGATGAGCGAATTCGAACTCGATTCACGCCTGGCCACCGATAGCGTGCTGGTGGCGGAAGGACCGTTGTCGCAAGTGCGGCTGATGAACGACGAACGATTCCCCTGGCTGGTGCTGGTACCGCGCCTGGCCGGGGTGACCGAGTGGATCGAGCTGGATGGCGAGCAGCAGGACAAGCTGCGCACCGAGCTCAACCGCGCCTGCAAGGCCCTGAAGGGCTCCGACGGGGTGGAAAAGATCAACATCGGGGCGCTGGGCAACATCGTGCGCCAGCTGCACTTCCATGTGATCGGCCGCCATGACGGTGATCCGGCGTGGCCGGGCCCGGTCTGGGGCAGCGGCCCGGCGCACCGCTACGAGCCGGCCGCGCTGGACCAGCATGTCGCCTACTGGAAGGAACGGCTAGGATATCCGGCCCAGTCCTGAGCCTTCGCCGACCCGATGCGATTCAACCTCGTTGCCGCCGTCCTGCTGATCCTGATCGGCCTGTTCATGCTCGCCAGCAATCTCGGCTGGACGCACCTGAACCTGTCCAAGCTGCTGCTGACCTGGTGGCCGGTGGCCCTGGTGGGTGTTGGCATCGCGATGCTGTTCGGTCGCGGCAAATAAGCAAAGGCGGCGCAAGCGCCGCCCTCGCCCACATAGAGCCGAGCCATGCTCGGCTCCAGAACAACTCAGGTCCGCGGCAGGGTCACGCCGGTCTGGCCCTGGTACTTGCCGCCACGATCACGGTACGACGTCTCGCAGACGTCATCGGCGGCCGCCTGGAAGAACAGCATCTGCGCCACGCCTTCGTTGGCGTAGATGCGTGCCGGCAGCGGCGTGGTGTTGCTGAATTCCAGGGTGACGTGACCTTCCCACTCCGGTTCCAGCGGCGTTACGTTGACGATGATGCCGCAGCGCGCGTAGGTGCTCTTGCCCAGGCACACCACCAGCGTATCGCGCGGAATACGGAAGTACTCGACAGTACGCGCCAGCGCGAAACTGTTCGGCGGGATGATGCATTCATCGCCGACGATATCCACGAAGCTGCCCGGATCGAAGTGCTTGGGATCGACGATCGTCGAGTTGATGTTGGTGAACACCTTGAACTCGCGCGAGCAGCGCACGTCATAGCCATAACTGGACGTGCCGTAGCTGACGATGCGCTGGCCGTTGGCCTGCTTGACCTGCCCGGCCTCGAACGGCTCGATCATGCCGTGCTGCTCGGACATGCGGCGGATCCAACGGTCACTCTTGATGCTCATGCTTTGTCCTGGGGGTACGAGGGGGCGCGAGGATTCTAGCAGGGGGCCGGCCTGCGCCGGCGGCCCCCTGCCCCTGCACTTACAGCAGCGACGACAGGATCGGGATCGAGGCCCGCGGACGCTTGCCGACTTCCTCGATCAGGCGCTGTGCGGCATGGCGGTAGGCCTGGGCCGGCGCCGAATCCGGCTGGGCCACGGTGATCGGGGTGCCTGCATCGCCCTGTTCGCGGATGCCGATCTGCAGCGGCAGCGACCCCAGCAGCGGCACGCCGTACTGCGCGGCCATGCGCTCGCCGCCGCCCTCGCCGAACAGATGCTCGATGTGCCCACAACTGCTGCAGGTGTGCACCGCCATGTTCTCGACGATGCCCAGCACCGGCACCTCGACCTTCTCGAACATCTTCAGCGCCTTCTTCGCATCCAGCGTGGCGATGTCCTGCGGCGTGGTGACGATCACCGCACCGGCCAGCGGAATCTTCTGGGTCAGGGTCAGCTGGATGTCACCGGTGCCCGGCGGCAGGTCGATCAGCAGGAAATCCAGGTCGTCCCACAGGGTGTCGTTGAACAGTTGGGTCATCGCCGAGGTGGCCATCGGGCCGCGCCAGATCATCGGCGTGTCTTCTTCGATCAGGTAGCCGATCGACATGGTGTCCACGCCGAACGCACGCAGCGGCTCGATGCTCTTGTTGTCCGGGCTTTCCGGGCGGCCGGACAAGCCCAGCATGGCCGGCACGCTGGGGCCATAGATGTCGGCGTCGAGCACGCCCACGCGCGCGCCGAGCTGCTGCAGCGCCACGGCCAGGTTCACCGAGGTGGTGGACTTGCCGACGCCGCCCTTGCCCGAACCGACCGCGATGACATTGCGGATGCGGGCATGCGGCGTAAGTCCCTTCTGGACCTGGCTGACATGGGGACGGCGGGGAGAACTGTTCACAACGAGCACCGACGGGGTCAGGGGGATAACCCAACATCATACAAGCTGGACGTAACCTGACTGAAATTCAGGATTGCGACAGATTCGTGCACAGATTGTTAAGTTCATGTTACGTTCGATAAGCACTGTTTTGGGCTGCGGAGATGGGTATTCCCGCCCGCACGAT
This sequence comes from Stenotrophomonas sp., assembly GCA_003525885.1. Lineage (GTDB taxonomy): Bacteria > Pseudomonadota > Gammaproteobacteria > Xanthomonadales > Xanthomonadaceae > Stenotrophomonas. The sequence goes on from DQIG01000031.1 coordinate 7,004, forward strand.
GGCGCATGCGCAGTGCCGTTTTTGTTTTTTGCTCTCCATTGGAACTCCATGAAACACTTCAGCAATACCGCACGTCGCAACACGCTCACCGTCGCCCTGATTTCCGCTCTGATGGCTGCCGCTCCGGCAATGGCCCAGGACAAGGCGACCAACCTGGACAAGATCACCGTCACCGGTTCGCTGATCCCGCAGACCCAGGTTGAAACCCAGACCCCGGTGATGTCCATCACCGCAGAAGACATCCAGACCCGCGGCTTCAGCAGTGTTGCTGAAGTGCTGCAGCAGTCGTCGCTGACCACCGGCGGCCTGCAGGGTGGCCAGACCTCGGGTGCGTTCACCCAGGGCGCCGAAGCGGCCGGCATGTTCGGCCTGAACCCGGGCTACACCAAGTACCTGATCAACGGCCGCCCGATGCTTTCGTATCCGGCGCTGTACAACGGCAGCGAGTCGTTCAACAACATCAGCGGCATTCCGATCGACATCGTCGAGCGCATCGAAGTCCTGCCGGGCGGCCAGTCGTCGCTGTACGGCTCGGACGCGATCGCCGGCGTGGTCAACATCATCCTGAAGGAACGCATGGACGGCGGCACGATGTCGATCCGTGGCGGCACCTACACTGAAGGTGGTGGCAGCAACATCCGCTTCAGCGCCGCCAAGGGCTTCAACGCGTTCGACGATCGCTTCCACGCACTGGTCAACGTGCAGATCGAAAACGGCAGCCCGATCTGGGGCTACCAGCGTGACATCACCAAGCAGAACAACCCGGTCGGTTACACCGCACAGCTGCCGTCGAATGACTTTGCCGTCATCGGCAACGCCGACAACAAGCTGTACATGATGGACCCGACCCGCTGCGGCAACGTGGCAGGCCTGTACGACGGCACCACCACCGTCGGCAAGCGTGCATCGGGCGAATCCTGCGGCTCGGTGTACAGCGCCGGCTACAAGACCCTGAAGAACGGCAAGAACAGCGGCCAGTTCTACTCGTCGATGACCTTCGACGTGAACGACAACTTCCAGCTGTTCGCCGACGTGCTGTACAGCAAGGAAAAGACCGAGTTCACCTCCGGCTCCAGCGCCCTGTGGTGGGGCACCAAGTCGGTGATGGGCGGCTTCTACGACCAGGGCCTGGGCAAGGTCGTGAACCTGCAGCGCGCCTTCGCGCCGGAAGAAATCGGTCCGGGCCACTACAACAACATCCTGAACTCCGATGAGAGCCGTTCCTACCAGGTCACCCTGGGCGGCAAGGGCATGGTCGGCGACTGGGACTACAGCGCCAGCTTCACCCGCGGCGAGTACCGTCTGGACCAGAACCGCTTCGCGCGCTGGAAGGACAAGATCGAAGGCTTCTTCGGCGACACCGTGCTGGGCCCGCGCCTGGGCACCACCGCTGATGGCTTCGGCATCTACAACCCGAACTACACCGCCTTCTACTCGCCGATCACGCCGGACCAGTTCGCCAGCTTCACCGGCTATGGCACCCATCGCAGCAAGACCTGGCAGAACCTGGGTCGCGTGCAGGTGACCAACGGTTCGCTGTTCTCCCTGCCGGGCGGCGACGCCGGCCTGGCCGTCGTGCTGGAAGGCGGCAGCGAAGGTTGGGACTACTCGCCCGACCAGGCCTTCGTCGATGGCAACGCCTGGGGCGCCAGCGCCGTGGCCGGTGCCGGCCACCGCAGCAACTACGCGGTGACCAGCGAACTGCGCATGCCGGTGTTCGAGTCGCTGACCATCAGCGCCTCGGGCCGCTATGACGCGTTCAAGATCGCCGACAAGACCGTCGACAAGGCCACCTACAGCATCGGCCTGGAATACCGTCCGGTTGAAAGCCTGCTGCTGCGCGGCAAGTACGGCACCGCGTTCCGCGCGCCGACCCTGTCCGATGCCTTCCAGGGCATGAGCGGCTCGTTCGCCTCCGGCCAGAACGATTACTACCGCTGCAGCCAGATGGGTTACGCGCTGCGTGACGAAGCCTGCTCGTTCTACAAGACCACCTCGGTGTACAGCGAAAAGTCCGGCAACCCGGACCTGAAGCCGATCACCGCCGACGTGTGGAGCGCAGGCGTGGTGTGGGCCCCGGTGAGCAACTTCTCGCTGTCGGTCGACTACTACAACTGGAAGATCAAGAACGAGGTCAAGACCCTGAGCACCGACCAGCTGCTGCTGGCCGAGTACCAGTGCCACAACGGCCTGCCGAACAACACCTCGGCCAGCTGCCAGAACGTGACCGACTGGGTGACCCGCGACGCCGGTGGCAACCTGACCCGCGTGTACACCCCGAAGCTCAACGTGGCCAGCCAGAACCTGGAAGCGGTGACCGTCGGTGCCAAGTACCATCAGGACCTGGGCCGCTTCGGTTCGCTGATGTTCTCCGGCAACTACACCAACATGCTGAAGCGTGAAGTGGTGGCCCTGCCGGGTGCGCAGAAGCTGGACCTGCTGAGCGATCCGTACAACATGTGGTACTACGACAACTTCGCCAAGGTCCGCGGCGACGTGTCGGTGGGCTGGGCCATCTCCAAGTTCACCACCACCGTGTACGCCAACTACGTCGGCAGCACCCCGAACTACCTGGCCTACACCGGCCGCAGCTATGACTACGTCCACTCCTCCGGCGCCAAGGCCGGCAAGTGGGGCTCGTACACCACGTACAACATGAGCCTGAACTACCAGGCGCAGGACGATCTGACCCTGTCGCTGATGGTCAACAACGTGTTCAACAAGCTGCCGGAAGGCCAGCGCTACAACTACCCGGGCAACGAATCGACCCCGTTCAACGACGGCTTCTACAGCGTCTACGGCCGTCAGATCTCGGCCCAGGTCAAGTACGACTTCTAATCCCGTCGTATTCCGGACGTCGTGTCTGGACCAGGCCCCGCTTCGGCGGGGCCTTTTTTTTTGGGCGCCGAACACCCCGTTCGGCCTGCAGCAGAAAGTGTGATCGGCAACGCACAAACTTCAGCGTTCATGGAAACGCCGGCGGATCACAACACATTGATCTGCAAGGAATATTCGCCACTCCGACATGCTCCCTTGCACGTTGCCATCTTTTGAAACACGCCAAAACAAATCACCTTATCCTTTGATTCAGAAGCGTTTTTTCGCCCTCCGGAAGCATCTGGATGTGACAGGTCCGTGTTTGCAACGTTAACGACGTGTTACGGTCGACCTGAATGGAATCACACTGAACGAATTGTTAATGCGCACGGAATGCGCCGCCAAGACATTGCTCACTACGGGGATCCACCATGTCTCGCCAACGTTCCACGCTCTCGCGCCACCCTCTGACCCTCGCCCTGCTCGGCACCCTCCTGGCCTCCGGCACCGCCCTGGCCCAGGACGGCAATGCGCCGACCCAGCTTGACCGTGTGACCGTCACCGGATCGCTGATTCCGCAGACCGAGATCGAGAACCACACGCCGGTCCTGACCGTCACCGCCGAGGATATCCAGACCCGCGGTTTCACCAGCGTCGCCGATGTCCTGCAGCAGTCCTCGCTGTCCACCGGCGGCCTGCAGGGTGGCCAGACCTCCGCATCCTTCACCCAGGGCGCCGAAGCGGCCGGCATGTTCGGCCTCAGCCCGGGCTACACCAAGTACCTGATCAACGGCCGCCCGATGCTCTCGTATCCGGCGCTGTACAACGGCGGCGATACCTTCAACAACATCAGCGGCATCCCGATCGACATCGTCGAGCGCATCGAGATCCTGCCGGGTGGCCAGTCGTCGCTGTACGGCTCGGACGCGATCGCCGGCGTGGTCAACATCATCCTCAAGGAGCGCATGGATGGCGGCGTGCTCAACGTGCGTGGCGGTGCCTACAGCGAAGGCGGCGGCAACAGCTTCCGCCTCAGCGGCGCGCGCGGCTTCAATTCGAAGGATGACCGCTTCCATGCCCTGGTCAACGTGCAGTACGAGAAGACCAGCCCGATCTGGGGTTACCAGCGCGACCTGACCAAGGTCAACAACCCCGACGGCTACAGCCCGCAATACGTCTCCAATGATTTCCTGGTGCTGCTGCCGGCCGCCAACAACCGCTACGCGATGATGGACCCGAACCTGTGTGCCAACGTGGCCGGCCAGTTCGACGGCACCACCGTGCTCGGCACCCGGCCGACCGGCCAGGCCTGCGGCTCGGTCTACGGCACCGGTTACAAGACCATCAAGAACGGCAAGGAAAGCGGGCAGATCTACAGCTCGGCCACCTTCGACGTGAACGACAACTTCCAGCTGTTCGGCGACGCGCTGTACAGCCTGGAGGAGGTCAAGTACGCAACCGGTTCCGGCTACACCTGGTGGGGCACCTCCTCCGGCTGGGGCCGCTTCTACGACCAGGCCAGCGGCCAGTACATGAACCTGCAGCGCGTGTTCGCGCCGGAGGACATCGGCGGTGGTGGCTACCGCGACATCATGAACACCGACCGCAACAAGGCCTACCAGGTCACCCTCGGCGGCCGCGGCACCGCAGGCAACTGGGACTACAGCCTCAGCTTCACCCGTGGCGAGTACAAGCTGACCGAGCGCAACTTCGTGCGCTGGAACGACCCGATCAACGACTACTTCGAGCAGCGCGTGCTGGGCCCGGTGCTGGGCACCACCAGCACCGGCTACGACATCTACAGCCCGAACTGGGAAGCGTTCTATGCGCCGCTGCCCGCCGGCGACTTCCAGAGCTTCACCGGCTACAGCTACAGCGAAAGCCGCACCTGGCAGAACCTGGCCCGCGCTCAGGTCACCAATGGCTCGCTGTTCAAGCTGCCGGGGGGCGATGCCGGCTTCGCCGTGGTTCTCGAAGGCGGCAGTGAAGGCTGGGATTACACGCCCGACCCAGGCCTGATGGATGGCAGCGTGTGGGGCACCACCGCCGTGTCCGGTGCCGGCCATCGCAGCAACTACGCGGTGACCACCGAACTGCGCATGCCGCTGCTGGAAACGCTGACCGTCACCGGCTCCGGCCGCTATGACGCCTTCAAGATCGGCAGCAATACCGTCGACAAGGCCACCTACAGCGTCGGCATCGAGTTCCGTCCGATCGAAAGCCTGTTGTTCCGCGGCAAGTACGGCACGGCCTTCCGCGCACCGACCCTCTCCGATGCCTTCCAGGGTCGCAGTGGTTACTACGCCAACGGCTCCACCGACTACTACCGCTGCGGCCAGCTGGGCTACGACCCGGCCAACACCACCGGCTGCCCGTACGACAGCGTCTCGGTGTTCGGTACCCGCTCGGGCAACCCCGACCTGGAGCCGATCACCGCCGATGTCTGGAATGCAGGCGTCGTGTGGGCACCGATCAACAACCTGTCGCTGTCGGTCGACTACTACAACTGGAAGATCAAGAACGAGGTCGATACGCTCAGCTCCGACCAGCTGCTGCTGGCCGAGTACTACTGCCGCAACGGCCAGTCCAACAACACCTCGGCCAGCTGCCAGAACGTCAGTGACTGGATCACCCGTGATGCATCGGGCGTGCTCGACGAGATCTACACGCCGAAGATGAACGTCGCCCGCCAGAACCTGGAAGCGCTGACCGCCAGCTTCAAGTACGTGCAGGACATCGGTCGCTTCGGTTCGCTGCAGTTCTCGGCCAACTACACCGACATGCTCAAGCGCAAGCTGCAGCCGCAGCCGGGCGACGAGTTCCTGGACCTGCTGCACGACCCGTATGCGATGTGGGTGTACGACTCGTACGCCAAGGTGCGCGCGGACGGCTCGATCGGCTGGGCCAAGGACAACTGGACCACCACCCTGTATGCCAACTACATCGGCAAGACGCCGAACTACATGGCTTACGTGGGCAACGGCTATGACTACGTGCACAGCTCCGGCTACAAGGCTGGCAAGTGGGGTTCCTACACCACCTACAACCTGAGCGTGAACTACCGCGCGATGGAGAACCTGACCCTGTCGCTGATGGTCAACAACGTGTTCAACAAGATGCCGGACAACCAGCGCTACAGCTTCGCCGGCACCAGCGGCCAGCCGTACAACAACTACCTGTACAACGCCTACGGGCGCGCGATCTACGTGCAGGCCAAGTACGCGTTCGGCGTGAAGTAATCCAGCAACCGCAGCAATGGGAAAGCCCCGCCATCTGGCGGGGCTTTTTCGTGTCCGGCATGCCGTGCTGGAAGAACAGGCCCAGCTGACGCTGGGCCTGCCTTCTTCCGGTCCCTCCGCTCAGCGGAAGTTGTAACGCAGGCTGGCCATATAGCGACGGCCCAGCGCGTCCAGCACGTACGGGAACGGACCAATGTCATCAGACAGGTTCAGCACCGACAGGTTCACGCGTGCGTTGTCGGTCAGGCGGTAGCTGACATTGGCATCCCAGGTCGTCCAGCTGTCGCGCTTGAAGTACTGCCGGCTTTCCGGGGTTGCGGTCAGGCTGAACTGCGAGCCGCTGGTGTAGTTGGACGTCACGCCATAGCTCCACTTGCCGATGGCATGCTGCGCCGTCCAGCGGAACTGGCGCTTGGGCTCGTCGAACGTACCCACGCGCTCCACGAACGGCACATCCGCGTTGGCGGCCTGGCCGCGGTTCTTCGGCATGTAGCCGTAGAAGCCCAGTGCCACCTGGCCGAATCGGCCCATGTCCCAGTTGTAGTCCACCTCGGCCGTCCAGCCGCGGAACATCAGCACCGGGCCATTGCCGTACTCGGTGCGGATATCGGTGGCAGCACCACTCAGCGGATTGCGCGTCACCAGGCTGCAGAAGCGGTTGGCGTTGGGCACGTCGGACGCGTTGAAGTCCGGGTTGTCGAAGCACCCGGTGATGATGTCGGTCGGGCTGAGGCTGGTGATCACATCGGTGATCTTGATGTCATACCAGTCGGCCGCGACCCGCAGGCCCTTGGCCCAGTCCGGTGCGAACACGATGCCCGCTGTCCAGGACTTTGCCTTCTCGTTCTTCAGGCCGGTATAGCCGTTGACCGAGCCGAGGGTGTTGGTCGGCGACGCCTGGAACGTTGCCGGGTCCGCACCCGGGTAAGCCTGGAAGAAGGCCTCGCAGTTGCGGCGGCGAATCGCGGGATTGGTGCCGCCGTTGATGGCCGACACGGAGCAGACTTCCGGGATGTTGTAGTACGCCGGCTGCAGCGAGGTATAGAGCTCGGCAATCGACGGGGCACGCAGCGACTGGGTCTTGCTGCCGCGCAGCTGGATTCCCGCGAACGGCTCGTACTGGATGCCATAGGTATACGCGTTGAAGCCACCGGCCACCGAGTTGACCACGCGGCGGCCCTTCAGGGTCACATCCAGGCGATGCAGGCCCGGCAGGTCCCAGTCGGGGTTGAACAGCGGTGCCAGGAACTCGGCGAAGATTTCATTGGTGTGATAGTCGCCCTTGGCACCCTGGATCGGCACCGAACGGCCCTGCCCCAGTCGCTGGTACTCGCTTGGAGTGAACGAACCTTCTTCGCGACGATGCTCCACGCCTGCGGCGAAGGAGAACTCACCGCCCGGCAGGTCGAACAGGCCACCGGTCACCGACGCGTTGAACACGGTCTGGCGTGTCCGTGCCTTGGCCAGGGTCGGCGTTGACACATAGGCCAGCGCTTCAGGCGATGCCTGGTTCTCGCCGAACAGATTCAGCGGACGGCAGTTCGGATCCGCAGTGGTGCCCGGGGCGGATGCATCACAGACGATGTTGCCGCTGGCATCGCGCTTCACGTTGAGCGCATTGATGAAGTTCTGCTGGATCAGGCCGGTCCCCTTGTAGTCGAAGTCGCCTCGACCGTGGGTCACGCTGGTTTCCCAGTTGAAGCGGCGCTCGCCGATATCGAAGAAGCCGTCCAGGCCGAGCACGATGCGGCTCAGGCGCGTATCGGTGCTGGCGTTGTTCATGCTCAGGTCGCGCGAGGAGCGCGACAGGCGGAACGAGGTGATGCCGTTCTCGGCCAGGATGCGACGCGATTCGGCACTGAGGAACGGATTGTTCGCGCTGAACAGCATCGCGCCGCTCTGGTCACCACTGCCATCGGGGTTTGCGGCACCAAAGCCGGCGGCGTTGTAGACGTTCTGGTCCAGCGTCTCGCGCGCGGTGGCGCTGTAGTGCGACAGTTCGAAGAAGCCACGCACGTTGTCGTTGAAGTCGAAGCTGCCGGTCGAATAGACCGTACGGCGTTCGAGGTCGGCGATCAGTGGGACAGTCTCATTGAGATTGAGCCCATCGCCACCGGACGCATTGCCGCTGGGATAGGAGATGCCCGGGTCGTAGGCAACCAGATCGCCCTTGTTGTTGAAGTGCCAGAGCTTGTTGTTCGGGCCGAAGCCGTTCAACTCACCCGTGGCATTGCGCTGGTAGCTGCGCCGCACCTGGATGTCCGACGGCATGATCAGGCCACCGAAGGTCATGCTGGAGATGCGCCGGTTGCGGATCCAGACCTGGTCGGCGATGCCGTCGGCCGGCCCGGTGTTGAACGGGATGCTGGGGTCGATGCGACCGTCATTGCCCGGGGTACGCCACGGCTGGAAGCGTGCCACGTTCGCTGCCGTCGGGTTGGTCTGCAGGCTGTAGCCGTTGCGGTAGAAGTCGCGCTGGAGCGCGTTCACGCCTTCACTGTTGTCCAGTTCGGCAGCGATGGTGAAGTGGCCACGACCATCGGCGAAGCCGCTGCCGAAAATGGCGGACCACGAGTAGCGGTCATTGTCGTTCTTGGTGGTCCTGCCAAAGCCGATCTCGACCTCGGCGCCTTCGAACTTGTCACGCAGGATGATGTTGTTCACGCCGGAGATGGCATCGGAACCATACGTGGGGGCACCACCGATGCTCAGGCTTTCCACACGCTCGACCATCACGGTCGGAATCGAGTTCATGTCGACCTGGATGCCCGAGCCACCGCCCGCACCAAACACGGTTGGCGGTGCGGAAGTCACGAAGCGGCGACCGTTGACCAGGGTCAGCAGGCGGTTGCTGCCGAGACCGAAGCGACTGGCGAAGTTCACGCCAGCGCCGAAGCCGGCCTGATCACCACGCGAGGAGACGCCGGCAGAAACACCGGGAATCTTGGTCAGCGCATCGATCAGGTTGGTGTGCCCGTATGCCTCGATGTCCTGGCGGGACACCACGGCGGCCGGTTCCAGGGTGTCATAGCCAGCGCGGTAGATGTGCGAGCCCGTTACCGTGATGCGGTCCAGCTGGGTGGCCGCGGCTTCATTGGAAGCCTTCTTCGCGCTCTCGGCAGTCTCCTTGGCAACCTCTCCCTCCTGCGCGAAGGCAGGCAGGGCGACGGCAAGCAGGAGGGCCGAGGAGAGCGCGAGACTCAACGGATTGCGGGGTAGTGGGCGAGTCTTCTCCATGTCTCTCTCTCTGAAAAGTGAGGGCATAAAAAGCTCTGCATCGGCAAAGCAGAGGAAATGTAGTCAGCGACCGTTCACGTGCCGATAACGGAATTCATACACAGATCGACACGAAACGGCAACATTCAGCAAAAGTTCAATTTCATATGACACACCGTGGAACAGAGCATGAGGACGTGAGTTGGCCCGAGGATTTTTCCAATAATCCTTTCCAATCCGTGCCTTGAGCCGACACCATCGGATCCCGCGGCAACCACCGCATGCCATGGACAGTGCTCCGGACACGTCCTGTCCCGGCAGCCATCCAGCGCCTGCATCCTCGGCAATTGCGAACACGGGTTCATAATCAATTCACTCAACACACCTGGAGAGGGCCGACCTTCGTTCGGCTCTTCGGCGGAGCCTGGTGTGCCCTCCTGCGACGCCTTTCCGGCGTCTGTGCGCCCCTTGCGCAGGGGCATGACCTTCGACACCCTTGCAGGTCTGGCCGGCGGCGTATCGTTCGGCCCACGGTCGCACCTGCGGCCACTCCCTGACTCACTCGGCCTGGAGGCCATTCAAGTGACCCGTACTCCCAAGATCGTGCTGCTGACCCTGGCCGTTTCGGCCGCGCTGGTTGGCTGCGGCAAGACTGAAACCCCGGCCAAGGATGCCGCCGCCTCCGCCCCGGCCACCGCCGAAGCCACCCACTACACTCTGGACGACAGCAAGCTGCCGGCCTACAACGCCTTCCAGCCGAGCGACCTGGACACCACCAAGGACGCCTGCACCGCCTTCGGCGACTACGTCAACAGCAAGTGGCTGGCCGCCAACGAGATCCCGGGCGACCGCACCAGCTGGGGCGCGTTCACCATCCTCGACGAGCGCTCGGTGGCCGTGCAGCACCAGCTGGCCGAACAGGTCGCGCAGGTCAAGAATCCGAACCACATCGAGAAGATCGTCGGCGACCTGTGGGCCACCGGCATGGACGAGGCAAAGATCAATGCCCAGGGCATCGAGCCGCTGAAGGCCGACCTGGCTGCGATCGACGGCCTGCAGGACAAGGCGGCCATCGCCAACTACCTGCGCACCAGCGCCGCCAAGGGTGACAACATCCTGTTCGGCTTCGGCGCCGAAGCGGACTTCAAGAACTCCGCCATGAACATGGCCTATGCCAGCCAGGGCGGCCTGGGCCTGCCGGATACCACCTACTACACCGATGCCAAGAACGCCGACAAGCTGAAGGCCTACCAGGCGCACGTCGCCAAGGTGCTGGAGCTGTCCGGCGTGGCCGCAGCCGATGCGGCCAAGCAGGCCGAGGACGTGGTCAAGTTCGAAACCCGCCTGGCCAAGGCCTCCAAGTCGCGCGTCGAGCTGTCGCGCAACGTCGAGCTGTACTACAACCCGGTCACCCTGGCCGACGCCGACAAGCTGACCCCGAACTTCAGCTGGACCGAGTTCTTCAAGTCGCAGGGCGTGGCCGCGCCGGAGAAGTTCTCGCTTGCCATGCCGGCCTTCCATGAGGAAGTGAGCAAGTCGCTGGCCGACACCGATCCGTCGGTGTGGCGCGCCTACCTGCGCTTCCACACCGTGGACAGCGCCTCGCCGTACCTGGCCGATGCCTTCGTGCAGGAGAACTACGAGTTCTACGGCAAGACCCTCAACGGCCAGAAGGAACAGAAGCCGCGCTGGAAGCGCGTGCTGGGCACCATCGAGAATGATGCCGGTGAAGCCTTCGGCCAGCTGTACGTGAAGGTTGCCTTCTCGCCGGAAGCCAAGGCGAAGATGGAAGAACTGGTGAAGAACCTCGCCGCCTCGCTGAAGGACCGCATCCAGGGCCTGAGCTGGATGAGCGAAGAAACCAAGGCCAAGGCCATCGCCAAGTGGGAGACCTTCACCCCGAAGATCGGTTACCCGGACAAGTGGCGTGACTGGGCGGGCCTGCAGACCCAGCGCGACAGCTTCCTGGGCAACGTGCGCGCAGCCAACGAGTTCAACTACAAGTTCAACCTGTCCAAGATCGGCAAGCCGGTGGACAAGACCGAGTGGGGCATGACCCCGCAGACCGTCAACGCCTACTACAATCCGCTGCAGAACGAGATCGTGTTCCCGGCCGCCATCCTGCAGCCGCCGTTCTTCGATCCGAAGGCCGACGACGCACTGAACTACGGCGGCATCGGTGCGGTGATCGGCCATGAAATGACCCACGGCTACGACGACCAGGGCGCGCGCTTCGGGCCGACCGGCAACATGGAAGACTGGTGGACTCCGGCTGACAAGAAGAACTTCGAAGGCCTCACCGGCAAGCTGGTCAAGCAGTTCGACCAGTACAAGGTCGACGGCCAGGCAGTGAATGGCCACCTGACCCTGGGCGAGAACATCGCCGACCTGGGTGGCCTGGCCACCGCCTACGACGCCCTGCAGAAGGCCACCGCCGGCAAGGAGGATGCAAAGGTCGATGGCTTCACCCGCGACCAGCGCTTCTTCTTCAACTGGGCCACCGTGTGGCGCACCAAGTACACCCCGGAAAACGCCAAGGTTCGCCTGGCCACCGACCCGCACGCCCCGGCGCAGTTCCGCGCCATGGGTGCGCCGTCGAACCTGCCGACCTTCGCCGCCGCGTTCCAGTGCAAGGCCGGTTCGCCGATGGCCCGCACCGGCGAGCAGCAGGTGGTGATCTGGTAAGCCACGGCTGACGCTGCGGCAGACCTGCAAAGGCCCGGGAATTCCCGGGCCTTTGCCTTTTGCGGCACCCGTCATCGACGCATGGGATGGACCTGCTGCGCCCTTGCCGGCCCGCGCCGTTGGTTGATGCCGACCCTGGTCGGCGCACGGCATGGCGGATCCGTCGCGATGCGTGCATGCCGCGCCCATGCCACACACCCGGTAGCGCCGGGCCATGCCCGGCGGATGCTCCGTGATGCGTGCATGCCGCGCCCATGCGCGGCTTGCTATAGTGCGCGCGCCCTCAATCCATCACGGATTCGTTCCACATGCCCAATTTCCGTCCGCTTGCCATCGCCCTGGGCATCAGCCTGGCGACCCTGGTCCCGACCCACGATGCGTTTGCCGCCGCCAAGAAGAAGGCCGCACGCGCCCCGGCCGTCAGCGCCCAGTGCAGCGACTTCTACGACGTCACCAATGCAGGCTGGCTGAAGGCCAATCCGGTGCCGCAGACCGGCGCCACCACCGCGCTGGGCCAGCTGGTCGATCGCAGCCGCCAGCAGCAGCGCGAACTGCTCGACGCGGCCATGAAATCGCCGCAGGGCAACGTGCAGAAGCTGCTGGGTGACTTCTGGGCCAGTGGCCTGGACGAAGCCGCCGTGGAAGCGGATGGTTCCAACCCGATCGCCCCGCTGCTGACCCGCATCAATGCCATCAAGAAGGCCAAGGATGTGCCGGCATCGATCGCCGCGCTGCATCAGGTGGGCATCCCGGTCGCCTTCAACTTCGGCCCGGACGTCGACCTGAAGGCACTGGATCGCCACATCGGCTACTTCATGCAGGGTGGCATGGGCCTGCCGGATCCGGCGTTCTATACCCGTACCGACGCCGACACTGTGGCGCTGATGGGCCGCTACCGCAACTACGTCAAGCAGATCCTGGCGCTGACCGGCACCCCGGCGGCCAAGCTGGACGCCGAGTCGCAGTCGGTCATCGCGCTGGAGACCGAGCTGGCGCGCAATGCGCAGTCGCTGGCCGGCATCAACAACCCGTTCAACAACTACGCGCCGATCTCCACCAAGGAGCTCAACAGCCGCTACCGCAATCTGCAGCTGGATGCGTTCCTGAAGGCACAGGGCGTGGACGACGACCTGGTCTCGCTGGCCGACCCGGGCCTGTTCAAGCAGCTCGACGGCATGGTCACCAAGCTCAAGCCGGACCAGTGGAAGGCCTACCTGCGCTGGCGCGTGGGCGATTCGATGGCACCTTACCTGTCCAAGGCCTACCGCGACGCAGAGTTTGAATTCCGCGGCCGCGTGCTGCGTGGCGAAACGCTGCCGCCGCAGCGCTGGGAAGATGTGCTGGACGCGATCAACGTGGCCGCCGGCCCGATGGTCGGCCGCGAATACGCCGCCCGCTTCCTGTCGGCCGAAGACCGTCGCCAGGCCGCGTGGATCGTCGACAAGCTGCGCGAAGTGCAGATCGAAGCGGTCAAGAACAACAGCTGGATGAGCGCCGAAGCCAAGACCGAAGCACAGGCCAAGCTGGCCGCGCTGAAGATCGAGATCGGCACCCCGCTGCGCGACCTCGATTACAGCGTGCAGCCGATGGGCCGCGGTTCGTTCGGCGGCAACATGCTGATTGCTTCGACCTGGCGTCATCGCGAGGAAATGAAGCGCATCGGCAAGGGCAATGCCGACCGCCGCTGGGACGTGCTGCCGCAGCAGCCGTCGCTGGCCTACGACCTGGCGCAGAACCGCCTGATCGTCACCGCCGCGATCCTGCAGGGCCCGGTGTTCAACGCCAAGGCCGACGCCGCCGACAAGTTCGGCAGCTTCGGTGGCCTGGTCGGCCATGAGCTGACCCGTGCGATCGACGCCAAGGGTGCGCTGGTCGACGCCAAGGGCGAGCTGCGCAGCTGGTGGACCCCGGCAGACAAGACCGCCTGGACGCTGCTCGGCAACCGCGTGGCCGCGCAGTACGGCGCCTACGACTTCCCGGGCGTGAAGGGTGCCAAGGTCAACGGCACGCTCACCCAGGAAGAAAACCTGGCCGACATCGCCGGCCTGGAACTGGCCTGGGCGGCGTATGTCGCACAGGAGCCGAAGGCCAAGCAGGCTCAGCAGCAGGGCTTCTTCCGCGCCTGGTCGACGCTGTGGGCACAGCAGCTGTCGCCGAACGAGGCCGTGCGCCGCCTGACCGCCGACATCCGCGCGCCGGGGTTGTGGCGCAGCAATGGCACGCTGGCCAACCTGCCGGCGTTCGGTGCCACCTTCAGCTGCAAGGCCGGCCAGCCGATGCAGCGCAGCGAAGCCGACCAGATCAAGGTCTGGCGCTGAGCCATCGGCTGCGGCCGTAATGCAGAGGGCGCCTCCGGGCGCCCTTTTTTTTGCGGGTGCAGCACGATCCAGGATTAACACCCGGCGTGCTATCGCTGCGGCCTCGTCCATCGTGGGGCCCCGTCATGGCACACAAGAACACGATCTGTGTCTGGTACGACAACGGCGCGCTCGAAGCCGCCACCTTCTATGCCAGCCTCCTGCCCGACAGCGCGGTCACCGCCGTGCATCACGCGCCCGGCGACTACCCCGACGGCAAGGAAGGCAACGTGCTGACCGTCGAATTCACCGTCTGCGGCATTCCCTGTGTCGGCCTCAATGGCGGCACCGCGTTCAAGCACAGCGAAGCGTTCTCCTTCCAGATCCAGACCGAGGACCAGGCCGAGACCGACCGCCTGTGGAATGGGATCGTGGGCAATGGCGGACAGGAGAGCCAATGCGGCTGGTGCAAGGACCGCTGGGGCATCTCCTGGCAGATCAGCCCGCGCATGCTGATCGAAGCGGTGACCAGCCAGGACAAGGCACTGGCCAAGCGTGCCTTCAACGCGATGATGCCGATGAAGAAGATCGACATCGCCACCATCGAAGCCGCCATCAAAAAAGGGGACGGAGGGGATTAAGTCGCTTCCCGCATGGATCCGTGCTCAGATGCCGACTACGACTTAATCCCCTCCGTCCCCTTTTTCGAGGTGCTGATGACCTGGGATGCACTCATCGTCGGCGGTGGCCACAACGGTCTGGTCTGCGCGGCCTATCTGGCGAAGGCCGGGAAGAAGGTACTGGTCCTTGAACGCCGTGGCGTGCTCGGCGGTGCGGCGGTTACCGAGGAATTCCACCCGGGCTTCCGCAACTCGGTGGCGTCTTACACGGTGTCATTGCTGCAGCCGAAGGTGATGGAGGATCTGCAACTGCATGCACATGGGCTGCGCATCATCAATCGCCCGGCCAACAACTTCCTGCCGCTGGAGGATGGTCGTTACCTGCTGTCGGCACCGGGCCGCACCCAGGCCGAGGTGGCGAAATTTTCCGAGCGGGATGCACAACGCCTGCCCGCCTATGAAGCGCGACTGGAGATTTTCGCCGACGTGCTGCGTGCGTGGGCGCTGCGCGCACCGCCGGACATCGGCGTTGCCAGCGGCTGGCGTGCCCTGCCTGCACTGTGGCAGATGGGCCGTCTCGGCCGCGAACTGGCAACGCTGGATGCTTCGCTGCGTCAGGAACTGCTGGATCTGTTCACGCTGTCGGCTGCCGAGTACCTGGACCGCTGGTTCGAGAGCGCGCCGATCAAGGCACTGTTCGGCTTTGATGGCATCGTCGGCAATTACGCAAGCCCGTATACACCGGGCAGTGCCTACGTGCTGCTGCACCACGTGTTCGGCCAGTGCAATGGCGTGAAAGGTGCGTGGGGCCATGCGATCGGCGGCATGGGCGCGATCAGCCAGGCCATCGCCACTGCGGCGCGCCAGGCCGGGGCCGAGCTGCGCGTGGACGCCGCCGTGCAACGCCTGCTGATCGAGCGCGGTCGTGCAGTGGGCGTGGCGCTGGCCAACGGCGAAATCCTGCGTGCACGCGCGGTGATCGCCAACGTCAACCCAAAGCTGCTGTACGAGCAGATGCTGGCACCGGCGCAGGTGCCGGCAGCGACGCGCGAGCGGATGACGCACTGGCGCTGCGCCTCCGGCACGTTCCGGATGAACGTGGCACTGTCGCGGCTGCCGGACTTCCGCACCCTTCCCGGCCCCGGCGATCATCTCAGTGCCGGCATCATCATGGCGCCCAGCCTCGACTACATGGACCGCGCCTGGCTGGATGCGCGTCGCGATGGCTGGTCACGCGAGCCGATCGTGGAGATGCTGATTCCCAGCACGCTGGACGATTCGCTCGCGCCGCCCGGGCAGCATGTGGCCAGCCTGTTCTGCCAGCACGTGGCGCCGGTGCTGCCCGATGGGCGTCACTGGGATGATCATCGTGAAGCAGTGGCCGATCTGATGATCGCCACCGTTGAACGGCATGCGCCGGGTTTTGCTGACAGCGTGCTGGGTCGCCAGGTGCTGTGCCCGCTGGATCTGGAGCGTACCTTCGGCCTGATCGGTGGCGACATCTTCCATGGTGCTCTGAGCCCCAACCAGTTGTTCTCGGCGCGGCCGATGGTCGGTCAGGCCGGCTATCGCGGCGCCCTGCCTGGCCTGTATCTGTGTGGTTCGGGAACCCACCCCGGTGGTGGTGTCACCGGTGCGCCCGGGCACAATGCCGCGCAGGTGGTGTTGCAGGATCTGTGAAGGCGTGCCGACCAACGGTCGGCACCTACAGCGTCAAATGATCCTTCGGATCATTTGACGCTGCGCAAATGGTTCGGGCGCTTTGGTGGGCCCGGCGGGCGGCGCTTGTTGAACGGCGGTTGCCCGCGCCAGTAGCGGATCAGCAGCCAGCCAAACAGCATGCCGCCGAGGTGCGCGAAGTGGGCCACGCCCGGCTGCCAACCGGTCACGCCCAGCACCAGCTCACCCACGCCAAACAGGATCACGAAGGTCCGCGCCTTCATCGGGATCGGCGGGAACAGCAGCATCACCCGCTGGTTCGGGAACAGCATGCCGTAGGCCAGCAGCAGGCCGAACACGCCGCCGGAGGCGCCCAGCACCGCGGCCGGGTTTTCCAGCAGCGTGCCCACCAGCAGCTGGCAGACGCCGGCACCGGCCACGCAGACCAGGTAATAGAGCAGGAAGCGCTTCTCGCCCCAGGTCTGCTCCAGCGGCGCGCCAAACATGAAGACCGCCAGCATGTTGAAGAACAGATGGCCGAAGCTGCCATGCAGGAAGCCATAGGTCAGCAGCTGCCACGGCTGGAAGTTGCCACCCGGCGAGAACGCATCGAAGCCCTGCTGCAGTGGTTGCAGCATGAACGGCTCGAAGGTCTGCATGCCGAGCAGGAACGGCTGCTGCAGCAGGAACAGGATCGCGTTGGCGATCAGCAGGGCCTTAGTGACGGTAGGCAGTCGCGGGAACATGGGAGCACCGGCATGGAACGGCCTCCATCATAGCCGCAGCACCGTGTGTTGTTGGCGACCGGCAGGTGCAGCCTGTTCAGTCGCCAGCGGTGCTCAGCCCGGGCCCCACACCGCGGCATCCAGCGCCACCGCCGGATCGGTCGCCGGCATCCGCACCCGGCCGTTCTCCACCCGCACGCCCTCGGCACGCAGCCGCTGCGACTGCTCGCGCCAGCCGGCCGAACCTTCTTCCATGGCGATGCGTCCATCCGAGCGCAGCACGCGGTGCCAGGGCAGTTCCGGGTCGTCGTTCTGGCCAAGGATGCGCGCGGTCAGGCGCGCACGCCCGGGCAGGCCGGCGCGCATCGCCACCTGCCCATAGCCCATCACCTGCCCCGCCGGGATCGCGCGGATCACCGCCAGGATGCGCGCACGCGCCTGCTCCGGCGTCAGCGCCGCAGGCGGGTCACCAGCAGAACGCCGATCAGCACCAGCACGGTGCCGGCGATCTGCGCCGGCCCCATCGGTTCGTCGAGCAGCCATAGGCTCATCACGATGGTGGAAACAGGGCCCAGCATACCGACCTGCGCGGCCAGCGACGAACCCACGCGCTGCACCGCCAGCATGATGGCCAGCACCGGCAGCACCGTGCACACGGTGGCATTGACCAACGACAGCCACTGCACCGGCGCCGGCGCCTGCCACAGCAGCGGCAGTGGATGGGTCACCGCGAAATGCAGCAGCACCAGCACGCCCGCCACGCAGCTGGCATAGGCGGTCAGCCGCACCGCACCGATACGCGCGACCACCTGCCCACTGCCGAACAGGTACAACGCGTAACTGAGCGCACTGCCCAGCACCAGCAGGCTGCCGACGATGATCTGCCCGCCCTCGCGCTGCAGGTCATGCCCAAAGGCCAGCAGCACGCCCAGATAGCTCAGCACCAACGCGCCGATCTGCCAGCGCCCTGGCCGCTGGCGCGCCAGCAGCACGTTGATCAGCAGCACCAGGGTTGGGTTCAAGTACAGGATCAGTCGTTCAAGGGTCACGCTGATGTACTGCAAGCCCTGGAAATCGAGCAGGCTGGACAGGTAGTAGCCGGTGAAGCCCAGCCACAGCACGCGGGCGCGGTCGGCCCAGGACAGCGACGTGGCCCGGCGCGCGGCCCACAAGGCCATCAACGCGAACAAGGGCAGCGCCATCAGCATGCGCAGGGCGAGCAGCGTGGTGGCATCCACACCGTGGCGCAGGCCAAGCTTGACGATGATCGCCTTGCCGGACGCGGCGATGGCGCCGATCGCAGCCAGGCCGATCCCCCCCAGCGCGATGCGTGGGGAAGCGGTTGCGATACGGGAAGTGGGGCTGGACATCAGGACGACGGCGGGCCGCATGGGGCGGCCCGGAAAGGCGTGGGGGCCATCATTGTCGCATGGAGGCGCCCGCTGACCTGTAGAGCCGAGCCCGCGCTCGGCTTCGCCAACCCTGGGCGACAAGCAGCCGAGCATGGCTCGGCTCTACAACGGCCCGGCTCAGCGCATCAGCACCACTTCCTCAGCCGAGGTCGGGTGGATCGCCACGGTATCGTCGAACTGGGCCTTGGTCGCGCCCATCTTCACTGCCACCGCGAAGCCCTGCAGGATCTCGTCGGCCGCTTCGCCCAGCAGGTGGATACCCACCACGCGTTCCTCCGGGCCCGCGCAGACCATCTTGAACAGGCTGCGCTGGGTGCCATTGGCCAGCGCCTGCAGCATCGGACGGAAACGGCTGTGGTAAACGCTTACCTGGTCGAAACGTGCACGCGCTTCTTCCTCGCTCATGCCCACCGCGCCCAGCGGCGGATGCGAGAACACCACGCTGGCCACGTTTTCGTAATCCATCTTCGATTGCGGGCGACCACCGAACAGGCGGTCCATCAGCCGCCGCGAAGCCGCCACCGCCACCGGAGTCAGGCCGACCTTGCCAGCGATGTCACCCACCGCGTGCACGCTCGGCACAGAGGTGGTCTGCCATTCGTCCACCTGCACCTGCTGGTGCTCGCCAATGCCGATGCCGAGCGCTTCCAGGCCCAGGTCACGGCTGTTGCCGCGGCGGCCGGTGGCAAAGAACACGGCATCGAACACATTGTCGAGCGGGCCGTCATGACCGAACGCACGCACGCGTTCGCCATCGCGCTGCAGTTCGCGCAGGCGGTAGTCGAAATGGATGCGCACGCCCTGCTGCTTCAGGTTCTCGGCCAGCTGGTCGGTCAGTTCGTAGTCGAAGCGCTCCAGCAGACGCTTGCCGCGTACCAGCAGGCTCACCTTGCTGCCCAGCGCCTGCAGCAACCCGGCCAGTTCCACCGCGATGTAACCGCCACCAATGATCGCCACCTCGGCCGGTGCCGCACGCAGATCGAAGAAATCATCGGAGACCAGGCCCAGTTCGGCACCGGGAATGTCGGGCCGCAGCGGGTGCGCGCCGGTGGCGATCAGGATGTGCTCGGCGCTGTAGCGCACGCCATCGCTGCAGGCCACGGTGTGTGCATCGAGCAGATGGCCGCGTGCCGGGATGCGCACCACGCCGGTTTCATCCAGGCGCTTGAGGTAGCTGGTGTGGATGTTGCTGATGTAGGCCTGGCGATGGATCACCAGTTCCTTCCACGACAGAGCCGGGCGTGCCTCGACATCGAAGCCCATCGCATTGGCCAGGCCGATGCGCTCGTGCAGGTCGGCCGCCAGCCACATCGCCTTCTTCGGCACGCAGCCAACATTGACACAGGTACCGCCCAGTTCGCCGGGCTCCAGCATCGCCACGCGCTTGCCATGCTGCGCCGCGCGGATCGCACCGGCCAGGCCGGCGGAGCCGCCGCCAAGGACGATCAGGTCGTAATCATAGGGTGCAGTGCTCATCGGAATCGCTCGGGTCGGTAAGGGGCAGGATCGATCGCTGGCGTGCGGCCGCAGACGAGATCGGCGATCAGCTGGCCGGTGCCGGCGCTCATGCTGATGCCGAGCATGCCATGCCCCGCTGCAAGCCAGACGTGAGGATGCGCGGGCGCGCGGCCGATCAATGGCACGTCGTCCACGCTCATGGGGCGCCAACCGCACCATTGCTCCTGCAGCTGCGCACCACGCGGTGTGCGCAGGTAATGGTCGGCAGCGTGCTGCAGGGCCTGCAGGCGGGTCGCGCGCAGCCGTGGGTCGGCACCGGCGAATTCCATGGTGCCACCAAGCCGCAGCGCCTCGCGCCAGGCAATCACGAACACGGAGTGGTCCTTCAGGACCACCGGGCGCTTCGGCACCTGCGACGGTCGCGACCAGGTCAGCGAGTAGCCCTTGCCGGGCTGGATCGGCACGCGCAGGTCCAGTTGCCGCGCCCAGCGCGGCGACCACGGCCCGGTCGCCAGCACCAGTTCGCGTGCGTGCAGCGTGCGTTCGCCGACGTGCACGCGCACACCCTGCGCGTCGGCACTGAAATCCTGCATGTCCGCCTGCTCCTCGATCACCACGCCCTGCGCACGCAACACGCGCGCCAGTTCAGCGGTGTAGCGGTCCGGGCGCAGCTGGGCATCGCCGGCAAAGTGGATCGCACCGGCGAGTCGATCATGGAACGCCGGGTTGTCGCGCACATAGTCGGCGCCATCGATGCAGGCCGTGGCAATACCCTGCGCGTTCAGCGCTTCGCACTCGGCAGCATGGTGATCGAAATTGCGGGCATCGCCGAACACATAGTCCAGGCCGCGTGCATCGAACTCGCAGTCCAGCGCATGCGCCTGCACCCAGTGGGCCAGGCGCAGCCGTGAATCATTCAACAGTGCGCCGCGTGCCCGCGTGGCGTGCAGCCAGTCACGTGCGTTGCAGCGCGCCCCGAACTGCAGCAGCCAGCGCCATAATGCAGGGTCCAGGCGCGTACGCACGTACAACGGCGCACGCGGATCGAGCATCCAGCGCAGCGCACGCAATGGCACTCCTGGTGCCGCCAGCGGTGGTGCGTGGCTGGGGGTGATGGTGCCGCAGTTGCCATGCGACGTCGCGCCGCCGACACACCCACGGTCGATCACGCGAACCTGCCGGCCCTGTGCGCGCAGCGCCAGCGCGGCGGCCAGTCCAATGGCACCGGCGCCGACCACGATCACATCCTCGCGCGCGCCCTGCATCGATCAGCCCAGCCCGGCCTCGCGCCGCATCGGCGGCCACTGCCGGGAGGGCATCGCACGCCACAGCCATTCC
>DQIG01000031.1:28591-30777 GCA_003525885.1 Stenotrophomonas sp.
CCGCATCGGCGGCCACTGCCGGTAGGTCATCGCACGCCACAGCCATTCCATCGGGCCAAAGCGGAAGCGACGCAACCAGACGTGCGAAAAGGCCACCTGCACTGCAAACAACAGCAGTGCGAACAGCAGCTGCACGCTGCGCGGCATCAGCTCGAAGCCGCCCAGGCCATAGTGATAGAACAGCCAGGTGCACAGCAGCGACTGGCCCAGGTAGTGGGTCAACGCCATGCGCCCGACCGGTGCCAGCCAGACCAACCGCGCACGCCAATGCACGATCCACGCCAGGTAACCCAGGCACATCGGCAGGCCACCCATCGTCACCAGCGCCATCGCCGCTGTCACCGGCAGGTCATAGGCACCCGGTGCCAGATACGGCTTCCAGGCAACACCCAGCAGCGTGACCGCAAGGCCCAGAGGCAGTGCCACCCAACGCAGCACCACGTACAGGCGCGGGAAGCGCTCTGGCGCCGACAGCGCACCACTGCCGGCGAACCAGCTGCCGATCAGGAACATGCCCAGCACTTCCGGGCCGGTGATCAGCATCGCGCTCATCGACGATCCGAACTCGTGCAGGCGCTGCGCATTGGCCTGCATCCAGCTGCCCTGCCCGTACACCATGCGCTGCAGATCGATGCTCTGCTGCGCGTCGGCGAGCATCGTCTGAACGTCCTCCGCTGAAGCCATCGACACCATCGCGCCCACCAGCAGCATCATCGCCACGCCGCCAAGGTAGACCGTCGCGCCCATCCACGGCAGCCAGCTGCGCGGCGCCTCGCGGCAGGCCAGCAACGGCAACGAGACCAACGCATACATCACCAGGATGTCACCGGACCAGACCAGCAGCGCGTGGCACAGGCCGATCAGCAGCAGGCCAGCGCTGCGGCGCAGGTAGAACGGGGTGAAGTCACGCCCGGCCACCTCGGCGCGCTGCGCCATCACCGCGAAGCCGGCACCGAACAGCAGCGAGAACAGGGTGAAGAACTTGCCCTGCACGAACACGTAGACAAAGGCATCGGCCCAGTAGTCGATACCCTGCCAATGCACGTCGATGCCGGTGAAGGCCAGGTCCAGCGGTCCGCTGAAGGCCTCGATGTTCATCAGCAGGATGCCCAGCAGCGCCGCACCGCGCAGCACGTCCAGCACGGCGATGCGTTCGCCGGAAGCCACCGGCTGCAGGGAAGGAGAAGCGGCGTTCACGGGGCGTCCGTCAGGCAGGTCCGCCATTATGCCGCCGGCCCGTGCGCCATGGATGGCCGCGCCGTGTTCCAGAAACGCAACGGCCCGCCGAAGCGGGCCGTTGCTGCCAACACGATCGCTTTGCGATCAGTGCTGGTGACCACCATCGCCATGGACGTGGCCGTGGTCGAGTTCTTCCTGGCCGGCTTCGCGCACGTCGACGATTTCAACGTCGAAGTGCAGGTCCTTGCCGGCCATCGGGTGGTTCAGGTCGACGTCGACGACGCTCATGCCGACCTTCTGCACGGTCACCGCACGCGGGCCGAAGTTGGTCTGCAGCACGACCTGCTGGCCCGGAGCCAGCTTGGTGTTGCCGAAGTGCTTCTTCGGCACGCGCCGGGACAGGCCTTCACGACTCTCGCCGTAGGCATCGGCCGCCTTGACGTCGACGTTGAAGGTCGCGCCGGCTTCCTTGTCCATCATGGCGTTTTCCAGGCCCGGAATGATGTTGCCGTGGCCGATCAGGATCGCCAGCGGCTCGCCGCGGTCCTTGGACGATTCGATCGGCTCCTGGCCGACTTCGGAAACGGTGTAGTGGAAGCGGACAACGCGGTCTTTTTCGATCTTCATGCGCAACTCTGTCTGGATCTGCCGGAGGCAGGCGGGTTGGGGCGGGTTGTCGCCCGGCGGGGACGCCGCCATCATGACGGCCAATCCAAGGTGGCGCATTATCCGGAGATCATGCACATCACGCCAGTTTCGTCCGGCCTGCGCCGGTTCCTCGCCCCGGCCCTGCTGCTGGCCCTGCCCCTGTTGATCACCGCCTGTGGCGGCGGCAAGGCCACCCGCCCGGCGGCGCCCCCGCCGACGGCGAACTGGCCAAAGACCGTGCCGGACAACCCCGAGGCCGCCAACTCGGTGCTGATGCGCGCCATCAGCCTGGTCGGCACGCCCTACCGCTATGGCGGCAACACCCCGGATTCGGGCTTCGACTGCAGCGGCCTGGTCGC
>DQIG01000031.1:30930-31570 GCA_003525885.1 Stenotrophomonas sp.
TCGACTGCAGCGGCCTGGTCGCCTATGTCTATCGCGAGATGCTGGACCTGCGGCTGCCGCGCACCTCGCGCGACCTGGCGGCAGTCCAGGGCCCGAAGATCGATCCGCAGCGCCTCGCCACCGGTGACCTGGTGTTCTTCGGCAGCCGCGGCAGCGTCACCCATGTCGGCATCTATGTCGGTGAAGGACGTTTCGTGCACGCGCCGAGCACCGGGGGCACCGTTCGGCTGGACTCGCTCAGTGGTCCCTACTGGAAGGACCACTACACCGGTGCGAAACGTGTCCTTCGCTAAAATGAACAGGCGATATGTTCAAAACTGTGACGACCATCACCCTGAAACTAACGGTTTACTAACGGAATTTTTAACTTATTGCCGCTTTTACAGGGCATGATGCCCCATCGTTTTTTTCCTGTGACCGACGCGTGACGACTGACGACCTGAAAAGCGAAGGCCAGACTTCCGTATCTTCACGTAGTGCCCGCCCGCTGTTGCTTGGCCTGGCACTGTGTCTGACCAGCCTTCCGGCCTGGTCGCAGACTGCTCCGAACCGTTCCGATGTGACCCCGGCCGCCGTGGCCGAGAGCACCGCCCGACCGGCCGCCAAGGCCGAAGCTGCCGCTCCGCAGCGCAGCCGCGTC
>DQIG01000078.1:0-5220 GCA_003525885.1 Stenotrophomonas sp.
GCATTTCCTGCATGCCGGGGCCACCCTTCGGCCCTTCGTAGCGGATCACCACCACTTCGCCCGGCTGCACCTCGTCGGCGAGGATGCCGGCGACGGCAGCGTCCTGGCTTTCGTAGACGCGCGCGGGGCCTTCGAAGATATGGATGGATTCGTCTACGCCGGCCGTCTTCACCACGCAGCCATCGACGGCCAGGTTGCCGCGCAGCACGGCGAGGCCGCCCTCCAGCGAGTAGGCGTGCGGCAGCGAGCGGATGCAGCCTTCGGCGCGGTCCAGGTCCAGGGTTGGCCAGCGCGTGGCCTGGCTGAAGGCCTCCTGGGTGGGAATGCCGGCCGGGCCGGCCTTGAAGAAAGTATGCAGGGTGTCGTTGTCACTGCGCACCACGTCCCAGCGTTCCAGTGCTTCGGCCAGGCTGGCGCTGTGCACGGTCGGCACCGAGGTATCGAGCAGGCCGGCGCGGTCCAGCTCGCCGAGGATGCCGAACACGCCGCCGGCGCGATGCACGTCCTCGACGTGGTACTTCGGTGTGTTCGGCGCCACCTTGCACAGCTGCGGCACGCGCCGCGACAGCGCGTCGATGTGGGTCAGGTCGAAGTCCACTTCTGCCTCCTGCGCCGCGGCCAGCAGATGCAGAATGGTGTTGGTGGAACCGCCCATGGCGATATCCAGGGCCATCGCGTTGGCGAACGCCGCCTGGGTGGCGATGCCGCGCGGCAGTGCGCTGGGGTCTTCGCCGCCATACCAGCGGTGGCAGAGTTCGACGATCAGGCGGCCGGCGCGGCGGAACAGCGCCTCGCGGTCGGCATGGGTGGCCAGCGTAGTGCCGTTGCCGGGCAGCGACAGGCCCAGCGCTTCGGTCAGGCAGTTCATCGAATTGGCGGTGAACATGCCCGAGCAGGAACCGCAGGTGGGGCAGGCGCTGCGTTCGAATGCGGCGACCTTCTCGTCGGAGGCGCTGTCATCGGCGGCCACCACCATCGCATCGACCAGGTCCAGCTTGTGTTCGGACAGCTTGGTCTTGCCCGCTTCCATCGGCCCGCCGGAGACGAACACCACCGGGATGTTGAGGCGCAGCGCGGCCATCAGCATGCCGGGGGTGATCTTGTCGCAGTTGCTGATGCACACCAGCGCGTCGGCGCAATGCGCGTTGACCATGTACTCCACGGCGTCGGCGATGATCTCGCGGCTGGGCAGCGAATACAGCATGCCGTCGTGGCCCATCGCGATACCGTCGTCCACGGCGATGGTGTTGAATTCCTTGGCGACGCCGCCGACCTGTTCGATCTCGCGCGCGACCAGCTGGCCGAGGTCCTTCAGGTGCACGTGGCCGGGCACGAACTGGGTGAAGGAGTTGGCGATGGCGATGATCGGCTTGTGGAAGTCGCCGTCCTTCATGCCGGTGGCACGCCACAGGGCGCGGGCGCCGGCCATGTTGCGGCCGGCGGTGGAGGTGCGGGAGCGGTATTCGGGCATGGCTGGTGGAACGGGCGGGCCGTACGACATGGGGGTCAGCCGATCATGGCCAATTTTTTCGGTTGCTGCTGCAACCACCTGCGCCGCTTGCAGCGACTGGGTGGTCCGCGCATTCCTCCTTATCCCTGCGCCGTTGGCGCGCCCCCTTGAACAACAAGGGGGTTCCCGCCCGGACGATGGGCTGCACAGACCAGGCACTCGGTAGATCCACGCCATGCGTGGATGGCGCGGCATGTGGACGACGAAAATGAAAGGCCGTTCATCTTTCGGACTTTGCCGATTCCGGTTGCTGGTCCGGATTTGGCATCATTGGGGCATTGATCCGTCGACAAGGCATGAGGCCATGAAACGTTCCCGCACCACCGCGCTGCTGCTGATGAGCGCCGCGCCGCTGCTGTTCACCGCCTGCCAGAAGGAGCCGGAGGTGAAGGTGCAGGAAGGCCTATACACCTCGGTCGAGTCCTGCACCGAGGCCACCGGCGATCCGTCGTCGTGCCGCAACGCCTTCGCCGAAGCGCAGAAGCAGGCTGCTGATGCGGCGCCGAAGTACGCCAGCAAGGAAGCCTGCGAGAAGGATTACAAGCCGGAACAGTGCGTGCAGCAGCACACCTCGGCCGGTACCTCGTTCATCGGCCCGATGATGATGGGCTTCTTCATGTCGCAGATGCTGAGCAACCGCGGCGGCCTCGCTCCGCAGGCGCCGGCCGCGTCGCCGGCCTACCAGGACAAGAGCGCCGGTTGGGCGCGCCCGGCCCCGGGCGGCAGCGGTGGCCTGAACACCGCCAGCGGCATCGGCGCTGGCAAGGCCGGCCTGGCGCCGGTGACCAGCGAGCCGAACCGGGCGGTCACCGCCAGCCGTGGTGGCTTCGGCAACAGCAGCGAGCGCCGCAGCACCAGCGGCAGTTACGGCGGCTGATCGACCCATGCAGCGCATCCGGATTGCCGAGCGTGCCCAGTGGCGGGCACGCGCGGAAGAGGCGGGTTTCCGCTTCCACACCATCGACGGCCAGCCGTACTGGGATGAACGCGCGTACTACGCGTTCACCCTGCGCCAGATCGAACAGGACATCGAAGACCCCAGCGCCGAACTGCACCAGATGGCGATGGACCTGGTCGGCGATGTCATCGCCAGCGAGCGGCTGATGGACCAGCTGGCGATCCCCGCGCACTACCACGACTGGATCGCCGACAGCTGGCGCCAGCGCCAGCCGCACCTGTACGGGCGCCTGGACCTGGCCTACGACGGCACCGGTCCGGCCAAGCTGTACGAACTGAACTACGACACGCCCACCTCGCTGTTCGAAGCCAGCTTCTTCCAGTGGCAATGGCTGGAGGACCAGCGCAATGCCGGCCGCCTGCCGCAGCATGCCGACCAGTTCAATGCGATCCATGAAGCCCTGGTCGAACGCTTCGGCGAACTGGCCACGCAGCTGCCACCGCCGTTGTACTTCAGCGCGGTGGGCAGTTCCGAAGAAGATCGTGGCACCGTCGACTACCTGCGCGACTGCGCCTCGCAGGCCGGCCTGCATGGCCAGGCCATCGCCATCGAGGACATCGGTCTGTCCGAGGACGGTCGCTTCACCGCGTTGGATGATTCGGTGATCGGCACGCTGTTCAAGCTGTACCCGCTGGAAGACCTGATGGCCGAGGAATTCGGCCGCGCGCTGCCCGGTTCGGGCGTGCAGCTGCTGGAACCGGCCTGGAAGGCGGTGCTGAGCAACAAGGGCATCCTGCCGCTGCTGTGGCAGCGCAACGTGGGCCATCCGAACCTGCTGGAAGCGCATTTCGACGACGGCAGCACGCTGGCGTCGGGCTGGGTGCGCAAGCCGCTGTTCTCACGCGAAGGTGCCAACATCGAGATGCATCTGGCCGATGGCAGCACCCAGCGCAGCGACGGTCCCTACGACGGTCCGGCGATCATCCAGCGTGCGCACCCGCTGACCCGCTTCGAAGGCGGCTACCCGCTGATCGGCAGCTGGGTGGTGGGTGACCACGCCTGCGGCATCGGCATCCGCGAGGATGACAGCGCGATCACCCGCGACAGTGCGCGTTTCGTCCCGCACGCAATTGTTGACGAGGCACCGACGCGGATCTACGTCTGATGGCATCGCCGCCGCGGCGCCATCGCGATAGCGGCCATGCACTGTTCCGCTATGCCGACCGGGTGGCGGTGCGTTGCCATCGCTGCGATACGCCGGGTTGGGTGACAGGCCCCTCCAACGCGCGGCGCTTCCGTTGTCTTGGGTGCAGCGAGGCCCTGGACGGCGGATGTGGCTGTAACCGCTGTGGTGCCGGTGACTGGGTGGGGCCGGTGCGTTACAGCGGTTACCGGCCGTGTGGCTATTGCGGCCACCAGTGGGTACGCATTGAGGTGCGTCGTGCCCGTGCCACCATGCCGCTGCGGACCATGGCTGCGGACTGCAGCCAATGTGGTCGCAGCAGTGATGTGGACGTTACCCCGTCGCGCTGGCATGGCAACGATGCCATCGACCCGAACTTCGGCCTGCCGTTGCGGCTGGTGGAAAAGACCGCTGCCGGTCTGCTGTGGGCATACAACGCCGAACACCTGCAGGCATTGCACGACTACGCCACGGCCACGCTGCGCGAGGGTAGCGGCCATCATCGTTCGATGTTCTCGTGCCTGCCGCAGTGGATGAAGCTGGCCCGCAACCGGGTGCTGCTGCAGCGTGCGGTGGAGCGGTTGCAGCGTCGATTGCTGCAAGGGTAGTGCCGGCCGCTGGCCGGCAACGCGGTGGCAGATGCCGACCTTGGTCGGCGCAGTCGGTTTCGTGCCAACCAAGGTTGGCACCCACCAGAGCAATCGTCGGTATCAGAGCAGCCCTTCGCGCTTCACTGCCAGGTAGCGCTCCACCAGCGCGCCGGGCAGGGCATCGGCGGTCACGTCCAGCACCATCACCTTCTCGCTGCGCAGGGCGTCGTGTGCCTTCGCGCGCTGCTGCAGGTACAGCGCTGCTGCACCGGCCTGGGTGGCGTCTTCCAGCGTCTGCACCTCGCCCTCCAGGGCGCCGTCCAGCTCGCGCTCGCGCAGGCTGGCCACGCACACCAGGTGGCGCTGCTGCAGCAGCCGCACCGCCGCCAGCAGGTCTTCGATGTCCTCGTCGCGCACGTTGCTGACCAGCATCACCAGCGCACGCCGGCGCTGGCGCAGCGATACTTCGGTGGCGGCGGCCAGGTAATCGGTGGCCACCGCGCGCGGCTGCAGGTCGTAGCTGGCGCGCAGCAGGTGCTCGACGGTGCCCATGCCGCGCTGCGGCGCCACCCACCGGCGTTCGCCACCAGCAGCGAACAGGCCAGCGGCATCGCCCTGGCGCAGCGCCAGGTAGGCCACCACCAGCGAGGCATTCAAGGCATGGTCGAAGTGCGAGAGCCCGCCTTCACTGGCCAGCATGCGCCGGCCACTGTCGAGCATCAGCAGCAACTGCTGGTTCTTCTCGTCCTGGTATTCGCGCGAAATCAGTTTGCGCGCACGTGCGGTGGCCTTCCAGTCGAGCTGGCGCAGGCTGTCGCCGATACGGTACTCGCGCATCTGGTGGAAGTCGGTACCTTCGCCACGGCGGCGCTTCACATGCGCACCGACCAGCCGCGAGGCCTGGTCGGCACTGAACAACGCAAAGCGGGTGAGCGGCACGAAGTTCGGATAGACCCGCACGTCCAGCTCCGGCGGCAGCGTGCGTTGCTGCCACCACAGGCGCCACGGCGAGCGCATGCGCAGGTGCACGCCTTCGAAG
>DQIG01000078.1:5370-5963 GCA_003525885.1 Stenotrophomonas sp.
GCAGGTGCACGCCTTCGAAGCGGAAGTGCCCACGCTGCAGCGGCTGCAGGTGATAGTGCAGGGTGGCAGCGGTGCCCGCCTGCAACCGCACGCGCTGCGGCAGCGATTCCAGCGGCCAGCCGCCGGGGACCAGGTCGAATACCTCTACGCTCATCGACGCGTCCGCCTGCAGCCGCAGCGCCGCCTCACGGCACACGCCCAGCGCCAGTGCTTCGGGCAGTTCGCGCTGCACCTGCGGCGACGGACGCCGCGACTGCCGCCACAGGTCCCACAGGGCGGGCAGCGCGATGGCCACGGCCGCCAGCGCCCAGCTCCAGCGCGGGAGCAACCCGCCCAGCACCAGGCCGCCCAGGGCAGCCCAGGCTAGCAGCAGCGCCAACAGCAGCGGGGCCGGCCTCATCGGCGCGGTGCTTCCACCTTGGCCAGCAGCGCGCCCAGTACATCGTCGGCGTCCTGGCCCTCGATCTGCAGTTCCGGGGCCAGTGCGATGCGGTGGCGCAGCGCGGGGCGGGCGATGTCGCGCACGTCGTCCGGAGTGACGAAGTCGCGGCCGGCCAGCACCGCCTGCGCGCGCGAGGCACGCACCAGCGCGA
>DQIG01000376.1 GCA_003525885.1 Stenotrophomonas sp.
GGATTAAGTCGTTTGTGGCACACGGGGGCCACAAACGACTTAATCCCCTCCGTCCCCTTTTTTGCTCAACGATCGTTGAGGGTTTTTACCTTCAGCGCTTCGCGCAGCGTCGTCAGATCCACCGGGCCGCGCACTGCAATGTCCCGGGTTTCTCCCGGCAGCAGGTCCAGCAGGTTGTCTTCGACCTGCACGTCCAGCGCACCGAAATCGATCCACGTCGCGCGCACGTAAGCTGCGCTTTCCAGCCGCAGTCGATAGTGGTCGCCTTCGATGGACAGGGTGGCCTTGAGCTTCTGCCGCGGCAATACCTGGTCCTTAGCTTCGACGAATCCGACCACCTGTCGCGCGCTCACCTTGCCGTCCTGCAGCAACTCGAACACCGCCACCGTGCGCTTCGGATCGGCACTGGCCAGGAGTTCGGCATCGCGGAAATCACCGATCGAGGTGACAGCCTCCGCCGCCAGCGTCACTGCATCCTCGCGTCGACGCAGCACCTTGCCGTCCACATCCATCACCCGCATCCGCCAACGTGCATCCAGCGCGGCACCGTCGTTGAGCAGGCGCACCCGCGTGCTGCCCTCATCACGCAATGCCGCCAGAGTGACCGGCGCGAAGAAGCGCCGCGCGGCATAGTGCAGCGCTTTCCAGCGGCCGAAATAGTCCACGCTGGACCACGAGGCGCCTGGCCAGACGTCGTTGAGCTGCCAGTACAACGAGCCCATCGTGTACGGCCGCGAGGCGCGATGATGCAGCGCGGCCAGTGCGATGCCATCGGCCTGCATCACCTGGCTGAGGTAGACGAAGTCCTCGAAGTCCTTCGGCGTGCCATAGCCCAGCTCGATGTAGTGCAGCAGGCGGCCGTTGCCCTCGCCGGCCATGAATTTCTGGTGCGCGCGGATGACCGGGCTGTCAATGCGCTGCTCGGCGCGAGTGGCGATCTGATCCACCGTCGCCACCGACGGCCACGCCTGCAGCCCGTACTCGGACATGAAGCGTGGGGTCTCGCGCAGATAGGCCTGCACCGGCAGCGCCGGATTGCCCCAGACCTGCCAGTAGTGCTTGTCACCGCGGGTGGAATCGTTGGCCTTCTCATCCAGATCATTGCTGGGCGAGCTGGACCAGTACGGCACGCCCAGCCCCTCCTCGCCCACCACCTGGCGCAGGTCGTTGCCGAACAGGTCGACGTAACCCTGCCAGACCTTCGCCGCAAACGCCGGGTCGGCCGCCTTCAGGTCGCGTCCGTGGCCCCAGTCCTTCCAGGCGGTCTCTTCCTCGTTGTTGCCACACCACAGCACGATGCTGGGGTGATGGCGCAGTCGGCGCACGTTGTCGCGCGCCTCGGCCACCACGCTGGCACGGAAGGCCGGATCGTAGCCCGGCTGCATGCCGCCGCCGAACATGAAGTCCTGCCAGACCAGCAGGCCCAGCTCATCGGCGATGTCGAAGAACGCATCGTCCTCGTAGTAACCACCGCCCCAGTTGCGCAGCATGTTCATGTTGGCGTCACGCGCCGCCGTCAGCACCTGGCGCAGGCGCGCTGCATCGACACGTGCGGGGAAGGCGTCGAACGGAATCACGTTGGCGCCCTTGGCGAAGATCGGCACGCCATTGATGACGAAGGCGAAGCCCTGCCCCCCCTTGCCGTCTTCCTCGCGGCGCAGTTCAACCGTGCGCAGGCCGATGCGCTGCTCACGCACCAGTGTGGCGTCGGCGCCGCCATCCAGGCGGGCCTGCACGGTATAGCGATCCTGCGCGCCATGGCCGACCGGCCACCAGCGCTTCGGTTCCGCCAGTTCAATCGGTAGTTCCACACTGTTCTGGCCGGGCTTCAGCAGCACCCTGCGCTGCTGCTGCGCAACGATGCGGCCCTGCGGATCGCGCACATCCACATTGACTACCGCAGAACCGGCTGCGCTGCCCTGCTCCACCTGCAGCAGCACCGCCAGCTTCGCCTGCCGGGCGTCCAATGCATCGGTGCGCACGGCAAGATCGGTCAGGCGGTGCGTATCCCAGGCCTGCAGATCGACCCCGCGCCAGACACCGGCGGTGACATAGCGCGGACCCCAGTCCCAGCCGAAGTGGTAGGCCGGCTTGCGCGCGAAGTTGCCGACCATCGCGTCTTTCGGCTCATCCCCATAGGGCGAAGGATAGTTGCCGGCGATCTTGTGCGGCATCGCCTGCACGCCTGGCAGCAGCGTTCGGATCGGCGAGCGGAACACGATCTGCAGTTCATTGTCCTTGGCGCGCAGGCGGCCTTCCACGCGCGCGCGCCAGGTACGGTGCGCGTTGTCCGCGCGCAGCAGTGGCTTGCCGTTGAGGCTGACCTCAGCGTAGGTGTCCAGCCCATCGAAGCGCAGCTCGGCATTGGGCTTGTCCAGCGTCGCTGCATCCACGTCAAAGCGGGCGCGATACTCCCAGGCTGCCAGACCGATCCATTGCAGCTCGGCCTCGGGCGCACCGACGTACGGGTCGCGGATCAGTGCATGCGCGAGCAGGTCGGTATGCACGCTGCCGGGCACCCGGGCAGCACGCCATTGCTGCAGGCCCGGATGGGCTGCGCCTTCAGCGTCGCCGGGCAGCATGCGGAACTGCCACTGTGCCTGCAGCGGCGCTGCGGTTGCCGAGAAGGCGGAGGCTGCGATCAGCAGCAGGAGCAGACGGACAACGAGGGAAAGACGATGCACGCGGAGCTCCTGTTTTTCCGCCGGGCGTAGCCCGGCGCTACCGATTTCGGATTGCCAGGCATGGCCTGGCACTACTGCATTCGAACGATCTTCAACGCACGACGTTCAACACTTCGTAGCACGCACCCATGGTGTGGTAGTCCACCTTGCCCGCCGGGCTCTTCTCGTCGCTGTACTTGCGGTTGTCGGCGTCGAGGATGCGGAACCAGGCACCGTACTGGTGGTCGACGAAGTGCTCCCACGAGTACGCCCAGATGCGCTCGTACCACTGCCAGTAGCGGTCATCGCCGGTGCGCTTGGCCATCAGTGCGGCGGTGGCCAGCGTTTCGGCCTGCACCCAGAAGTACTTGTCGTCGTCGCAGACGAAGCTGTCGCCGCCGATCGGTGCGCCATCCATGCCCGGCTGTCGGCGCGATTCCGGTGCGAAACCGTAATACAGGCCGCCTCGAGCGTCGTCCCAGCTGCGCGCCACCGCCACGTCGAACAGGTGCTGCGCGGTCGGCACCAGCCAGTCGGCCTGCACGTGGCGATCGAGGATCAGCAGCAGTTTGGCCCACTCGGTCTGATGCCCCGGCTGGAAGCCCCACGGCCGGAACAGGTGCTTGGGGTCGTCCAGATTGTAGTCCCAGTCGATTTCCCAGTTCTCATCGTAGTGCTCCCAGACCAGGCCACCGGCCTTGGCGGCCTGGCGGCGGGTCATGTTGTCGGCCAACTGCAGCGCGCGTTCCACATAGCGCTGCTCGCCACTGGCCTCGAACGCCGCAAGCATCGCCTCGCACATGTGCATGTTGGCGTTCTGGCCGCGATAGCCGGTGAAGTTCCACTGGCCGTCCGCTTCATCCTTGTACAGCCCGTACTGCGGCTCCCAGAAGCGCGCTTCCAGCAGCTGCCAGGTCTCGTCCATCCACGCGCGGGCCTGCTCGACACCTGCCTTCAACGCGCAGCTGTAGGCCAGCAGCACGAAGGCCACGCCGTAGCAGTGGTTCATGTCGTCCTCGACCTTGCCATCACGCAGGGTCCAGGCGTAGCCGCCAGTCTCCGGGTTGCGGTGCACCTCGCGCAGGTAGCGCACGCCGTGCTCGACCGCCTCGCGGTATTCGGCGTTGCCGAACTCGCGGTAGGCCATCGCGTAGTTGAAGACGAAACGGGTGCTGCTCACCAGGTGGCGATGGCTGGCATCGTAGATGCTGCCGTCATCCCGGAAGTAGTGGAAGAAACCACCGTTCGGATCGATGCAGCGCGGATGGTAGAACGCCAGGGTGTCGGCGATATGCGCGCGCAGGAACGCGGGCGAACGGAAATCGGGCGAGGTGCTCATGCAGTAATGTCCTGTGCCTGCAGCAGCTGCTGCACTTCATCGAGCGAGGGCATCGCGGCGAACGCGCCCTTGCGGGTAACAGCCAGCGCACCCACCGCGGCGCCGAAGCGCAGCGTGGCAGTGATCGCCGCCGGGTCCTGGCAGAACGCAGCGAAACCTGCACCGGCCCCGCCGCGCTCCAGCAGGCCGACCAGCACGCCACCGACGAAGGCATCACCGGCCGCCGTGGTGTCGACCGTGGCCACGCGGAAGCTGGTGACCGTGCCGTGGCTGTCGCGGGTGTACCAGTGCAGCGTGGCCGCACCATCGGTAACGATCACCCAGCGCGCCTGCGCGGCCAGCAGGCGCCGCAGCACAGCGGCCTCGCCATCGGCACCGAGCGGTGCGGCCAGGTAATCCAGCTCCTCGCGCGACAGTTTCACCAGATCAGCGCGCTCCAGCGCCTGCCACAAGCGTGGCGTCGGGTCCTCGCTGGCCGGCCACAGGGCAGGACGCAGGTTGAGGTCCAGGCTGACCACCGCACCGGCAGCGCGGGCACGGTCCATGCCGGCGAAGGTCGCCTCGGCGATGGCCGGTTCGGTCAGGCTGTTGGAACATACGTGGAAGCACTGCGCGCTGTCGAAGCACGAGGCCTGGAAATCGCTGTCACGGAACAACAGGTCCGCCGCCGGCGGGCGGTAGAAACTGAAGCTGCGCTCGCCACTGGCGTCGAGGGCGACGAAGGCCAGCGCGGTCTTCGCCGCATCAGTACGCACGATGTAATCGGTGCCCACACCGTGCTCGACCAGACTGTCGGCAAGGAAGTCACCGAACATGTCACGGCCCAGCATGCCGACGAACTGGGTCTTCGCACCCAACCGTGCGGCGGCCACCGCGACATTGGCCGGCGCTCCGCCGGCGTACTGCAGGAATGCGCGCGGGGTGTCGGCC
>DQIG01000377.1:0-2038 GCA_003525885.1 Stenotrophomonas sp.
CCAGCAGCTGCGCAGCTTCGTGCAGCAGCTGCTGGCCACCGATGCGCTGGATGCGCAGGCGGCGTGGCTGGCCAGTTTCGACCGCGGCCGCTCGATGAGCCTGCTGCTGTTCGAGCACATCCATGGCGAATCGCGTGACCGTGGCCAGGCCATGGTCGATCTGGTCGAAACCTACCGCCGCAACGGCTTCGAACTGGATGCACGCGAGCTGCCGGATTACCTGCCTTTGCTGCTGGAGTTCCTGGCCCATCGCCCTGGCAGCGACGCCCGCGAGTGGCTGCATCACATCGGCCATATCGCCGGGATGCTGGCGGCGCGTGCGGCCGAGCGTGAGCTGCCGCACCGGGTGCTGTTCGAGATCCTGGTCGAAGCCGGTGACGGCAAGGCCGATCTGCAGGCGCTGCGCCAGCGTGCCAGCGAAGAAGTCCGCGACGATACCGCCGAGGCCATGGATCGATTGTGGGAGGAGGAGGCGGTGCGCTTCGGCGCCGAAGCCCCCGCCGAAGACTGCAAGCCGCCCGTGCGTTCGCCGGCCCGTCCTTCGCATCGAGAGGTCCAGCCATGAGTTACTCCCTGCATCAATTCGCTTTCCAGTACTACCCCTACATCGCCGTGGCGGTGCTGCTGATCGGCAGCTGGGCCCGCTATGACAAGGCCATGTACACCTGGCGCACCGGCTCCAGCCAGATGCTGTCGGACAAGGGCATGCGGATTGGCAGCAACTGCTTCCACATCGGCATCCTGGCCATCCTCGGTGGCCACCTGGTCGGCCTGCTGACCCCGCACGCGGTGTACGAGCACTTCATCTCCTCGTCGCAGAAGCAGATGCTGGCGATGGTGGTCGGCGGTGTGTTCGGCGCACTGTGCTTCATCGGCATCAGCATCCTGCTGGTGCGCCGCCTGTTCAATGCACGTGTCCGGGCTACCGGCAGCTTCGGTGACACCCTGGTGCTGGTGCTGCTGTTCGCCCAGCTGTGCCTGGGCCTGTACAGCATCCGCGTCTCGTCCGGCCATCTGGACGGCGGGGTGATGGTGCAGCTGGCCGAGTGGGCGCAGCACATCGTGACCTTCCGTGCCGGTGCCGCTGATTACATCGAGGGCGTCAGCTGGGTCTACAAGATGCATATCTTCCTGGGCCTGACCCTGTTCCTGATCGCGCCGTTCACCCGCCTGGTGCACGTGTGGAGCATTCCGATCAGCTACCTGTGGCGGCCCTACCAGGTGGTGCGCCGCCGCCAGGCCACGCTGCGCTACGGGCCGCGGGAGTAAGCCATGGGCAGCCTGCCGAAATTCCTGCCGATCACCGTGATCGACTCCGCCGCGCCGGTTTCTGCCGAGGCGCATTCGCATCACAACGACGCGGCAGCGCAGGGGCCGCGCTCGCTTGGGCAGCCGGCACCGTGCCGGCTGTTCGTGGACGACACCGCCATCAGCGAGGCCGACATCGCCCGCGAGATGCAGCACCACCGGGCGATGCGCCCGGAACAGTCACGCGCCGAAGCGGCACGTGCACTGGTGGTGCGCGAGCTGCTGCGCCTGGAAGCGCAGCGGTTGGGCCTGCAGGCACCGGAGGGCAACCGGGTAAGCGACGAGGAAGTGCTGATCCAGCAGCTGCTGGAAGATGCGATCGAAGACCGCGTGCCGACCGATGAGGACTGCCGCCGCTACTTCGAGCAGAACCCGGAGCGCTTCCGCTCCCCCGACCGCGTGCGCCTGCGCCATATCCTGCTGGCCGCACCGGCCGACGATGTAGCCGGGCGCTTCGCTGCGCGCACCGAAGGCGAGCGGCTGGTTGGGCTGCTGAAGGAATCGCCGCACCTGTTCGCCGATTTCGCCCTGCGTCATTCGCGCTGCCCGTCCAGCAGCGAAGGCGGTGACCTGGGCTGGCTGCAGCGTGGGCAGACCACGCCGGAGTTCGACCGCCAGGTGTTCCGCCTGCGCGAAGGCCTGGCGGGATTCCCGGTGGAATCGCGCTGGGGCTACCACGTGGTCTGCGTCGATGCCCGCGAGGAAGGCCAGCCGCAGCCGTTCGAGGCGG
>DQIG01000377.1:2207-3705 GCA_003525885.1 Stenotrophomonas sp.
GGTGCTGCCGCAGCTGCGTGACTACCTGGAACTGCAGGTGCGGCAGCGCGAGGTGCAGGCCTACCTGCTGCAACTGCAGGAACGTTACCCCGTGCGCGGCCTGGATGAGATCGAAGCCGAAGCGGATATCGGCTGAACCCCATTGAACGAGGAGGATTCATGAACCAGGCCCTTGCCCCCGCCAGTGCCGGGCAGCAACAACGTGCGCTGTGGCTGAGCACATTCGCCTTTACCGTGTGCTTCGCGGTGTGGATGATCTTTTCGATCATCGGCATCCAGATCAGTCAACAGCTCGGCTTGAATGACACCCAGTTTGGCCTGTTGATCGCCACGCCGGTGCTGACAGGTTCGGTCAGCCGCGTCTTCCTCGGCATCTGGTCCGACCAGTTCGGTGGTCGCAAGGTGATGGTGCTGGTGATGCTGTGTGGCGCAGTGGCCACCTGGATGCTGACCTATGCACAGACCTACACCCAGTTCCTGATCGCCGCGCTGTGCGTGGGCATCGCCGGCGGCAATTTCTCGGTGGGCGTGGCCTACGTCTCGAAGTGGTTCCCGGCCAGCAAGCAGGGCACCGCACTGGGCATCTTCGGTGCCGGCAACATCGGCTCGGCGGTGACCAAGCTGCTGGCACCGCTGGTGATGGTGGCGGCCGGCTGGACCATGGTTGCCAAGGTCTGGGCCGTCGCGCTGGCCGTCACGGCGGTGCTGTTCTTCCTCTTCAGCAAGGAGGACCCGTCGCTGGAGCAGCGCCGCCGCGAGGGCGTGAAGCCGGTGCCGTTCGCCGAGCAGATGGCGCCGCTGAAGAGCCTGCAGGTGTGGCGGTTCTCGCTGTATTACTTCTTCGTGTTTGGTGGCTTCGTGGCGCTGGCGCTGTGGCTGCCGCACTACCTGGTGGGCGCCTATGCCATGGACGTGGGCCACGCCGGCATGCTGGCGGCGTGCTATTCGATCCCGGCCAGCCTGTTCCGCGTGGTCGGTGGCTGGATGTCGGACCGGATGGGCGCGCGCCGGGTGATGTACTGGACGTTCGGCGTGTCGGCCATCTGCACTTTCCTGCTGGCCTACCCGGATACCGAGTATGTGGTGAAGGGCATCCACGGCCCGATCCACTTCCATCTGGCCATCGGCGTGGTGATGTTCACCGTGCTGGTGTTCGTGCTGGGCTTCTTCATGTCGCTGGGCAAGGCTGCGGTCTACAAGCACATTCCGGTTTACTACCCCAGGCACGTGGGCGCGGTGGGTGGTGTGGTTGGCATGATTGGCGGCCTGGGGGGCTTCATCCTGCCGATCGTGTTCGGAGCGCTGAACGATGCGGTGGGCATCTGGAGCAGCTGCTTCATGCTGCTGTTCGTGCTGGTGGCGGCTGCACTGGCGTGGATGCACTTCGCGATCCGTCGCATGGAACGCCGCCACTTCCCGCAGATCGACCGCGAGACCGATCTGCCCGAAGCCATCGATGCGGCCGCCGCCGAGCGGGTGCGTGGCGGGGGGGGGGGGG
>DQIG01000257.1:0-720 GCA_003525885.1 Stenotrophomonas sp.
ACCGTGCGCGCCTGCTGCTGGAGATCGTGCAGGGCGTGCGCGCCACCGTGTCGCCCACGTTCGCGGTGGCGGTGAAGCTCAACTCCGCCGACTTCCAGCGTGGCGGCTTCTCGCCAGAGGATGCGCGCGCAGTGGTGGAAATGCTGGCGCCGCTCGGCGTGGACCTGGTCGAGCTGTCCGGTGGAAGCTACGAAGCGCCGGCCATGACCGGCGCTGCACGCGACCAGCGCAGCCTGGCCCGGGAAGCTTACTTCCTCGAATTCGCACGTGAGATCGCCTCGGTGGCGGCGATGCCGCTGATGGTCACCGGTGGCATCCGCCGCCGCGCCGTTGCCGAGCAGGTGCTGGACAGCGGTGTGGCCATGGTCGGCATCGCCACCGCGTTGGCGATCGAGCCAGATCTGCCGCAACGCTGGCAGCAGGGCCGCGACCCGGTGCCGACACTGCGCAGCATCGACTGGCGCAGCAAGCCGTTGGCCGCCAGCGCACACATGGCCGCAGTGAAGTACCAGCTGGCACGACTGAGCACGCGCCGGCCCACGGCACCCGGCGTTTCGCCGGTCTGGGCACTGCTGCTGGCACAGGCGGCCGCAAAGTGCCGGACCCGCCGTTACCGGCGCTGGATCGGTGCACGCGCCATCGCACACTGAGCCGAGCGGTCTTCTCATCGCCGCAGCGATGCTCCACCATCAGCAGGATCGGCGGCAGTCCCGCCGCCGC
>DQIG01000257.1:869-5164 GCA_003525885.1 Stenotrophomonas sp.
TCGGCGGCAGTCCCGCCGCCGGTCGCAGCAGGGAGACGGAACCCACGTGGCAGCAGGATCGACCAAGAACCGCGAAAAGCTGCTCGACGACCTTCTCTCGCTGGGCCGCAACTGGGCACTTGCCATCGCCATCGCCGGTGCCGGAGCGGCCGTCCACTACAACGAATCGGTCTACGAGGCCGGGCTCTGGCGCGGCTTGCTGCCCACGCTCTGCTTCCTGGTCGCGATCATCTGGATCGTGCTCAGCATCATCCGCTTCGACCTGACCATCCAGCAGCACTTCGAGCGCAAGCTGTCACGCTGGCTCAGCCGCCTGCTGTACGTGGTCCTGCTCGGCACCGGCATCACCGCCGTGTTCTTCGTGACCGAACTGGCATCCAACAACCACATCGCACGGATGTGCGATTCGGTGGCCAACGAGCCGGCCAGCCGCATCCACAGGTCCAGCGAATGCCAGCGCCTGTACCAGCACCGGGCGGCGTACCGGCAGCGTCTGGAATCGGCCGAGGGTGAGTTCGACTGAGCGGGCTTCATCGCGCTCTTCGCGCGCGATGAACACATTTCGTGGATGTGCATTTCGGCACAGTGCAGCCGACGCCGCGTTCTCGGCCTGCACCGGACCCGCAATGCACCGCCACCGCATACCTGCCCGCCATGATGGCATCGCCTTGCAGGCCGGCATGCTGGGCAGCGTGTTGGGTGTAGCGCTGTTCAAGGCCGTCGCATTGTCTGCGCTGGCGGCAGGTTCGATGATGTGGATCGGGCTGTGGGTGGTGGCCTGCGCGCTGCTGGCTGCTTGGGCGCTCGCAGCCTATCTGGCCTGCCTGGCACTGAGCCGTCGCGTGTTCGTGCTGATGCTGGCACTGTGCGCGGTATTGATGATCTGCATCGCCTGACACGGCAGGGGCCGGACTATCGCGCACATGTTACAGAATAACAAGTGTGATTGGTCCGATTGTGCGTGTTTGGTGTCACGGATTTGAATGCCATGGCCATCCCGGCATCACCCGAGACCACCCATGAACCTGCAGCCCCCACTCCGCGCCGCCTTCGTTGCCATCACCCTGGCCTCGCTCAGCGCTTGCGCCACCTATGACGACAGCGCCATGCATCAGGCCTGCCAGGAGTCGCCGCACCTGAAGGACCTGCCGCGCGAGGTCGCTGCCCGCGAGAGCCGCTGCAACAAGGGCATGGAAGTGTGGTCGAGCGAGCGCAAGGGCAGCGACAAGCCGATCGACCTGAGCGGCAAGAAGAAGGATCTGTAACCGGGAACGGCGCAGCCGGCGTCGGCTGCGCCGCTGTCACGCGGATCAACCTGCGGCCGCCGGACCGAACCAGCGCTGCAGGGCCTCGCGCAGCCCGGCCTCGGGACCATCGGCATTGCACGCCCAGGCAACGATGCCATCCGGGCGCACCAGCATCGCACCCAGGCCCAATGGATTGCCTTCGGCCGCCATTGCGCTGGCAACGCACCGTCGCCAGCCTCCAGCAACAGTCCCCACGGAAGATGCCGGGTCGAACTGCAGCAACACGCCCTGCCCCGTTCGCAGCAGTTCACCCATACGACAACCATCGGCCAGCCGGACGTCAGGTGTGCTGCACCCGACCAATGGATGAAGGCCGCCCAGGCCCACCTGCTGCACTACGCCCCAGACCCGCTCAGCCAGATAGGTGGCGCCGTCATGCGTTTCGGCCAGCTCGGCGATCACCGTCGCCAACGCGCGCGAGCCGGCGCCTGGCCGCATCAGCGCAACCTGCGCACGCGACCAGTCCAGCACCTTCGCACCGATCGGATGCCGCTCGGCCGTGTAACTGTCAAGCAGCCCATCATCGGCCGTACCGCGCACCATCCCCGCCAGCTTCCAGCCAAGATTCATCGCGTCACCGATGCCAAGATTGAGCCCTTGGCCACCCAGCGGCGAGTGCACATGCGCGGCATCACCGGCCAACAGCACGCGGCCGAGGCGATAGGTCTCGGCCTGACGCGCGCCGTCGGTCCAGGTACTCGACAGCTGCAGCGCGATGATCGTTGCCTCGCGACCTGAGACACGCCGCAACAGCGCCTGTGCGCTGGCCTGATCGAGTGGCTTGCGATGACCCGCTCTACCGTCGAAGTCGGCCAGTGCCACAACGCCCGGTGGATTGAAGTTGCACATGCCTTGATCGGTGTACTGCCGACCCGGCGTCAGTACCATCGGGTCGTCCAACTCGACCTGCAACGAGTGCCCGGTGAACTCGGGGGCGGTGCCGACGAAACTGAAGCCACATTGCTTGCGCACGGTGCTGCGGCCGCCATCGCAGCCTACCAGCCAGCGTCCACGAACCGTTGCACCCGTGGTCTCGACGACCACCTCCGTTTGACCCGCATGCACGGTCTGCACCCCACACCCACGCTCGATGCGGACACCCAGGGCGATTGCCCGCTCAGCGAGTACCGCTTCCAGCGCCTGCAGTTCCACCGCCATCTGGGTGGGCACCGGCGTCGGCAGGCGATGGCGCCAGCGCGCGCTGTCCACGTTGTCCAGGGCAAAAGGAATGCCGGCGAAGTGGCCGCCCAGCGGCCGCGGTTGCGCCAGCCAATGGGCGGTGCCGGGCGGCGGCGCGCCCTTGTCCGGCTTCAGTACCTGACCGGCGGCCACTGCGTCCAGCAGGCCGCGCCGATCCAGTGCCTCCAGGGTGGGCGCATTCAAGCCGCGCAGGCCAAAGGGCAGCCGCTTCAAGGGTGTCTCGGGTGATCCTGCCTGCTCCAGCAGCATGACCGAACAGCCGGCCTGGGCCAGCTCGCAGGACAGGAACAGGCCGACCGGGCCGGCCCCGGCGATGACGACGTCGTACAACATGGGAATTCCCTGTGAGCGCCGGGCCGGCGCTCTGGTAGCGTCAATGTTACACTCGGTGTACGTTTCCACAAGTGAACCGCCCATGACCCCACCCCCTGGACGCCGCGAGCAGCGCAAGACCGAGACCCGACAGACCATTTCGGACGTCGCCACCGGGCTGATCATCGAGCGCGGCTTCGAGGCCGTATCCATGTCCGAGATCGCCGAGGCCGCCGGCGTCTCGCGCAAAACGGTGTTCAACTACTTCGCCAGCAAGGAAGACCTGGTATTCGACCGTGACGAAGAGGCACGGACCCTGCTGCGCGAAGGCATGGCGGCGCGCCGTGGCATGACCCCACTGGCCGCCTTCCAGTCGCTGGTGAGGGAGCTGCTCGACAGCGGCCATCCCCTGCTGCGGATCAATGCCGGTGCGGCGGCCTTCTGGGCCACCGTGGCCGACAGTCCGGTACTGGTGGCGCACGCGCGACGGCTGCAGGCACAGCTGGCCGACGACCTGGCGCAGCAGATGGCAGACGCTGTCGGCCGGCCGGCACATGACGCCGAGGCACGCCTGGGCGCGGCCATGCTGCTGGCGTCGATGGTGGCGGCCTATCAGAAAGGACTGGCCAGCCAGCAGGAGGGCGAGGATCCGCGCCAAGCGATGCTGCAGCTGATCGTGCGCGGCGGCACCGGT
The DNA here is from genome assembly GCA_003525885.1 of Stenotrophomonas sp. Classification (GTDB taxonomy): domain Bacteria; phylum Pseudomonadota; class Gammaproteobacteria; order Xanthomonadales; family Xanthomonadaceae; genus Stenotrophomonas. Next base: position 4,383 of record DQIG01000257.1, read on the forward strand.
GTGCTGGTGGCCTTGGCCGGTACCCCGTATACCGACCCGGGCCTGCGCCCATAGCGAATTCGGGGGATAGGTCACGAAGTGTTGCAAATGCTACTCTTTCTCATTTGCAACCCACCCCACCCCCTCATGCCCCTTCCACCCCCTCTGAAGCACGCGCTCTGGCTGGCGCTGCCCCTTTCCCTGGCTACGCCTGCACTGGCCTCCGAGGCCTCCGCTGACGCCCCGAAGGACCTGGACAAGGTCGAAGTCCGCGGCCGCGCGCAGACCCTGTACCGCGCCAACGATGCTGCCGTCGGCACCCGCACCGATACCCCGCTGGAACTGGTACCGCAGTCGATCCAGGTCGTGCCGCGCGAGCTGATCGACGACCAGGCCGCGCGCCAGGTCACCGATCTGTACCGCAGCATCAGCGGCATCAGCTTCTTCAGCTATCCCGGCGTCACCCTGCGCGGTTTCCGCCAGGAGAACGTGCTCTACGACGGCCTGCGCGGCGATCCCTATGCAGGCTTCTCGGTGCCGCAACTGTTCAACATCGAACGCGTGGAAGTGCTGAAGGGCCCGGCCGGTGCGCTGTACGGCGGTGGTGATGCAGGCGGTGTCATCAACTACGTGACGCGCAAGCCCAGGGCGTGCGCCGAACGCCGCATCGAGCTGCAGGCAGGCGACAAGGATTTCCGCGCCGGATCGATCGAAGGCACCGGCCCCTTGAATGCCAGCGGCAGGATTCGCTATCGCGCCGGCCTGTATGCCGACAGCGAGCCGGGCGTGCGCTGGAATGCCGA
>DQIG01000184.1:0-530 GCA_003525885.1 Stenotrophomonas sp.
GGTCGAGCACCCGGTCACCGAGTACATCACCGGCACCGACCTGGTGGAGTGGCAGCTGCGTGTAGCCTCGGGCCAGCCGCTGCCGCTGCGCCAGGACCAGCTGGCCATCCACGGCCACGCGATCGAAGCGCGGCTGTATGCCGAGGATGCCGACCGTGGCTTCCTGCCCTCCACCGGCACCCTGCGCCACCTGCGCCTGCCGACGCCGTCGGCCCATGTACGCGTGGATACCGGTGTCGAAGAAGGCGACAGCATCACGCCGTACTACGATCCCATGATTGCCAAGCTGATCGTCTGGGACGTGGACCGCGACGCCGCACTGCGCCGCATGGGCCAGGCACTGGCCGACTGCCAGGTGGTCGGCGTGACCACCAATGCCGGTTTCCTGCGCCGCCTGGTGAACACCGATTCGTTCACGCACGCCAGGCTGGACACCGCGCTGATCGAACGCGAGCAGGCGGTATTGAACGCAGTCGGCGACAGCGACGATGCCCTGTGGCAGCTGGCGGCCATTGCCGCCGTGGCCACGA
>DQIG01000184.1:691-1000 GCA_003525885.1 Stenotrophomonas sp.
GGCCACGACCGCGCGCGCCGGCAGCGATGCGCGCGACCCGCATTCGCCGTGGCAGGCACAGGACGGCTGGCGCCTTGGCGCGTCCGCGCCGCGCGTGATGCCGCTGCAGCAGGGCGAACGCCGGCACACGCTGAAGGTGTGGGCGCAGGCCGATGGCTGGCGTGTGCAGTGCGATGACGCGGCACCGGTGCAGGTGATCGGCACCGCCGATGTGCAGGGCCTGACCGTGCAGCTGGGCGGGCGCCGCTGGGCGCTGCAGCTGCTGCGCGACGGTGACCAGCTGTACCTGTTCGGCGCCGATGGCCAGCA
>DQIG01000184.1:1148-1315 GCA_003525885.1 Stenotrophomonas sp.
TGTTCGGCGCCGATGGCCAGCATCGCTTCACCCTGCACGACCCGGTGGGTGAATCGGATCACGCCGTGGCCGATGCCGGCAGCCTGCTGGCACCGATGCCGGGCAGGATCGTGGCCACGCTGGTCGCGGCCGGCACCGAGGTCAAGCGCGGCACGCCGCTGGTGGTG
>DQIG01000184.1:1487-5070 GCA_003525885.1 Stenotrophomonas sp.
GAAGCGATGAAGATGGAGCACACCCTGCAGGCGCCAGCCGATGGCACGGTGAAGGGCTACCGCGCCAAGGCCGGCGACCAGGTCGGCGACGGTGCGGTACTGGTCGATTTCGAGGCGGCGTGAACGCCGGGGCGGCGGCCGCTCAGCGGTCGTCGCCCGTCACCACCCGCCCGGCGGGATCGAATTCGGCCGTGTCCAGCGTGGCGCTGCGCCAGCCCAGGCCACAGATGGCCATCGCGCTCTGGCCGATGCCATCGAACCCAAAGGCACGATCGACATCGGCATCGTTGATCGCCGCTGTCACGAACGCCGCCAGCCCACGCTCGGTCGCGCACAGGTACAGCAGCTGCGAGATATGGCCGACATCCAGCGTCACCGCACGGTGCGCCTTGGCATGGTTGCGGTACTTCCAGAAGCAGCGGTCATAGCGCGGCGCCAGCACCAGCAGCGCCGGCGCGTCGGCGAACCACTCCTGCCCGGACAACATCCGCCGCGCCAGCGCCGGCAGTGCCTGCGGCGGTGGCGAGGGCAGCGGCAGCACGGCGTGCTGCACCGGGTGGTAGTGGTACAGGCCCGGCACCAGTCCTTCCACGTTCTGCACCAGCAGGAAGCCTTCGGTGGGATGCAGGCCGCCACCGGAGGGCACGTTCTTCTTCAGGAACTCGGTATCGCGCTCGACCTTCTGCACCGCGTGGGCCATCAGCGTGCGCTGCAGCACCTGGGCCAGCAGCGGCAGCGGCAGCGCGCGCTGCGGGTCGAAATTGCGGCAGGTGGTGCGGCGCGCCAGCAGTGCGTCGAACGCGGCCTCTTCGCTGCGCGGCAGTGGCTGGTAGTCGCCCTGCATGGGCTGCACCACCGGCGGTGGCGGCCCGAGGCGCTGGCGCAGGCCGGCGGCGGTGTCCAACCCCTGCCGACGCATGTCCTCCACGCTGTCCACGGCCCGCCAGCGCGCGTGGCGATGGGCCAGCGCGGCCAGCGGCCACCACTGGCTGCGCCGTAGCGCCTCGTCGCGCATCTGGTGCCCCGCCTCGCTCGGCGGATCGGTCAGCAGCAGGCCCTGCTCGACCAGGCGGGCCAGCATGGCCGGGGAGGCATCGGCGGGCGGTTCGCTCCAGCGGTGCGCGCTGAGCTCGCCCAGCAGCTGGCGCTCCTCGGCGTCCACCGGCAGTGGCTGGTCCAGATGGGCGGCCAGGGCCACCCAGCTGATCTGGCTGTCCATCTCGGCGTGGCCGGCCAGCATCGCGCGCAGGTCCAGAGTGACCGCCTCGCGGGGCTCGAACATCAGGCTGGCGCAGCGGCGCAGGCGCATGGGTTTCCTTCCTTCTGCCGCACAACCGGCATAGCAGCAACGACCGCGGCGCGGCCAACTTTAGCGACGTGCACAGCGCGGCCCTCAATGGCAGGCTGTCGCGGCCGATACGAGAAACTCCACCTACGGACGATCCCCATGAGCACCCATCCCCGCCTTTCCGCCGCAGACGCCAGCACCCTGCTGGACCACCTGATCGGCAATGACGACTTCCGCAGCCACTTCACCGCTTCGCCGGCCAAGGCCCTGGCCTCGATCGGGCTGGACGGCGCGGTCGGCGAAAACGACTGCATGAAGATCGGCACCCTGGCATCGGTCGAGGAGCTGAGCCAGGTGCGTGACGGCCTGCAGGCCCACCTGTCCGGGTCGGTGGCGGCCATGACCGTGGTGTTCTGCTTCGAAGCCGGCAAGGTCGGCGAGCGCATCGACGGCTGACCCGCCATCAGGGTGCGCCGGCCGTAGCCGGCGTTGCCCACGTGGAGACGTCATACACGTTCAGCGGTTGCCACACCTGCAGGGCAGTGACCTCGGCAATGGCCTGGCCGCGATGCTGGGCCAGCCAGGCCTGCTGGCGGCGTACGCCTGCTTCATTGCCCTGTGCGCGCAGCGCGAGCAGCAGCACGACGTGCGCCTGCACCGGCTCGTTGCCGTCGAGCATCGGCTCGATCAGGGTGCGGGCAGCCTCGGGCCGCTGCATCTGCAGCTCATCCATGGCGCTGACGATGCGCAGCCAGCGGTCCGCGACCGGGCTGCGCAGGCCGCGCAGCAGGGGCCGCTGCTCGTCCAGCCAACGCCTGGCCAGTTCGAACTGGCCCTGGCGCTGGGCCAGATGGATCAGCGCCAGCCACTGCAGGCCACGGGCATGCAGCATGGGATCATCTCGCTCCTGCAGCATCGGCTGCAGCAACGCGGCAATGGCCAGCAGCTCGGCGCGGTCAGCGCCCGGGCACAATGCCGCCACGCTGGCGTGCTGCAGGCGCTGCTGCACCTGGAGATCGATCAGCGTCGGCGCCGGTGCATCTTCGCGTACCGCCCGCTGCATGGCCGCGCAATCGCGCTGCGCGGCGGCCAGCAACAGCTGCGCACGCAGCTTCATCCGCTGCTGCAGGGGATCGCTGGCATGGATCTGCGGCAACAGCTGCGCGGCCTTCGCGTACTGCCCCTGCGCCACCAGAACATCCACGCCGGTCTCATCAGCATCATCACGACCGCGCAGGACCTGCGCCTGGGCCAGTGTTTCGGCGGCGAGCTGCGGTTGGTTGGCGGCGATCTGTATCCGCACCAGGTGGACCAGCGGATACAGCCGCAGCGGATCCTGCGGCACTGCGGCCGCGCGCGCATAGGGCTCGGCCTCGCTGAACTGGTTGGCCTGCAACAGGTACCAGGACGTGTTGGACAGCCCCGCGAACGAATCCGGATAGACCTTGGCCAGGGTGCGCCATTGCTCCAGCGCCCAACCGCCCGGCTCCAGCTCGGCCATCCAGGCCTTCAGGTACAGCCGCTCGCGCGGCGGCAGCCGATCCTGCAGATCCAGCGCATGCTGCATGGCTTCGCGCGCGCGTCGTCCTTCCTCGACGCGCGCATGCAGTTTGGCCACGCCCATGTAGGCCAGGGCGAAACCAGGATCGATGTCGATCGCAGCCTGGTAGAGGTTGCGCGCTTCCTCGAAGCGACGCTGGCCCAGTGCACTCTCGGCCAGCGCGAATGCACGCAGTGCGCGCAGGTCCTGGGTCGATGCCCGCGGCAGCGGCAACGACTGTTCCAGGCTCGCCACCGATTCGCCCAGTCCGCGCCGCAGGCGCCCGACCACGTCGTCCACCGCGAACACCATCTGATCGGATCGATCCGCGGTGGCGGTGAACGTCTGGATCACCTGGCCAGTGCCGGGCGCAGCGACATCGATGGCCAGCTCGTAGCCACCGACCTTCTGCCGCACGGTCGGCAGCAGCACGGCGCGCGCACCTTCACGCACCGCCACGTCGGCCGCGGTATCGCGGTTGAGCCGGGTATCGCCCGAGAGCCGCGCCATTTCCAGGCTTTCGCGGATCTTGCCCTCCGACAGCACGTTCACGTAGCGCGACTGTTCCAGCGCAATCCGGATCGCGTGCCGCATCGAGTCGTCGAAGATCGGGTCGCCGGTGAGGTTGTCGACATCGCCGAGCACCACCCAGTCACGCTCGGCGAACGCGATCGCCGGTTCCGGCCGCAGCAGCAGCCAGCCGCCCAGCAGGGCCACTGCCAGCACCAGGCCTTCCGCGGCCAGCACCAGCGGCT
>DQIG01000184.1:5242-5794 GCA_003525885.1 Stenotrophomonas sp.
CGCCACAGCGGCAGGTCACGGCGCGCCTTGGCATTGGCGCGCGGCATGCGCAACGGTGCGGAGCCGATCTCGCCCACTTCGATCACTTCCTGTACCACCGGCACGCCCTTGAAGCGCCAGCGCCCGTGCGACTTCCACAACAGGCGCGTGCCGCGCTCGCCCAATGCGTCGGTGGCACGGCGGGTCAGCGATTCGGCTACCGCAGACAACAGGATCTGGCCGGGGCGGGCCAGCATCATCAGGCGCGCCGCCATCGGCTTGGCCAGGCCTTCCACTTCCATCGACTTGGCGCCGGCGCGGATCGCCTCGGCACTGTTTTCCCAGGTCAGCACGTCACCCACGTGCAGGCCGGCACGCGCGCGCAGTTCAATCGCACGCTGCTGGCCCAGCGCATGCAGTTCGCGCTGGTAGTCCAGGGCGAAGCCCAATGCATCGATGGCGCGCTCGAACAGCATGAACAGGCCGTCGGAGCGATCGATCAGCTGGCCATTCCAGCGGTGCTGCAGCACCAGCACCAGGCGATCGTGTTCCTGGAACAGGCTCGCCGCCGCC
>DQIG01000184.1:5952-6467 GCA_003525885.1 Stenotrophomonas sp.
AGGCTCGCCGCCGCCACATCGCCGATCCGCTCGACCAGCTGCAGCGAATCACACAGATCGGTGAACAGCAGGGCGCGTAGCTGTGGGCTATGCGGGGCTGACGTTCCGTTGTCGCCATTCATCGCCTGCATCTCCCTATTGGTCGTCCGGATCATCCACCCAGCGCAGGCAGTTGCCGCCGTCGCGCTTGGCCCGGTAGAGCGCCCGATCGGCGCTGGCATACCACTCGCTCCAGTCCGCGTCGGCATCCAGCAGGCTGGCTCCGATGCTGACCAGGCTTACATGCGGCGTGCCGTGGCTGCGCTCGAGCAGGCCGTGCACCGCGCTGAGGATGAACTCGGCAGCGTGCTGCACGATCTCGTGGTTGCCACGGCGCAGGATCAGGCAGAACTCATCGCCGCCGAGCCGGCAGGCCAGGTCCTGTTCGCCGGCCATCGAGCGCAGGATGTTGCCCATGCTCTGCAGCACGCGGTCGCCGGCCTGGTGGCCGTGACGGTCGTTGATCTGCTTGAAAC
>DQIG01000184.1:6621-12992 GCA_003525885.1 Stenotrophomonas sp.
GTTGATCTGCTTGAAACGGTCGCAGTCGATCAACAGCAGCGCCTGCGGCGGCCCCTCGGCATGCTCGCGGCACTCCTGCAGGTACAGGGTGAGGCCACGGCGGTTGTGCAGGCCGGTCAGTTCATCGGTACGCACCAGCTCACGGGTATGGGTCAGCTGGTGGGTGGTGATGTAAAGGTTGTCCAGCGCGGTTTCCAGATCGTGGTTGCGCCGGCGCAACTGGGCGATCAGCGCCTGTTCGTTGGTCAGCACGCGCATGATCGTGCGGCGCAGGAAGTAGGCCACCAGGCCGGGATCGGATTCGACCAGCCGGTGGAAATCAGCCGGCCCCAGTTCCAGCACATCGCAGTCGACCAGCGCGCGCGCACTGGCGCTGCGCAGGTGGTCGCCGACCAGCAGGCCCAGTTCTCCGAAGAACTCATGCTGCCCGAGCGTCTTGATCACCAGGTCCTCACCGAAGTCCAGTTCGATCTGGCCTTCGAGGATCACATACATGCGCTCGCCGCGGTGCCCACGCTGGAACAGCCACTGTCCGGCACGGAGCTTGCATGCGCGGGCAAATCTGGCGAACAATGCCACCTCGGCATCTGACAACAGAGCGTGCACGATCTCGGCCATCGCCACCCGGGCGATACCTGTCGTCACATCACTGTTCTCGGCCGCACCCCTGCCGGTCATTCCCTGCACCCGCCGCCAGCGTCCCCTGGTGAGCCGCGGAGCATAGCACCGCTTTAAAGTGTGCGCCCTATCCCATTTTGACCCGTCTGCCGATCTTGATTGATGTGAAGATCGGTGGTGGCCCGTTCTGGTCACGGGTGTCCGGGCAAAACTCCTGCTGGATCAATCCGATGCCGGGTTTCACAGGGTTTAGGCCAAGTTGCCGGCCCCCGGGGTGCGCCTGATTGACGCTGGCTGCCGGCTGCATCCTTGCATCGATACAACAACGCCGGCAGGTCCCCCGACCGGCCGGCGTTGTCTGGCCCTTCCCTGGCCACCCTGATCGCTCGGAAGCCCGGTAGTGCCGGCCGCTGGCCGGCAACCCATCGGTGTTCCCGAAGTCCATGTGGTTGCCGGCCAGCGGCCGGCACTACCGCATCACGCCGCGCGTTCGCTGCGCCCGCCGTGGAACTGCTCTTCCTCGGTCGAGCCGGTCAGCGCGGTGGTCGATGACTGGCCCTGCTGGATCGCCTGGGTCACCGCATCGAAATAGCCGGTACCGACCTCACGCTGGTGCTTGACCGCAGTGAAGCCGCGCTCGGCCGCTTCGAACTCGGCTTCCTGCAGTTCCACGAACGCGCTCATCTGGCGGCGTGCGTAGCCATGGGCCAGATTGAACATGCCGTAGTTCAGCGCATGGAAACCGGCCAGGGTGATGAACTGGAACTTGTAGCCGTAGCTACCCAGCTCACGCTGGAACCTGGCGATGGTGGCGTCGTCCAGGTTCTTCTTCCAGTTGAAGCTGGGCGAGCAGTTGTAGGCCAGCAGCTTGCCCGGGAACTTGGCGTGGATCGCTTCGGCGAATTTCCGCGCGAATTCCAGGTCTGGCTTGCCGGTCTCGCACCACACCAGGTCGGCATAGGGCGCATAGGCCAGGCCACGGCTGATTGCCTGGTCCAGGCCATTACGGGTCTTGTAGAAGCCTTCCACCGTGCGCTCGCCGGTGGCGAACGGCTTGTCGTTGCCGTCGATGTCGCTGGTCAGCAGATCCGCGGCTTCGGCGTCGGTACGCGCCACCAGCAGGGTCGGCACGCCCAGCACGTCGGCAGCCAGGCGCGCAGCGTTGAGCTTCTCGATCGCCTCGCGGGTCGGCACCAGCACCTTGCCACCCATATGGCCGCACTTCTTCACCGAGGCCAGCTGGTCCTCGAAGTGCACGCCGGCGGCACCGGCCTCGATCATCGCCTTCATCAGTTCGAAGGCGTTGAGCACGCCGCCGAAGCCGGCCTCGGCATCGGCCACGATCGGCTGCAGGAAGTCGATGTCATCCTTGCCTTCGGCGTGGTGCAGCTGGTCGGCGCGCAGCAGCGTGTTGTTGATGCGCTTGACCACCGCCGGCACCGAATCGGCCGGGTACAGCGACTGGTCCGGATACATCTGGCCGGCCAGGTTGGCGTCGGCCGCCACCTGCCAACCGGACAGGTAGATCGCCTTCAGGCCGGCCTTGACCTGCTGCATGGCCTGGTTGCCAGTCAGCGCACCCAGCGCGTTGACGAACTCGCGCTCATGCAGCGACGCCCACAGCTTCTCTGCACCCAGGCGGGCCAGCGAATGCTCGATGTGGACGGTGCCGCGCAGGCGCACCACGTCGGCAGCGCTGTAGTTGCGCTGGATGCCTTCCCAACGCGGGTTGGTATCCCAGTCGTGCTGGATCTGTTCGGCAGTGGGCAGCTTGCTCATGTCTTTCTCCAGTTCGGTTCGTGCGTGCAGCGGGGAGGGAAACGGCGGTAGACGCGGGCGGCAGTCAGTCGATGCGCGCGTAGGCCGGAAGGGTCAGGAAATCGGTCAGCTCTTCGCTGCGGCTCAGTTCGCCGAGCAGGGTGATGGCTTCGCTGATGCGTGCGCCACCGGGCAGCGCGGTGGTATCGCCCAGCCGTGCCGGCAGCTGCGCCAGGGTGGAATCCAGCAGGGCCAGGTCGATCGCGGTGCCATCGTCCAGTTGCTGGACCGGCGTATGCAGCCACTGCCACAACTGGCTGCGGCTGATCTCAGCGGTGGCCGCGTCCTCCATCAGGTGATGGATCGGCACGCAGCCGTTGCCATCCAGCCACGCCGCCAGGTAGCGCACGCAGACTTCCACGTTGCCTTCGAAGCCGGCGCGGGTGATGGTGCCCGGCGGCCGCGCGATCAGTTCGTCGCGGCCGACGCGCACATCCTGGCGCAGCACGCTGTGCTGGTTCGCACCGGGCATGTGTTCGTCGAAGATCGCCATCGCCACCGGAATCAGCGCCGGGTGCGCGACCCAGGTACCGTCGTGGCCGGCGCTGACTTCGCGCAGCTTGTCGGCGCGCACGCGGGCCATCGCCTGTTCGTTGGCGGCGGCATCGTTGTTGATCGGAATCTGCGCCGCCATGCCACCCATCGCATGCGCACCACGGCGATGGCAGGTCTGGATCAGCAGCTCCGAATAGGCCTTCAGGAACGGCTGGGTCATGGTCACCTGGCCGCGTTCGGGCAGCACGCGGTCGGCGTGGCGGCGGAAGGTCTTCAGGTACGAGAAGATGTAGTCCCAGCGCCCGCAGTTCAGGCCGACGATGCGGTCACGCAGCGCGTGCAGGATCTCGTCCATCTCGAACACCGCAGGCAGCGTTTCGATCAGCACGGTCACCTTGATCTGGCCATGCGGCAAGCCGAGCATGCCTTCGATGTGCGACAGCGCGGTCTCCCACAGCGCCGCCTCTTCCATGCTCTGCAGCTTGGGCAGGTAGAAGTACGGGCCGCGATCCTTCGCCTGCAGGGTGCGCGCGTTATGGAAAGCGAACACGGCCGCGTCGAACAGGCCACCGGCGATGAACTGGCCGTCGATGCGCACGTGCTTCTCGTCCAGGTGCCAGCCACGGGGGCGCACGATCAGCACGGCCTGTTCGTCGTACGGGCGCAGGCGGTAGTGCTTGCCGGCCTTTCCGTTGGATGCCGGTGCGGTGTATTCCAGGTCGCCGCGCACTGCGGCGGCGAGCGACTGCTGCCCGGCCAACAGGTTGCGCCAGGTCGGTGAGGTCGAATCCTCGAAGTCGGCCATGAACACCTTGGCGCCGGAGTTCAGCGCGTTGATCACCATCTTCGGGTCGGTCGGGCCGGTGATCTCGACGCGGCGGTCCTGAAGCGCGGCTGGCAGCGGGGCAACGGTCCAGTCGCCGCTGCGGATGGCGGCGGTGTCTTCGCGGAAGTCCGGCAGGCCGCCCTGGTCGAAGAACGCCTGCCGCTCGCGGCGTGCCTGCAGCCGTGCCTGCCGGCCCGGTTCCACCGCACGGTGCAGCGACACCAGCAGGGCCAGCAGCGGCGCCGGCAGCACGGTGTCCTGGCCAGCCACGCGGGTCGCCAGGGCGATGCCGGGGGTGGCCTTGCTGGCAGGGGTGGGAACAGCGGAAGCGACGGCAGACATGGGGCGACTCCAGCGGTGGGGGAACGCCTCCACGGTGCCGCTGGGCCCGAGTATTTGGCAAAACAGTTTTTGCAATGTTCTACATAAGTTGTGCTAATACTTGTAACACCATGACCACACGCGCCCCGCCAAGTCCGCGTTTTTCCTACAAATCCGACCGGCTGAAGCCGCTGCGCGCGTTCTGCCAGACGGTGCGCCTGGGCTCGGTCTCACGGGCTGCTGAGGCACTGTTCGTCAGCCAGCCAGCCATCAGCCTGCAGTTGCAGGCGCTGGAACGGGAGCTGGGGGTGCCGTTGTTCGAGCGCAGCGGGCGGCGCCTGGTGCCCAGCCGCGAGGGCCAGCTGCTGTACGAAATGGCACAGCCCCTGGTGGAGAACCTGGACGGGCTGGAGGCGCGCTTCCGCGACAAGGTGCGTGGCCTGGACGCGGGCGAGCTGAACATCGCCGCCAACAGTTCGACCATCCTGTACCTGCTGCCGAAGATCGTCGAACGCTTCCGCCTGCATCACCCGGACGTGCGCCTGACCCTGCACAACGCGATCAGCGCCGATGGCACCGACCTGCTGCGCGAGGATGCCGCCGACCTGGCAATCGGTTCGATGACCGATGTGCCGGCCGATCTCAGCTACGCCCCGGCCTACCGTTTCGAGCAGGTACTGATCGCGCCGCACGACCATCCGCTGGCCAGCGGTGGCGAGCTGGAACTGGCCGACATCGCGCGTTATCCGCTGGTGCTGCCGCCGAAGCGGCAGATCACCTACCGGCTGGTTGACCAGGTATTCCAGCGCCACCGCATCGCCTACACCGTGGCGCTGGAAGTGGGCGGCTGGGAGGTGATCAAGCAGTACGTGGCGATGGGCATGGGCATTTCCATCGTGCCGGCGCTGTGCCTGAACGAGGCCGACCACGAGCGGCTGGCGGCGCGATCGATGAAGCGCTGGTTCCCCGAGCGCAGTTACGGGGTGATCGTACGCCGGGGCAAGGCGTTGTCGGCGCAGGCGCGGGCGTTCATCGAACTGATCCAGCCGGAGTTGTTCAGTCCGCGCGATTACGATCAGAGCGGCCATTCCGAGCGGTAAGGGATGTTCGGCAGGGCTGCGCCCTGCACCTGCGGTAGTGCCGGCCGCTGGCCGGCAACGGCAACGGCAACAGCCGGCTATCCGTGGGATGGCGGGGCGGTGTGGGTGGGTGCCGACCGTTGGTCGGCACGGGGTCGGATCCCGTTGCTGCGCAACGGGCTCTGACCCCATCCCTGATTCATTTCCGGCTGACGATGCATAGACTGGGCGCATGTCCATCGAACTCCGCCACCTGCGTTACTTCCTCGCCGTTGCCGATACGCTGCACTTCGGCCAGGCCGCCGAGCGGCTGGGCATGTCACAGCCGCCGCTCAGCCAGCAGATCCGCCAGCTGGAAGACCTGATCGGGGCGCGCCTGTTCGTGCGCAGCCACCGCCGTGTGCAGCTGACGCCTGCGGGCGAGCTGCTGCAGGAACGTGCGCGCGCCATCGTGCAGCAGGTGGAAACGGCGGTGGACGAGGTGCAGCGCGCGCAGCGCGGCGAGCAGGGCGAACTGCGTATCGGCCTGACCCGGGCCACGCCACTGTCACCGCAGATTCCGCGTTCGATCCTGCGCTACCGCCAGCAGTACCCGCAGGTGCGGCTGCAGTTGAGCGAGATGAACACACTGCAGCAGATCGATGCGCTGCTCGACGGCAGCCTGGACGTGGGCATCATCCGCAAGCGCGCGCTGCCGCCAGAACTGGTGGCGCACAGCCTGTTCGTCGACCCGCTGGCGCTGATCGTGCATGCCGACCACCCTGCCCTGCGCAGGCTGTCGAAGCAGGGCACGCTGTCGCTGCGCGATTTCGCGCAGGAGCCGTTCGTGGCATTCCGCCGCAGCGCCGGTGCGGGCATCCATGACCACATGATCGCGTTGTGCGCGGCCGCCGGGTTCACTCCGCGCATCGTGCAGGAAGCCGGTGAGGCATCGACATTGATCAGTCTTGCGGCTGCCGGTCTGGGTGCGGCGATCCTGCCGTCGTCGTGCGATCACATCCGCGTGGAAGGCGCGCGCTTCGTGGCGCTGGCCGATGCCGGCGCGCATTCGGAAGTGCAGTTGGCCTGGCGCCGCGAAGGGGTGACGCCGTTGATCCGCAATTTCGCCGGGTTGCTGCGCGGGGCGTTCGCCGAGGGGTGAGGTACAACCCACCCGGGTAGTGCCGGCCGCTGGCCGGCAACCCCACATGGGTCGGCATGCCGGCCAGCGGCCG
>DQIG01000114.1 GCA_003525885.1 Stenotrophomonas sp.
CCTGCTGAAGGTCTACAGCCTGTTCAGCAGCAAACCGCCCTTCACCGCCGACCAGCTGAAAGCACTCAGTGCCGGCGATGACTTCAAGGGCATCGACACCGAGGCCGTTTTCGGGGTGAAGCAGACGCCGTTTGAAGAAGCGATTCGCGAGAGCTATACCGATCCCAGGTACTCGCGCATCGTGCTGCAGCGCTGAGCCACGTACCTCACTCTGCCCAGGGATGATCAATTCTGCTGAATGCCTATCCGCAGCCTCAATTCCAATCGAGTGAGGCAAGCGCGTCATTGCCGGTATAGGCGCCCACCGTCTCCCACGGGGAGATACGGCACTACCTGCTTCAGAGGAAGACGGTAAAGGCCAGCACAGCCATCCAACGAGGAAGTCGACTCTCCATGCCTGGTTCAATGCGACTGCCAAGGGTCGTGCGTCATAAGTCCCACGGCGCTTCAACCTTGCTCGCTCGCGTGCTGGTCGCGCTGCTTTTCGCTTGCTTCCTGATCCTGGGCGGCTGTAGCTCATACGTCGATCCCGCGCTGCAAACAGAAGGTGGCTGTCCTCCCTCAAGCTCCAGCTTCCTGCCGGCAACCCCGTCGCTTGAGGGCCGGATTTCATATTGTGAAGGAGGCGATGGGTGGATCGGCTCGATCACTTCAGGCTTCTATCCGGCCGGTACCCAGCGCGTAGAGCTCATGCTCACCGGTTATCCCGCCAATCCGGGCATGTCGCTCAGTGCGGTCTCCCCGGAGGGACGTGAAGTTCCATTGACCACGTTCTCCAATCCGGCTGAACACTGGGAGCGCAAAGCGTTCGACATTCCTCCTGCAGTTTCGCTCACGGGATTCCGGATCCGCCTGCAGGACCAGACCTCATCAACCTTCGGCTGGGCCGGGATGGGCGCCTCCACGTCCAACCCAGCAATCGCCTCAATTGCTGGTGCATGGCCCATGCTGTTCGGCGTGATCGTCGGCAATGTGTGGCTGGTTGCACTGTCACTGGCCATGCCCGTTCGCGGCACACCAAGCGAACGGGTCATGTTGGGGTTGCTGGCCGCAGGCTGTGTTTGGTTCATGGTTTTCTGTGCGTACGTGGTATCGGTGCAAGCTGGAGCGATAGTTTCACTGGCCGCCCTTCTGCTGCCGTTGCCCTTTGCGCTGATGTCGAGGATCGGCCACAGACTGTCCGCGGCAGACGTGACGGGCGTCCAACGCATTCTTCTCCCGGGGGTGCTGCTGGCATGCTTTGTACTTTGGATCGGCCTGTTCCCGTTCCATTGGCAAGGTCATGAATGGGATGAGCCTGCCAAGCGCTGGTTCCCACTGGCGATGGATGGATGGTTGCCTCTGATGTTTGGCGACATGCTTGCAGATGGCCACCTGGTCAGCCCAATGGCTGGCGATTGGCTCAGCAGCGATAGGCCTCCCCTGCAAGCCGGGCTCTACCTGATGATTCGCGGACTCCTTCCAGAAAGCCGTGGGCTGCTCTATCAGGGCATAGCCACATGGGCACAGACGCTCGTACTGGTGCCGCTGGGCTGCCTGCTGACGCTGATCAGTGATCGTCGCAGCCGCGCAATTGCGCTCTTCACTCTTTGCCTGTCCGCGCTGGTTCTACTCAATACGCTGATGGTCTGGCCCAAACTGCTGTCGGCAGCGTTCTGCCTCATTTATTACATGGCTTTGTTCCCCGGAAGAGCCACGCCCACCCGCTGGGGCCAGGCAGGTGTCGCAGCCGCGCTCGCGCTGCTGTCCCATGGCGGCGCGCTGTTCTTTCTTGCAGGTACCTCACTCCTCCATCTGGCGTGGTATCGACGCCGGAGCGTGTCCATGCTGCTCCGGGCCGGTGCCCTTTCGGCTCTCATTTACCTGCCTTGGATCGCCTACCAGAGACTGATCGACCCACCTGGCAACCGGCTGATCAAGTGGCACTTTGCCGGAAAGATTCCGGTTAGCGACGAGGGCACGATGCAGGCTCTGACCAGTGCATATGGCCAGCTCACGCCTTCAACGTGGCTTCTGGCCCGCTTGGAAAACGTCAAGGAAATCACCGCAGGTGCGTTTACCGCACCTTACGAATCTCTGCAGGTCATATTCGGCGGGGACCCTTCAGCAAGATCCCATTTCGTGGAGGAAAGCTTCTTCCACACGTTCCACGCGATGTGGTTCACCTCCCCATTGCTGCTGCTTCCATGCATTGCGTTGATGATCTGGCGCAAAAGGCGGCAACAGCAACCGGAGTCGATTCACAAGCCGCTTTTCCAGGCACTGGCTACGGCTACGATCACGTTTCTCATCTGCGCGATCCTGTTGTTCCAGGGCGGATCGGCAAACATCCATCAAGGGTCATACGCCGCAGTAGTCCTATTGCAATTCTCGATACTCCTGGCGACCTGGAAGACGATGCGTCCACTCTTCCATGCAGCCTGTGCGGCCAATGTCATTGCTGCACTGTCGATCTACGCTCTCGACCGTACATTCCTGCCGGGTCTTCAAATGGCCTACGTCGGCGGAACCCTGCTGCTGGCTGGCGCCCTGCTGGCAGCCTCGTTTGTTTCAACCAGAAGCGTGGACAGCACCGGCTGCCCTGACCGGCAGACGTGATTCCCTCGCAGACTTGCGGCATAGTGCCTGCCGACAATGCATCCCCCTGCGCACGGGCCATCATGCCCCCACCCTACCAGTCGCCCCAGCACCTGCTGATAGTGAAATAAATTCAAGGAGTTACATGAAAAACTATGCCATCATCGGCGCAGGCCCCATGGGCCTGATGGCCGCCGTGAAACTCCTCGACCAGGGCCATTCGGTCACGATCTACGAGCGTGACGACCGCATTGGCGGCATGTCGGCCAATTTCGATTTCGATGGGCTGTCGATCGAACGCTACTACCACTTCATCTGCAAGACCGACTATCCGCTCTTCGCGCTGCTGGAGCGCTATGGCCTGTCCAAGGCGCTGCGCTGGACCGACACCAAGATGGGCTATTTCTACAAGGGAAAGCTCTACAAGTGGGGCAATCCGTTTGCACTGCTGGCCTTCCCCCACCTTGGGCCGATCAGCAAGTTCCGCTATGCGCTGCACGTGATGTACACCAAGGGCATCAAGGACTGGACGGCGCTGGACAAGGAAGAGGCCGGCGCATGGATCCGGCGCTGGGTCGGCCAGAAGGCCTATGACGTGATGTGGAAGGATGCCTTCCGCCTGAAGTTCTTCGAGTTCAAGGACAACCTGTCGGCCAGCTGGATCGGCACGCGCATCAAGCGCGTGGCGCTGTCCCGCCGCAACCTGATGAACGAGAGCATGGGCTACCTGGAAGGTGGCTCGATGACGCTGCTGGAACGCATGGTGCAGGACATCCAGACCCGTGGTGGCCGCATCGAACTGTCCCGTGGCATCGATGAAGTGGTCTCCGAGAACGGCAAGGTCACCGGCGTCTCGATCGGCGGCGAGTTCACTGCATACGATGCCGTGATCTCCACCGCGCCGATCCAGTACGTGCCGGCCCTGGTGCCGGGCCTGCCGGCCGATTTCCGCGACAAGGTTGCGGCGGTGCAGAACATTCCAGTGGCCTGCGTCATCCTCAAGCTCAAGCATGCGGTGAGCGAGAACTTCTGGATGAACATCAGCGACCCGGGCATCGAGATCCCGGGCGTGATCGAGTACAGCAACCTCAACCCGGGCCACGATCCGGGCCAGAAGATCCTGTACGCACCGTACTACATGCCCAAGACCCACCCGAAGTGGCAGCGATCCAACGCCGAGCTGATCGAGGAAGTGCTGGGCTACCTGGCCCGGATCAACCCGGCCTTCAAGCGTGACTGGGTCCTGGCTTCGCACTGCCATCGCTATGAGTTCGCGCAGACGATCTGCCCGCCGGGCTTCCAGGACATGCTGCCGTCGATGCGCACGCCGGTGCAGGGCTTCTTCATGGCCGACACTGCCTACTACTACCCGGAAGACCGCTCGATCAACGAAAGCATCAACACCGCCCAGGCACTGGTGGACGAGGCACTGCGCTGATGAAGGGCTGGGTAGGCGCCGCCCGTGCGCGGCTGACCGGATGGATGCAGCCGCTGGATCCGGTGTTCCTGTTGACGGCCCTGCTGGTGTCGATGATCGCGGTGCGCACCTACCTGGTCCTGACCCATGGCAGCAGCAGCCCGTTCTGGGACCAATGGGACGCGGAATTCGACAACCTGCTGCTGCCGTACCTGCGCGGTGAACTGGACATCGGCCACTTCTTCGCTGCGCACAATGAGCATCGCATCCTGTTCACCCGGCTGATCTCGTTGGGTTTGTTCGCCCTCAACGGCAACCAGTTCGACGCCAAGGTGGAGATGCTGTTCAACGTACTCCCCCATGCAGCCGCCATCGGTGCGATGGCCTGGGCCGGCATGCGCACCCTGCCAGCCGCGGCGCGTCCGCTGCTGGCGCTTGGAACCTTCGCGCTGGCCGCTTCGCCCTTGGGCTGGGAGAACCTGATCGCCGGGTTCCAGAACCAGTTCTTCATCCTGGCGCTACTGTCAGTAGTGACGGCCTGGCTGGCGTCGGCCGACGTCCTCGGCCGCACTCGCATCATCGTCATGGTGGCCTGCGCCGGGCTGGCACTGTTCACGATGGCCTCTGGCGTGTTCGCCGCCGCCGCCGCTGCGGGCCTGCTGATTTACCGCCTGCTGTCCGGCGACGTGGACCGCCGCCAGGGGGGACTTGCCCTTGCACTGCTGATGGTGGTGGCGGTGGCAGGCCTGCTGATGATGCCGCAGGCACCACATGGCGACACGTTCCATGCGCACTCCGCTGCGCAGTTCATGCAGGCGCTGAAGAACACCCTGGCCTGGCCATTGCGCCCCCTCTGGATCAGCGTGGTAGTGCTGTGGTTGCCGACGGCCGCGCTTTCGGTCGTGATGCTGCGACGGATCTTCAACCGGTCCAGCGTGCCGCGCGGGGAGCGCTTCGCCTTCGCCATTGCCGGCTGGGTACTGGTGCAGGCCGTGGCCATGGCCTACTCCCGCGGAATCGAAGTGGAACACGCCGTGTCGTCGCGCTACACCGACCTGCTGACGATCGGCGTGATCAACAACCTGTGGCTGGTCCTTTACGCCAGCTTCCGCAGCGCCAGCCGCTGGCCTGCCTGGGTGCGCGGCACCGTGCCGGCAGTCTTCATCGGCTGGACCGCGCTGTCCATGCAACCGAGCCTGGTCATGGCACAGGCCAGCATGGAAGAGCGCTCGGCGGCGGGTGCGCGGCAGGAACGCCTGCTGTCCGACTACCTGCGCGATGGTGACCTGGAGGCCCTGCGCGCGGCACCGGGACGGTTCCCCTATCCAGATCCCGAACGCATCGCCAAGGTCCTGGCGGCCGATGACGCGGCGGACATGATGCCGCTGGAGATTCGCCGGCCACTGCCGTTCTCGGTGGAGGCCTGCAGCGGAATCAGCTCCTCCGGTGCCTACACCACGCTTCCGGTACTGCCCTATGCGGTCGGCACCTACGCACCGGGCACCGGCGACGCCAACCAGGCCGACTGCCGCAGTGCCGCGGTCAGCACCGACGGCGGCTGGATCGCCTATCGGCACGCGGGCGCAGGCATGCCTGCGGTGGGGGCACGCCTGGAAGGCAGCCACCATAGCGTCGACCTGGTGCGCGAAGGCGTCCAGGGCGAACGCTGGCGCACGCGCGTCGTGCAGCTCCCGGCCGACGACTACCGGTTGCACCTCGTCGACAACGACACGCATACCTGGATCGCCGTAACGCCACCTTCGAGGATCGGCGGCCTCAGCGCACTGCGGCTCTGGGCCGAAGAACGTGCTGGCCGGCTGCTGTACGCGGCACTGGTGCTGGTGTTGATGCTGTTGACCTATGCCGCGGCACAACCGCGGATCTCCGCCCCAAGGACCCATGCATGAGCCGCCAGTTCCTCCTGTTCATCATCTGTGGCGGCACAGCGGCTGCGGTCAACGTGGGTAGCCGTATCCTGTTCAGCCTTGCTGTGCCCTTCGAGGTTGCCGTCTGTCTGGCCTACGGGCTGGGCATGCTGACGGCATTCATCCTGAACCGGGTTCTGGTTTTCAAGGGTTCGGACCGTCCCATCGGACAGCAGGCAGCGTGGTTCATCGCCATCAATGCCATCAGCCTGCTGCAGACCTTGGCCATCAGCGTCCTGCTCAAGCGCTGGTTGCTGCCACTGCTCAACTGGCCATTGGATATTCCACTCAGCGCCCACTTGGTCGGTGTGGCCGTGCCGATCTTCACTGCCTATCTTGGGCACAAGCACTTCACCTTTGCTCGCAGCAAGGCGGGGTGAAGCCTGAACGGCCTCCATGCGGGCCTCACCCGCCCGCAGTAGACTATCTGGTCAATCTCCTCGCCCTCGTTGAATGGAAGCCTTCCCCAGTTCCCCCGGCCAACTGATCCGGTCCCTGATCGACAACCGCCGACTGGTCCTCGCACTGGCGGCGCGCGAAATCGCCGCCCGTTACCGCGGGTCCTTGCTGGGACTGGCGTGGGCGCTCGTGCAGCCGATCTTCATGCTCGCCATCTATACGCTGGTGTTCAGCGAGGTCTTCAAGGCCCGCTGGCCCGGCGGCAGCGGTTCGCGCACCGAATTCGCCCTGGTGCTGTTCAGCGGCCTGCTGGTGTTCAACCTGTTCAGCGAGGTATTCAACCGCGCCCCGGGCCTGATCGTCGGCAACGCCAACTACGTGAAAAAGGTGGTATTCCCGCTGGAGGTCCTGCCGTGGGTCAGCGTGCTCACCGCGATGTTCAGCCTGGCGGTGAACCTGGTGGTCTGGCTGCTGTTCTACCTGGTGTCCACCGGTCTGCCGCCGATGACCGCGCTGCTGGCGCCGCTGGTGATGGTCCCGATGATCCTGTTCATGACCGGCATTGCCTGGCTGCTCTCTGCGCTGGGCGTGTTCCTGCGCGACACCGCGCAGATCACCGCGATCATCACCACCGCCGTGATGTTCCTGACACCCATCTTCTATCCGATCGATGCGATCCCGGCGTCGTTGCGGCCGGTGCTGAACATCAATCCACTGGCGCCCATCGTCGCGCAGATGCGCGATGTCCTGATGTGGGGCAAGGGGCTGGACCCGGTGGTCTATCCGACCTGCCTGCTGGTCTCGCTGGCGGTGTTCTTCCTGGGCTTTGCCTTCTTCCAGCGCACACGCAAGGGGTTTGCCGATGTGCTCTGACATCGCCATCCAGGTGCAGGGCCTGGGCAAGTGCTTCAACGTCTATGAGAAGCCGACGCACCGGCTGATGCAGATGCTGTGGCGGGGCCGCCGGCAGTACTACCGGGAATTCTGGGCACTGCGCGATGTGGGCTTCACCATCCATCGTGGCGAGACGGTGGGCATCATCGGCCGCAACGGTGCCGGCAAGTCGACCCTGCTGCAGATGATCTGCGGCACGCTGACTCCCACCGAAGGCGCGATCACCGTCAATGGACGGGTGGCGGCACTGCTGGAGCTGGGCGCCGGCTTCAACCCCGAATTCTCCGGTCGCGAGAACGTCTATCTTGCCGCGTCGCTGTACGGCGTGGAAAAGGAGGAGGTGACCCGTCGCTTCGCCGAAATCGCCGCCTTCGCCGATATCGGCGATTTCATCAACCAGCCGGTCAAGACCTATTCCAGCGGCATGTACGTGCGCTTGGCATTTGCCGTCATTGCCCACGTGGATGCAGACATCCTGATCATCGACGAGGCACTGAGCGTCGGCGATGCCTACTTCCAGCAGAAGTGCATGCGGTTCCTTGCAGGCTTCCAGCGCGGCGGTGGCACCCTCCTCTTCGTCAGCCATGACATGGGCGCGGTCAACGCGCTCTGTGCATCCGCCGTGCTGTTGCGACGGCAGGACGGGCAGTACCAGTGCGATATCGGTTCTGCACGCGAGATCTCTGCCATCTATCTGCGCGACCTCTATGCGGACCGCCAGGAATCGGCTGTGGCCAAGCCGAACGCAGCCCTCAGCCAGGGCAGCTACGATGCGGATAGCGTGGAAGCGACCCATTTCCATGCAGGCGCCTTCCGCCCGGACGTGGACAGCTTCGGCGCAGGGGGCGCGCACATCGAGAGCGCGGTGTTCACCGACGTCGATGGCAACATCGTGTCCGAGTTCTCTTCGCAGGACGACGTGCGCCTGGTGGTGACCGCGCGGGCAGGCAAGGCCCTGGACTATCCCGCCATCGGCTTCATGCTGAAGGACCGTAAGGGACAGTACCTGGTGGCCGAAAGCTCCGACAGCTACCTTCGCGATGAGGCCATCGCCGTCGAGCAGGGAAGCGTCTTCACCGTAACGTTCCAGATGCGCCTCCCTCGCCTGATCCGCGGCGAATACAGCCTGGATATCGCACTCGCCGAGGGCCCCGGCGATGACCACGTGCAACACCACTGGCTGCACGATGCCATCGTCCTGACGGCCCTCAACCCACAACTGGTCCACGGCATTTCCGGCGCGCAGCCGCTGGCAGTGTCGTTCCGTACATCTCATCGCTCATGATCATCATTACTGGACGTCACGGCGTTTTCGAAACGCTCCCCGGTGACACCGTCATCGCCGATTCGCTGCGCTGGTATGGGGAGTGGGCCGAGAACGAGCTGGCGTTGCTTCGCCGCTTCATTGCGCCTGGAAGCGTCGTTGCCGACGTAGGCTCCTTCATCGGCACCCATGCTGTGGCCCTTGCCCGGAACATCGGCAGCCTGGGACATGTCCACGCATTCGAACCGCGTCGCAATGCCTTTGCCATCCTCCAACGCAACATCGAACGCAACGGACTCACCCGACAGGTCACGGCCCACAATGCCGGCCTATCCGACCATCCGGGCTCGATCTCGCTCGACGATTCGGCCGAGGAGGCCCAGAACCAGGGCGGCCTGAGCCTGATCGATGCCGGCCGCGGCTACACGGTGCGCATCGTCACCCTCGACTCCTTGCAGCTGACACGCCTGGATCTGCTGAAGGTTGACGTGGAGGGCATGGAAGCGCAGGTGCTTACCGGTGCCATGGAGACGCTGCAGCGCTGCCGCCCGGTCGTCTTTGCCGAATGCAACTCGGTGGAGGGCGCCGCGACCACCTTGGCCGCCGTGGCACAGCTGGACTACGCCGCCTTTGGAGTGGTCTACCCGGCCTTCAATCCCGACAACTTCAACAACTGCCCGGACAACTTCCACGGCGCCAATGCCGAATGCGGTCTGTTCCTGGTGCCGCGTGAACGCGCGCAGGGGGACGCGATTGAAGGAATGCGGCGCATCACTTCGCTGGAAGACGTAGTGGCGCTGCTGCTGGAGAAGCCGCAGTACCTGCCGGAAATGCTGCCCGATGCACCGGCCGTTCCGGCCGTCCACCGCAGCCATCCGCTGCCGCCGCCTGCTGAGGCACGCGTGCAGCGCCCGCTGCATGTGGTCGCCCCGTTCTACCGCAACGAGCAGTTGGTAGCTCCGTTCATGCGCGGCCTGCGCAGCGTCGCCGGGGAACTGGCGCGTGCGGGCGCGTCGGTCTGGCTGTACAACGACAGCCCGGACTACGCTCCGCTGGGCGCAGCACTGCAGAAAGCGGCCGCCGAAGGTCTTGACGGCGTCGAGGTGCATGCGCTGGCAAACGAGGAGAACCTCGGGTTCATCGGCACCTGCAACCGCGCCTTCCAGCTCGCCATCGAGGAAGGCGCCGACGTCTTCCTGCTCAACTCCGATACCGAAGTCACCGCAGGTGCCATCGAAGAGATCCTGGCAGTGGCCGCGATCGACCCGATGATCGGCTTCGTCTGCCCGCGCAGCAACAACGCGACGCTGGCCACGCTGCCCTACACCATGGAACACGCCGATGTGACCGTCGAGCAGGCGCTTGCCAAGTTCCTGCCCCTTGCGCGCCGGCTGCCCCGTTTCTCGTTCATCCCCACTGCCGTCGGCTTCGCGCTGTGGATCCGCGGCACGCTGTTGGCGGAGTTCGGCATCTTCGACACGGTCTACGGCAAGGGCTACAACGAAGAGAACGACCTGATCATGCGCGCCAACCGCGCAGGCTATCGGGCCGCGCTGGCCAACCATGCCTTCGTCTGGCACCAGGGTGAACAGTCATTCTCGACCACGGGCCAGCAACGGTCCGAGCGCGAGGAGATCAATGGTGCAGTGCTGCGCCAGCGCTACCCGGAGTACGCCCCGCTCATCTATCGCTACTTCACATCGCCAGAGTACCGTGCCGAACGGCTGCTGGAGGCGCTGGACCCGGTGCAGGGGCAACGAACGATCGCCTTCGACTTCTCGTCCTTCGGGCCGTTCCACAACGGCACGTTCGAGTCGGGCGTCAAGCTGTTGTCTGCCTCGCAGCGTGCGTGGCCCAAGGACACCCGCATCGGCGTCTTCATCAGCGCACAGGCCTGGGCTTTCCACGGCCTGGATCGCCTGCCGGGAGTCGTCCGGCTGGAACCCGGCGACCACCGTAACCGGGTCGCCGCCGTGGTCCGCATTGGCCAGCCCTACCAGCTGGAAACCCTGCTGAACCTGTTCGAGACTGCACCGGTCGTC
>DQIG01000260.1:0-328 GCA_003525885.1 Stenotrophomonas sp.
GATCAGGCGCGTGGCGTCCAGCAGCGCGGCCGGCAGGTGCATGCCGCCTGGCGCAGCAAGATAGCGTGGCCGCCACTGCGGATCGAACTTCGATTTGAAACGGCGCAGGCCACTGAACCCGTAGAAGCGTTCGCCGTGCCGCGCCAGCAGGCCGGCCAGGCGATTCCAGCGGCCGGCCAGACGATGCTGTGCCAGCCCGGACAGCGGCGCCATGCCCAGCGAGAAGCGTGCATAGCCCTGCGCGCGGCCCCACAGGAACAGCTCGATGAAGAGGAAGTCCATCGTGCCCTTCGGCGCCTCGTTGACGTGGCGCATCAGGTCGACCGAC
>DQIG01000260.1:510-2093 GCA_003525885.1 Stenotrophomonas sp.
GCCGGTGCCTGCCACAGGTTGGCGAAGGCCACGATCTGGCCTTCGGCCTCCACCAGGGCCACCGGGAAGCGCACCAGGTAATCCGGGTCATAGCTGCCGAGCGAGAAGCCCTTTTCGTCGCCGGCCTTGTCTTCCAGCCACGCGTTGGAGATTGCGTGCAGGCGCGGCAGCAGGCTGGGAATCTCCTCCACCTGCGCCACCCGGAACGACAGGCCGCTGCGCTTGCCGCGGTTCCAGGCCTGGCGCAGGTCGGCACGTTCGCGGCCTTCCAGGCCGAAATCATGCAGCGGCACCATCGCTTCTTCGCCCAGCTTGACCAGGCCGAGGCCGAGGTCGAGATAGGTCTGCCAGTAGGTCTCGCCAACCTGGTAGAACACCGGGCGCAGGCCGAGGCGGTCGGCTTCCTCGCGGAAGCGCCAGATCAGTGCGCGGGCGACATCGGGGGGGCCGACCGGATCGCCCATTGCGATCAGCGAACCCCCATAGCGCTGCATCATCACGAAGCCCAGCTTCGCTTCGTCGCGCAGCACCGCCTTGTCAGCGGTCAGCACCAGGCAGGCCTGGGTGTCGGTGGCACCGGCCAGGACCGGCGCCAGCGATTGCAGCGTGGGCTCATCGGCGGCCGGCAGCGGGCTGCGGGTGCTGTGCAGCAGCCGCGCCAGGCCGAACATCACCAGCGCGATGGCCACCACCAGCAGCGCACGCAACGCGCGCGGTGCGTTGCCGGACACCGCGAACTGCCACCACAGTTCATTCTGGTATTCGACATGGCTGTAGGTGAAGAACAGCAGCCAGGTCACCGCCACCAGCACCAGGCCCAGGTTGCGCAGCCACGGCCACGACCAGGCTTCATCCAGCAGCGCACCCTGGCGATAGAACTCGCGGCGCGCGGCCCACAGCGCCATCGCCACCAGCACTGCCGAGACGGCGATCAACGGTTGGCCACCGCGCAGCCACAGCGGCAGTGGGGTGACCAAGCACACCGCCATCGCCAGCATCCACGCCGCGTGGCTGCGCCGGGCCAGGCCCTGGCCGATCAGCAGCAACGCGACGCCACTGAGGCTGCCGATCAGGTGCGAGGTTTCCAGGATCGGCAGCGACGCATTGACCAGGTGACGGCGCGGCGTCGGCAGTGTGCCGTCGATGACCAGCGCGGCGCCGATGCTGAACACCGCCAGCGCGATGATCTGCGGCAACCATGGGCGCAGCGCGTTCCAGCCGGCGCGGGTTGCTCCGGCGCTTGCCTGCAGCGGCTGACGCAGGGCGGGTGCAAGGGCGAGCAGGGTGGCCAGCACCAGCGGCAGCACGTAGTAGGTGACGCGGTAGATCAGTGCAGCCGCCAGCACTGCGGCCGGTGCCACCTGCGGCAACAGCTTCAGCAGGCTCCATTCGAACACACCCAGGCCGGCCGGCACGGTCGAGACCAGGCCGGCCAGCACCGCCACCAGGTACAGGCCGACGAAGCCGGGCAGGCCAGTCGGCGTGGAATCCGGCAGCAGCACGTAGAACGCGGCACTGGCCAGCACCAGTTCGATCACGCTGAGCACGGTGACGCCGATCATGGTGCGGCGGTCGGGCAGCCA
>DQIG01000260.1:2252-2448 GCA_003525885.1 Stenotrophomonas sp.
GGTCGGGCAGCCACAACGCATGGCCGAACACGCTGAACTGCCGTCCATCGCGGCCGACCAGCAGCACGGTGCCGAGATAGGCGAGCAGCGCGACGATGCCGACGATGCGCACGGCATCGGGATTCAATGGCAATGCCAACGCTGCCGCCGCAGGTTCCATGCACAGCGCCACACTGATCAGCAGCCACGCACCGAA
>DQIG01000260.1:2596-7588 GCA_003525885.1 Stenotrophomonas sp.
TGATCAGCAGCCACGCACCGAACACGAAGCCGAGTGTGCTCATCAGCACCACCTGGCCGATCTGCGCCAGGTCGAGACCGGCGCTGCGGTAGCCACGCAGGCGTACCGCGCCGCCGGTCAGTGCGGCAAAGCCCACGGTCTGGCCAAGGGTGTGCGCAAGGAAGGCGGTGATGCCGATGCGCGCCGGATGCACGCGGATGCCGCTTCGGCGCAGGCCGATGGCATCAAAGCCGATCAGGCAGGCGTAGCTGGCCAGGCCCAGCACGACGGTGAGCGCGATCTGCGTGCCACTGAGCTGGCGGAAGGCGTGGCGGATGGCGCGGTAGCCGTTCTCATCGAACTCATTGGCCAGGCCATGCAAGGCCAGTGCGAGGATCAGCAGCGGGACGACGATGGTCAGGACCCGCTTCCATGCCGGGGTGGAGGGAGCGGTGGCGGGGTCGGTGGTTTCGGTCATCGGCGCAAGGGTGCGTCAGGAGGGGCGAGGGCGGTGTCAACGCGGGCGAGGCGCATCGTGCGCCTGTCGCTGGCATTTGACCAGCGCCGCTGTCGGAAGCCGGTAGTGAACATGCGTGGATGGCTGCCCTGCACCCACCGTTGACCGGTTTGGAGGACAATGCAGGCCTGATCACCCGCAGGAGCCACGCCCATGATGGAGCGTTACGACGTCGGACCGCGCATGTCCGAAATGACCGTGTACAACAAGGTCGCCTACCTCTCCGGCCAGATTCCGGAAGACACCAGCCAGGACATCACCGGGCAGACCCGGCAGGTGCTGGCGGAGATCGACAAGCTGCTGGCACTGGTCGCCAGTGATCGCCAGCACGTGCTGCGTGCGGAAGTATTCCTGGCCGACATCGCCGACTTTGACGGCATGAACAAGGCGTGGGACGAGTGGGTGGTCGAGGGTGCGACCCCGGCCCGCGCAACCTTCGAAGCCAAGCTGGCCCACGCCGAGTGGAAGGTCGAGATCGTGGTGACGGCGGCGGTGCCGTAATCCTGTTTAGGGTCAGAGCCCTTTTCTGCGAAAAGGGCTCTGACCCCTTACAGGGGCAGCATCTCGATGCAGTCCACCGGGCACGGTGGAATGCACAGCTCGCAGCCGGTGCACAGGTCGGCAATGACCGTGTGCATGTACTTGGCGCCGCCGACGATGGCATCTACCGGGCAGGCCTGGATGCACTTGGTGCAGCCGATGCAGTCGGCTTCCACGATCAACGCCACCTGGGCCGCCTTGTGCTGGCCGCGCGAACGATCGAACGGAATCGCCGGGAGGCCCAGCACCCGTGCCAGCGCCCGTGCACCGGCATCGCCCCCCGGCGGGCAGCGGTCCACGCCCGCCTCGCCGCGTGCCATTGCCTGCGCGTACGGGCGGCAGCCGTCATAGCCGCATTGCCCGCACTGGGTCTGCGGCAGCAGGCGGTCGAGGCGTTCGGTCAGGGGCGGGATCAGGCTCATGCGTGGCGAAGGCTGCGCGTTGGGGTTACTTCAGGGGTTTGCCACGGAACCAGCGCTCGTGGGCCAGCGCCAGCATCGGCTTGTCTTCGGAACTGTCACCGTAGGCATGGATGCGCACGTAGCGCGACAGATCGAACTGGCGACGGATGTGCTCGACCTTGCGCGGGCCACAGTCGCCACCGGCGTAACGGCCGGTCAGGCGTCCGTCCTGGCTTTCCAGCCGGTTGCAGATCAACTGCAGGCCCAGCTGCTCGCACCACGGCCGCAGGTAGAGATCCAGCGAGCCGGACACGATCACCACGGTGTGCTGCTGTTCCTTGTGCCAGCGGATCTGCTCCAGCATCTCCGGGCGCACCACGTCCGGGAGGAACTCACGCGAGAAGCCGGCCGCCAGCGTGGCGATGTCGTCACTGTGGCGGTCGCTGAAGGTCAGGCGGGTGACGCGGGCGCGGATGCGTTCGGCCGAGATCAGCTTCAGCTTGTACGCGACCAGCCACGGTCCGACTTTCCACCACGCCTGCGCCAGCTGTTCGGCGGTGGCCACGCGGCGCAGGAAACGGCCATAGGTATCGCAGGTGGTCACGGTGTGGTCGAAGTCGAACAGCGCCAGTTCCATTCCGTTGCCTCCCATCGCGTTGCCTCCAGAGGCCGGTGCTGCCGGCGGGCGAGGCCGTGGCCACGCCCGCTGCAGGCATCAGCGGACCGGCATGCCCGGCTGCGCACCGCTGTCTGCGTCCAGCAGCGCCAGCGCGCCGCCGTCGAAACCGGCAGACAGGATCATGCCTTCGCTCAGGCCGAAGCGCATCTTGCGCGGGGCCAGGTTGGCGATGAACACCACGCTGCGGCCGACCAGCGTTTCCGGCTCGCCGTAGCTGCCACGGATGCCGGAGAAAATCTGGCGCTTGCCCAGTTCGCCGGCGTCCAGTTCGAAGCGCAGCAGCTTGTCCGAACCTTCCACGAACTCGCAGACCAGCACCTTGCCGATGCGCAGGTCGAGCTTGGCGAAATCATCGATGCCGATGTAGGCCGGAGCGTCGGTGCTCTTGGCGTCGTCCTTGGCCGGGGCCGGGGCAGCCGGCTTGGCGGTGGGGGCGGCAGCGGCGGCCGGCTGCAGGGTGTCCTTGGAGGCGTCGATCATGGCGTCAATCTTCTTCGGGTCGATACGGGTGAACAGCGGGGTGTACTCAGTGATGCGGTGGCCCAGCAGCGGCTGCGCCAGGTCGGTCCAGTCGTTCACCGGGGCGGCCAGGAAGGCCTCGGCCTGCGCGGCGGTGGCTGGCAGTACCGGCTTCAGTGCGGTGACCAGTACGCGGAACAGGTTCAGGCCCTGGCTGCACACGGCCTGCAGCTGCGCATCGGCGCCTTCCTGCTTGGCGATGACCCACGGCTTGACGTCGTCGATGTAGCGATTGGCTTCGTCGGCCAGGGTCATGGTCAGACGGATCGCCGCGGCCGGGTCATTGCGCTCGTAGGCTTCACGGATCGGCGCCAGGCCATCGACGAAGCGCTGGTACTGCGCCGCATCGGGCAGCTGCGCGGCCAGCTGGCCGTCGAAGCGCTTGCTGATGAAGCCGGCGCAGCGGCTGGCCAGGTTGACGAACTTGCC
Organism: Stenotrophomonas sp.; assembly: GCA_003525885.1. GTDB lineage: Bacteria > Pseudomonadota > Gammaproteobacteria > Xanthomonadales > Xanthomonadaceae > Stenotrophomonas. The sequence goes on from DQIG01000260.1 coordinate 5,661, forward strand.
GACCAGGTCGGCGTTGACGCGGGCGATGAAGTCACCCAGGTTCAGGTCGAGATCGTCGACGCCACCGCCCGACTTGGCGGCGTAGTAGTAGCGCAGCGCTTCCGGCTCCAGGCCGGCATCGAGGAAGGTACGTGCCATCACGAAGGTGCCGCGCGACTTGCTCATCTTGGCGCCGTCCACGGTCAGGTAGCCGTTGACGTGCAGGCGGGTCGGCGCGCGGTGGCCGGTACCGTGCAGCACCGCGGGCCAGAACAGGCCGTGGAAGTTGACGATGTCCTTGCCGATGAAGTGGTGCAGTTCGGTGGCGGTGCCTGCGCGCAGGTGCGCTTCGAAGTCTTCGCCGATCCTGCCGCACAGGGTCTGGAAGCTGGACAGGTAGCCGATCGGTGCGTCCAGCCAGACGTAGAAGTACTTGCCCGGCTGGCCGGGAATCTGGAAGCCGAAGTACGGCGCATCGCGCGAGATGTCCCACGCGCGCAGGCCACCTTCGGCATTGAGCCATTCACCCAGCTTGGCCTTCACGCCCGGCAGGGCGACATCGCCGGCCAGCCATTCGCGCAGGAACGCATCGAAGTGGCCCACCTCGAAGAAGAAGTGCTCCGAATCGCGCATTTCCGGCGTGGCACCGGAGATGACCGAACGCGGCTCCTTCAGGTCGGTCGGTGCATAGGTCGCGCCGCAGACTTCGCAGTTGTCGCCGTACTGGTCAGGGCTGCCGCAATTCGGGCAGATGCCCTTGACGTAGCGGTCGGGCAGGAACATGCCCTTGGCCGGATCGTAGAACTGCGCGACCGAACGGCGGCTGATGTGGCCGGCGGCTTCGAGCTTCAGGTAGAACTGCTCGGTCAGCGCCTTGTTGGCCGCCGAGTTGGTCGAGTCGTAGTGGTCGAAGGCCACGCCGAAGGCGGCGAAGTCACGTTCGTGGCTGGCCTGGATGTTGGCGATGAAGGTTTCCGGGGTGACCCCGGCCTTTTCCGCGGCCAGCATGATCGGCGTGCCATGGGTGTCGTCGGCGCAGACGAACCAGGCCTTGCCGCCGCTCATTCGCCGTGCACGCACCCAGATGTCGGCCTGGATGTAGCCGACCAGGTGGCCCAGATGCAGCGGGCCGTTGGCGTAGGGCAGGGCGGTGGTGACGAGCGCGGTACGGGTCATGGTCGCGGGGTGGATCCGAGGGGAACCGCAGATTATCGCATGCCCGCAACGACGTGACCCGGCCGGGGCCGGGTCACGGGGATGAAGCGGGGCCGGGTGCTTACTCGCGCTGCCAGGTCTGTGCGCGGCAGATGAAGGCGATGCAGCCGGACACGTCCAGCTTGGTGCCGCCCGGCTGCAGTTCCATCTTCGACTTGTAGGTCTTGCCGTTGGCCGGGTCGAGGATGGTGCCGCCGGACCACTTGTTGGCGCCGTCGGCCTTCAGGTTCCAGAGGATGGTCATGCCCTTCACCGGCTTGTTCCTGTTGGCGCCTTCACAGCCGTCACAGACCGGGTTCGGGCCCTTGTCCGAGTGCAGGATGTCGACCACTTTGCCGGTCAACGTGCCGTTGGCGGCCTCGGTGATCTCGACGATCGACTTCACCTTGCCGGTCTTGTCGTCGATGGTCTTCCAGCGGCCTGCAGCGCCGTCGGCGGCCTGGGCCGAGAGCGCGGCCAGGCACAGCGGCAGTGCCAGCAACAGGGTCTTGAAGGTGTTGCGCATGGTCCCCTCCCAGGGTTCATTCCGGCACGGTGCCGGTACGGGTCGACTGTATACCCATTCGGCGGGGTATGGGAAAGGGGGGCTTTGCAGGGCTGCGCCCTGCACCCGCAGAGGCAACGGCAACAGCAACGGCGGGATTCCGTGGGATGGCGGGGCAGGTCCGCTTGCGGGGGGCGCTGCAAGTACGTCCCTGTAAGCTCGGTCGCCGCATCCATGCGGCTCACGCCCC
>DQIG01000332.1:0-379 GCA_003525885.1 Stenotrophomonas sp.
GGCGTGGCAACGTCTCCCCCGTCGTCCACGCCTGCCGGCGGCTCAGGTTTTCAAACGGTGCACGCGATGAATGCCCAATTCCTCCCCCTCTCCATGAAGACGGAAGCCACTCTCAGCGTGTACGGCCAGCTCGGCAACCATGCCGTGGTGCGCATCCCCGGGCGGCGCCTGCCAGGCCTGATCCTGCAGGCCGATACCGTGGCTGGCTTCCTGGCCCAGCTGCAGGAAGCCCAGGCCTGCCTGCGCAGCGGCCGCGCACAGCGCACCGACGCCGAGCTGGACATGCTGATCGACGTGCTGCAACAGTGGTACGCACTGATCGAATCACGCTTGGCCGACGCCGGCGAGGCCCTCTAGCAGAAAAAGGGGACGGAGGGGA
>DQIG01000332.1:531-2943 GCA_003525885.1 Stenotrophomonas sp.
AAAGGGGACGGAGGGGATTAAGTCGTATCCGGCACAACCGGGGCATGCGCGACTTAATCCCCTCCGTCCCCTTTTTTCTAGGCGCGGGCGCGGACCAGCCAGCAGGCGGCATCCACGCGGACGCGGTCACCTTCGATGAACGGAGCGAATGCCGCCAACGCCTTCTCGCGAAGCACGGCGGCGCGGGCGTCCGGCATCGATCGCAGTGCCAATCCCAACGGGCCCAGCTGGCCGACATAGGTCGGCAGGTCGTCGCGGGCGAGCGAGCAGGGCAGGTCCACCGCAACAACCTCTACGTCATTCCAGCCGGCGTCCTGCAGTTGGCGCTGCACACGCTCGCCATCGGCGAAGGCGAACTGTCCGGGGGCGCCGGGTACCCGGGGTGGAAGATCCAGTTCATCGCCGATGGCGCGCTCGGCGGTGGTCATGAACGGATTCTCCCCGGCACTGCGCCACGCGAGGCAGCGCAGTCCCGCACCGGGCTGTGCCGCGCGGTGCAGGTTGGCAAAGGCCGCGCCGGTATCCTCGAAAAACATCACGCCCAAGCGTGACTGGATCCAGTCGAAGTGCGCGGACGGCAGCGGATGCCGCTGCGCGTCGGCGACGATGAAGTCTGCCGCCAGCCCGGCGGCCTCGGCGCGCTGGCGGGCCAGCGCCAGCATCGGCGCGGAGATGTCCAGGCCGGTGCAGTGTACCGCCGGGCGCGCTGTGGCCGCGGCCAGCAGGCTGGCACCGGTACCGCAGCCAATGTCGAGCAGTTGCATGACGGTATCCGGAAGTTCGGCCACCAGCAGGTCGGCCATCGGCTGGAACAGGCCATCGAGAATGGCCTGCTGCGCAACCCATATCTGGCCACCAGGGCCGTTCCACAGGGTGTTCTGATCAATGGGGGATGTGCTGGCCATGGCCTTGCCTCGTCGGGTAGTTGCCCATAGGTTGGCGCTTGAAGGTCACTTGAGGTCAAGCCCGTGCGGGAACTGGATATCGGCGAGGTGGTGAAGCGCAGTGGCATGCCGTCCTCGACGCTGCGTTACTACGAACAGCTGGGGTTGTTGCAGGCGCTGGGCCGCCGCGGCCTGCGCCGGCAGTACGACGAGCAGGTGCTGGAACGGCTGGCACTGATCGGCCTCGGCCAGGCGGCCGGGCTGTCGCTGCAACAGATCGGGGCATCGCTGCCGCCGCAGCGCGGGTGCATTTCGCTGGACCGGGAGGCCCTGCTGGCGCAGGCCGATGTGCTGCAGCGGCAGATCACCCGGCTGCAACGGGTACGCCGGCACCTGCAACGGGCGGCGGCCTGCCCGCAGGCAGAGGACGCGCGGAAGTGCGGTTCGTTCCGAAAACTGCTGCGCGCGCAGCAGCGGATGGGTAGGTGAGAGAAGCACATCCACGCATGGCGTGGATCTACTGCGCAATGACCTCGGCAGATCCACGCCATGCGTGGATCAATCAATCGCGGGTACTGACTTCCCATGTGGCGTGCAGCACGCCGGGCACGTGCTCCATCCGTGCCAGTACCACGTCCAGCTCGTCGGCACTGACCGCTGTACTGACCAGCACCGCGATCACATCGGTGGGTGCGTCGGCATGTTCGACCACCTGCACGTCACCGACCGGATACTGTGCCGCCTCCAATGCATCAACCAGCCGTTCGCGCACCCGCGGCACCGCTTCGGCGTCCACGCTCAGGCGCACCTCGTAGGTGGCCTCGGTGGCAGCCTCGTTGATCGGAATGCGGTTGATCGCATTCACCAGAGGCCGCAGCAGGGTGTTGCCGGCGATGATCAAGACCGTCAGCAGCACGCCCTCTGCCAGCATGTCCGCGCCGGTGCAGCTGCCGACCGCGGCCGAGCACCACAGGGTGGCGGCAGTGTTCAGGCCGCGCACGTTCATGCCTTCCTTCATGATCACGCCGGCGCCGAGGAAGCCGACACCGGAGACCACGTAGGAGATCACCCGCACCGCCTCGGCACTGCCGGCGATGCGCATGCCCAGATCGACGAAGGCGGCGGCGCCCACCGCTACCAGCACGTTGGTGCGCAGGCCGGCGGTGCGTTGCCGGTACTGGCGCTCGGCACCGATCAGCGTGCCCAGTACGAAGGCGGCCAGCAGGCTGACCACGGTGTCGGCGAAGGGGCCGGCCTGGAAGGTCTCGATGAAGCGCATACCCGGAGTCTACCCCGGCCATGTGACGGTAGATCCACGCCACGCGTGGATATCCGAACGGGCCTGAAACGACTTAATCCCCTCCGTCCCCTTTTTGCGCGGTCAGTCGGTGTCGTCGACGCGCTCGCCCATCAGTTCGCGCTGGCGCTTGTCCAGCTCCTCGGCGTAGCGCTTGCGGACGAAGGCTTCAGAGACCACGCCCAGTACCTGGCCGTCGGCGGCGACCACGGCCAGTTCGTCGGCCTGGGT
>DQIG01000332.1:3077-3424 GCA_003525885.1 Stenotrophomonas sp.
CGGCCAGTTCGTCGGCCTGGGTCAGGTCGAAACGCTGCATCACGCTGACCACGTCCGAGGACGGCGACAGCGATACGTCACGGTTCTCGGCCAGCTCGCCGACTGCGGTCTCCGGCTTCACGCCGTCGCCGTAGACGCGCGGGATCTGCACGATGCCGGCGTAGTGGCCTTCGCCATCGATCAGCACCACCCGGCTGCCCGAGCCCAGCGGGAAGCGCTGGCGGAACGCGTCGGCGTCGAGGTCGGACGGGGCAGTGGCCACGCCCTTGCGCATCAGCCGGCCGGCGTTGAGGTTCTGCACCCAGCCCACGTCGCGGGCGCTCTTGATGGTCTCGCCGCGCAGGTGC
>DQIG01000331.1:0-1536 GCA_003525885.1 Stenotrophomonas sp.
GCTGGCGACTGGCCAGCCGCCGGAGCCGCAGGCGTTGCGGTATCCGGACCTGCGGCCAGCGGTGCCACCGGTGCCGGGGCCGCCGTCGCCACCGAGCCATCGGCGTTCAGGCCCGGCGTCGCCGAAACCTCTTCGCTCTGTGCCGGCAGTTTCACCTTGACCACGAACACGTAGGGCAGCGCCTTGATGTCGGCCAGCGGGCCGGCCTTGCCGTCCTTGTCCTTCTCCGGGTCACGCGCTTCGATGATCGACAGCTCCGGGTTGGTCATCCAGCCGGAGGTCTCCAGGTTGCGCATGTAGGCCGAAACACGGGCGTTGGACTGGGTGCGGCCTTCCAGCGTCAGCACATCCCCTTCCTGCTTCAGCGCGGTCAGCACCACGCCGTCGGGGATGGTGCGCACCAGCGCGTCGAACAGGTGGACCATCTGCGAGCGCTTGGCCTGCAGTTCCTCGATCACCTTCTTGCGGGCCAGCAGGCGTTCCTTCTGCGCGTCGAGGCGGTCGATCTCCTTGTTCTGTTCCTTGACCTTCTCGATCTCGGCTTCCAGATAGGCGTTTCGGTCCATCTGGCCGCTCACCTGGCGGTCGTAATAGAACCAGATCATCAGCGACAACAGCAGGCCACCGACAGCGGCCATGCCCAGCATTGCGTAGAACTCGCGCTGGCGTTGCTTGCGCCGCTCGGCGCGCCAGGGCAATAGATTGATGCGTGCCATCAGTCGAAGCTCCTCAGCGCCAGACCGGTCGCGATCATCAGCGCGGGGGCATCCTGGGCCAACGCATGCGCGTTCACCTTCGGCCCCAGGGTCATCTGCGCCAGCGGGTTGGCGACCACGGTCGGCACGCCCAGCTGTTCCTCGACCATCTCCGGCAGGCCACCGAGCACGGCGCAGCCGCCGGCCAGCACGATGTGATCGACGCGGTTGAATTCGCTGCCTGCATAGAAGAACTGCAGCAGGCGGCTGATCTGCTGGACCGTGGCTTCCTTGAACGGCTCCAGCACTTCCATCTCGTAGCTTTCCGGCAGGCCGCCCTGGCGCTTGGCCAGCCCGGCTTCCTCGTAGCTCAGGCCGTAGCGGCGCATGATCTCGTCGGTCAGCTGCTTGCCACCGAACACCTGCTCGCGGCTGTAGAGGCTACGGCCGCCGCGCAGGACATTGAGGGTGGTCATGGTGGCGCCGATGTCGACCAGTGCAACCACGCCATCGATGGACACCGGCAGCTCGCTGGCGACCAGGGCGTAGGCGTTCTCGACCGCGAAGGCCTCCACGTCCATCACCTTGGCCTGCAGGCCACCCAGTTCCAGTGCGGACTGGCGCAGCTCGACATTCTCCGAACGCGACGCGGCCAGCAGCACCTGGACCATCTCCGGGTTGTTCGGGATCGACCCGATCACCTCGAAGTCCAGGTTCACTTCCTCGATCGGATACGGAATGTAGTTGACCGCTTCCAGCTCGATCTGGGCTTCCATGTCGTTTTCGTCGAGATCGGCCGGCATCGGGATCACCTTGGTGATCACCGCCGACCCCGCGACGG
>DQIG01000331.1:1693-7260 GCA_003525885.1 Stenotrophomonas sp.
GACCCCGCGACGGCGGCAGCGGCCAATTTGGCCTTGCTGCCTGAACGGTTCATCGCCCGGCGGATGGCCTCACCCACGGCCTCCACTTCAACGATGTTCTTCTCCACCACCGCATTCGGCGGAAGAGGTTCCACAGCGTAATGTTCCACGCGGAAACGATTGCCACTGCGGGACAGCTGCAAAAGCTTTACCGCAGTCGAACTGATGTCGACGCCAACAAGCGGCGACTGACTTTTTGGGATGAGCCCCACGGTTTCTCCCCTGCCGACGGGCACTTGGACGCAAGAGCTGCGTCCGCGCATTAATAACGTATTCTTAGCAAATGACAACCGCCCTGCTGTGAAATCCCTCACGGATTCACGAAGCAGCCCCTGGCAATTCCCCTTGCGCTCCCCGGTGCCGACCCCAGCCGCCACCTTGCGTAATCTATACTCTGCGACCACGAAATTCGCAATCGGAATCTGAACCCGATGACTCGACTCCGCCGCTGGCTGCGCTGGATCTTCCTGATTGTCCTGGTCCTGGCGCTGATCGGCGCGGCCGCCGTGGGCGGTCTGTACTATGCCGTTTCCTCCAAGCTTCCCGACGTGCAGACCCTGCGCGACGTGGAAATGCAGGAGCCGATGTACGTCTATGCTGCCGACGGCAAGCTGATGGCGGTGTTCGGCGAGACCCGGCGCACCCCGATCACCATGAAGGACGTGCCGGAGAAGCTGAAGCAGGCCTTCCTGGCGACCGAGGACGCTCGCTTCTACGAGCACGGCGGTGTGGACTACATGGGCATCGGCCGCGCGGTGTGGCTGCTGGCCACCACCAGCGACAAGCGTGTGCCGGGTGGCTCCACCATCACCCAGCAGGTCGCCCGCCAGTTCTTCCTCAGCTCCGAGTACAGCTATACCCGCAAGCTGGCCGAGATCCTGCTGGCGCGGAAGATCGAATCCGAGCTGAGCAAGGACGAGATCTTCGAGCTGTACCTGAACAAGAGTTTCTTCGGCAACCGCGCCTACGGCGTGGCCGCTGCCGCCGAGTTCTATTACGGCAAGAAGCTGAACGAGCTGGACCTGGACGAGATGGCCTCGCTGGCCGGTATCCCCAAGTTCCCCTCGTCGGGCAACCCGATCTCCAACCCGGAGCGTGCCCGCCAGCGCCGTGACAACTACGTGCTGCAGCGCATGGCCGACCTGAAGTTCGTCAGCCAGGCCGAGGCCGACGCGGCCAAGGCCGTGCCGATGCACGCCACCGCGCATGAGCCGCCGGTGCAGGTCGATGCGCCCTACGTGGCCGAACTGGTGCGCCAGGAAATGATCGCCCGCTTCGGCGGCGACGTGGTCAACAAGGGCTACCACGTCACCACCACGATCGACTCCACCCTGCAGACCGCCGCCAACCTGGCCATCCGCGATGGCCTGCTGCTGTACGACCACCGCCACGGCTGGCACGGCGTGGAGAAGCAGGTGCAGCTGGGCGCCGGCGACGATACCGCCGCCCTGGCCGAGCACCTGCGCGGCATGTTCGGCCAGGCCGGCCTGCTGCCGGCGATCGTCGCCAGCACGGGGGCCGATGGCAGCGCCACGGTGGTGCTGGCCAACCGTACCGAGATCGTGTTGCCGGCCGGTGCCGCCAAGTGGACCAACAAGACCCCGGGCAAGCTGGTGCAGCGCGGTGACATCGTGCGTGTGCGCGCCGGTGCCAAGGAAGGTGAGTGGCTGCTGGACCAGATCCCGCGCGGCCAGTCCGCCCTGGTCTCGCTGGATGCCCACAACGGCGCGCTGAAGGCGCTGGTCGGTGGCTTCAGCTTCTCCGGCAACAAGTTCAACCGCGCGACCCAGGCCCGCCGCCAGCCGGGTTCGAGCTTCAAGCCGTTCGTCTACGCGGCCGCCTTCGACAAGGGCTACAACCCGGCCTCGATCGTGCTCGACGCCCCGGTCGTGTTCCGCGACCGCCGCGGCAAGACCTGGGCCCCGCAGAACGACGGCGGCGGCTTCCGTGGTCCGATGCGCCTGCGCGAAGCGCTGGTGCAGTCGCGCAACCTGGTCTCCGTGCGCCTGCTTGATGGCATGGGTGTGGACTACGCGCGCAAGTACATCAGCGAGTTTGGCTTTGCCGAATCGGAGCTGCCGCCGAACCTGTCGATGTCGCTGGGTACCGCTTCGCTGACCCCGCTGTCGGTGGCCCGTGGCTACGCCGTGTTCGCCAATGGCGGCTCGCGCGTGGATACCTGGCTGATCGACCAGGTCAATGACCGCGACGGCAACCTCGTGTTCAAGGAAAACCCGGCGCTGGCCTGCCGCGACTGCGCCGGCAGCAGCGACCAGCCGGTCAACCAGGTGGTGGACGGCTTCAACTTCGGCGCCCCGGCGCCGAAGGTGGACCCGGCCGCTGCGGCCAAGGCCGAAGCCAAGACCGAAACCCCGGCGGCCCCGGTCAACCCGGATGCCCGCACCGCCCCGCGCGCGATCGACGCCCGTACCGCCTACCAGCTGGTGTCGATGATGCGCGACGTGGTCCAGCGCGGTACCGGCGTGCAGGCCAAGGTGCTCGGCCGCGAGGACGTGGGCGGCAAGACCGGCTCCACCAACGACCACCGCGACGCCTGGTTCTCCGGCTTCGGCGGCCCGTACGTGACCACCGTGTGGGTGGGCCGCGACGACTTCCGCTCGCTGGGCTACCGCGAATACGGTGGCAAGGCCGCCCTGCCGATCTGGATCGACTACATGCGCACTGCGCTGAAGGACACCCCGATCGCCCAGAACGACCCGCCCAGCGGCATGGTCCAGGCCACCCTCAACGGCGCCACCGAGTGGGTGAAGGTGGAAGACATGGACCGCCTGACCGACTACGACCTGAACCTCAATACGCCGCAGGCCGACGCCGCCGCGTTCGATATCTTCTGAGGAAGGGTTCGGTGGGTGCCAACCTTGGTTGGCACTGCCCTTTGTAGAGCCGAGCCATGCTCGGCTCCGGGGGCCCACGGTAGAGCAGCCGAGCATGGGCTCGGCTCTACAGGATCAACGGCACCCTTTTGCCCCGGTAGATGCCAACCTTGGTTGGCGCTTCGTGCCGACCAAGGTCGGCACCTACCAGAGCAGCAACATCCGCCATACCCACGCAGATGTCACATCCCTGCGCTAGTCTGTAGCCAGGTCGCAACAGGGAGTCATCGCATGCATCGCGCCCGCCAGCATGCTGCCAGCCAGACCCGCGAGCGGCGTCACCGCCTCGCCCACGAAGCCGCCCGCCTGATGGCCGAAGGCGGCATCCGCGACTACCACCAGGCCAAGCTGAAGGCCGCCAGCCGCCTCGGCATCCACGACGATGCCTCCCTGCCCCGCAATACCGAGATCGAAGACGCCCTGCGCGAATACCAGCGGCTGTTCTCCGGGCCCCAGCACGGCAACGAACTGCAGCGCCGCCGCGAGGCCGCGATGCGTGCGCTGGAGTTCCTGCACGGCTTCGCGCCACGCCTGGCCGGCCCGGTCCTGGAGGGCACTGCCGATGCCAACAGCCCCGTGCAACTGCACCTGCACAGCGACGACCCGGAAGCCGTGCATCGTTTCCTGGACGAGCACGGCATCCCAGCCGAATCGCGGACGCGCCGGTTGCGCATGGACCGCGAGCGCAGCCTGGATGTGCCGGTGTGGGTGTTCAGTGCCGAGGAGCTGACCTTCGACCTGGCTGTACTGCCGTACGACGCCCTGCGCCAAGCACCATTGTCGCCGGTGGATGAAAAGCCGATGCGGCGCGCGTCCGTGTCGCAATTGCGGCAGCTGCTGGCCGAAGCGGAGATCACCGCGTACATCGGCGGGTAGGCGGTAACGCCGGCCCATGGCCGACGGGTACAGCGGTACGGTCCGATTCGGATGGTGGGTGCGGACCGTTGGTCCGCACGGTGCTTCAACCCTCCGGATAGCTGACCGAAGCGCAGCCGAGCATGGCTCGGCTCTACACGTGTATGCCCCCTGCCCTACCAGACATCATGGTGCTGCTCTTCCGTCTCATCGCCAAGCAGGCGCATCAGCCAGGGCGCACCCGCACGCTGTGGGTACGCCATCATCATCCGGGCATGCATGTTCTGCAGGTCCCCCAGCAGCCAGGTCTGGTTGTAGACATCGCCGAACGGGTCGGACCAGGCGGTCTGTATCCGCGCACGTTCACCGCCGTCGAGGTCGGGCATCCTGTCCAGCGGCACCTCCAGCACCGGCTCCAGCGCCCGGTTGATGGCAGCGTTCTCCGCTTCCGCCGCGCGCATAAGCTCAAGCCGATGACTCACCTGCCAGCATGGGAAGGGGAAGCAGCTTCCCGTGGCGTCGATATACGCCGCCATGTCGGCCAGCATGTGGGCTTTCAGCTGCCACACCATCGCGCTGTCCAGCAGTTGCCGCACCCGCAGCGTGCGCAGCGTGCCAGCCCGGACGTCTTCCGGCGTGGTGAACGGCTCGCCGGGCGTAGGGCCACCATGCCGCACCAGCACGATGCGATGGATCGCCTCATGGGTGATGTTCTCCACGCGCAGTGCGGCCGTCTCCGGGTGCACGCGCGGTGGCGGCACGCTCGCCACCCGCCAGTGGTACCAGACCACCAGCGCCATGCCCGTCATGCACAACAGGGTGAACAGCACCCAGCGATCCAGATTGCGGGCGTAGTAGTAATACCGCGCCCGCCACAGATAGAACGTGCGGTAGCTGATGAATCGGCTTACCCATCGATACATGGCCATTTCCTCGGCAAGGACCCCGGCGCGACGGGGTGGAATACGCGCGTCACGCCGGGGCTCCATCGCTTACCAGCCGATGCCCACACCCACACCCATGCTGCGTTCACCGCTGTTGGTGAACGCACCATTGAGGCTGAAGGTGGCTGAGCCCTTTTCGTTGAGCACGCGCTGGTAGCCCACCGCCATGGCCGATTCGCCTTCGGCATAGCCCACGCCCGCGCCGAGGCGGTTGTAGGTGGCCAGGCCGGCGGTGTTCATGGCCATCGCCGTCTGCGCACTGCTCATCGCGGCCATGCGGTTGAAGCGCTTGTCCATCTTGTCCAGGCGGCGTTCGAAGTTGCTGATGGCGCCATCGGTGTATTCGTTGGCGCGGGCCAGCATCTTCTCCAGTTCAGCGGTATCGACCTGCGGCGTGGGCGACGGCGTGTCGTCCTTCTTCGACTTCGGCTGCGGTGTGGGCGACGTGCCCTCGCCTGCCGAGGCCACCTGCGGCGAATCGCTGGCCTCCGGCGTTGGCGTGACCTGTTCGGTGGGTGCGGCCGAAGCCGCAGCCAACGCACGCGACTGCGGCTGGCCATCCACGCGCTGCTCCAGCCCGTCCATGCGGCCATTGAGCTGCTGCTGCACGGCATGCAGCTGGCCACCGTTGACCGCCTCGCGGCTGCCGGCAGCGATCAGGCCGTTGGCCACGTTGGAAATGACCATGCCGTTGGCGCCGGCCAGGGTGAGCTGGGCGGTGCCGTCGCTGCGGACGGAGGGGGCTTCCTGGAAGACCGAACGGAGCTGGGTTTCAACGCGGTCCATGCGGGAGCCGGTGGTGACTACGGCGGAGTCCAGCGTGGTGAGAGCGTCG
>DQIG01000329.1:0-565 GCA_003525885.1 Stenotrophomonas sp.
GGCGGCGGATGCCGCCGGCACCCAGCAGGGGGGCAGCGTCGGCGGCGTGAGCGGCAACAGCGGCACGTCCGGGCCGCGCGTGGTCGCGGCCAGTGGCGGATCGCCGGACCGCATCGCAATGGGCGCGCCGGATACGCGCGCACCCAGCGCCAGCCTGTTCAACGTCAATCCCAACGGTGGCCACTACCTGGTCGAGACCGATCCGCGCTTCACCGACCACAGGACCTGGCTGAGCTCGGACCACCTGCTGGGCCAGATGGGCTACTCGCCCGATACCGTGCACAAGCGGCTGGGTGATGGCTACTACGAGCAGAAGCTGGTGCGCGAGCAGATCGGCCAGCTGACCGGTCGCCGCTTCCTCGACGGCTACGCCAGTGACGAGGCGCAATACCGCGCGCTGCTGGAGGCCGGTGCCACGGTCGCCAGCGAATGGGGCCTGCGCCCCGGCGTGGCGCTGACCGAAGCACAGATGGCACAGCTGACCAGTGACATCGTCTGGCTGGTCGAGCAGACCGTCACCCTGGCCGATGGCAGCACCACCACCGCGCTGGTGCCGCAGGTCTAC
>DQIG01000329.1:714-22758 GCA_003525885.1 Stenotrophomonas sp.
CTGGTGCCGCAGGTCTACCTGCGCCTGCGCCCGGGCGACCTCGACGGCAACGGTGCACTGCTGGCCGGCGCCAATGTCGATATCAAACTGGATAATGGCCTGGTCAACACCGGCAACATCGCCGGGCGCAAGCTGGTGACCATCGATGCCGGCAACATCGAGCACCTGGGCGGCAGCATTTCCGGCCAGTACGTCGGGCTGTCGTCGGACAAGGACATCCGTGTTGTCGGTGCCGCCGTGACGGCCACCGATGCGCTGTCGGTCAAGGCCGCGGGCAATGTCACAGTGGCCTCCACGGTGGAGACACAGCAGGGCGGTGGCACCTACCAGTACGAGACCAACCGCATCGATCGAGTCGCCGGCCTGTATGTAACCAACCCAGGTGGCGACGGCATGCTGTCGGTGGTGGCCGGCGGTGACATCAGCCTGCAGGCCGCACAGATCCGCAACGCCGGCGCCGACGGCCTGACCCAGCTGGCCGCAGGCGGCACTCTGGATGTTGGCGCGATTGCGCTGGATGAACGCCGCGACGCCACCTTCGATGAACGCAACCACCAGCGCAGCAGCAGGACAACACACGCTGCCTCCTCGGTGCAGGGTGCTGGCGATGTGGTGCTGGCCGCTGGCAAGGACATCAACCTGGCCGCTGCGCAGATCAAGGCTGCGGGAGGTTTGGCATTGCAGGCCGGCGGTGACATCAACAGCCATGCGCTGGTGGACAGCGAGAGCCGCGACTTCTCCAGTGCGGGCAAGCGCAGCTCGCTGCAGGTCAGCCAGCGTGATGAGACGGTGCGCGGCAGCATGTTGCAGGCCGGGGACAATCTGCTGCTGAACGCGGGCCGGGACGTGAACTTCACAGCTGCGTTGGTCGACAGCAATGACGGCACGGTAAGCGTGGCTGCGGGCCGCGACGTCAACCTGCTCTCGGCCAACGAGACGCACGACTACAGCCTGGACAGCTACGAGAAGAAAAAGAAAACGCTCTCCAGCACCACTACCACGCGCAGCGTCGACAACAGCGACAGCTATGCCATCGGTACGGCGATCCAGGGCGAGCGCATCAACATCACCGCCGGCCGCGATCTGACTGCGGTTGGTGCGGTGGTCGATGCCACTGGCAATGTGATTCTGGGAGCGGGCAACAACGTATTGATCACCGCCGCAGAGGACCATCACAGCAGTGAGTCCAGCGAGAGCAAGAAGAAATCCGGCGTTACCGGGGGCTTCGGCAACGGCGTTGCATCGGTTGGCTATAGCAGCGCGAAGAACAGCAGCACCCGCGCCGAGGAGTCCACCACCCAGGTGGGATCGGCGATCGCCTCGCGCGACGGCAATGTGCTGATCAATGCTGGCAACACACTGACGATCGAGGCCTCGGACGTCGCCGCAGGCGAGAACCTGACACTGGTGGGCAAGGACATTGCGCTACTGGCGCGACAGGACACCACGGACAGCCAATCCAGCCAGGCCAGCAAGTCCAGCGGCTTCTCGGTGGGCGTGACCTACGACCCGACCAAGGCCTACCGCAGCGCCCGCGATTCGACCACCGACGGCATGGCCGACAGTGGCTCGGCGATGGGGCGGATCACCCGCACCGCTGAAGGCGCAGCCTCCGGCCTGCGCGCGGCCACCACTTCGACCGTGGTGACCGCCGGCAGCCAGCGCGCCAGCAGCGAGCAGAGCCATTCGACCAGTGATGCCCGCGTCAGCCAGCTGGCTGCAGGCGGCGATCTCACGTTGATTGCCAACGGCGGCTCGATCCTCAGCCAGGGCACACAGATGTCGGCCGAGGGCAACGCCGTGTTGCTGGCCACCAAGGATATCGTGTTCGACGTGGCCCACAACACCGAGCGCAGCGACAGCAGCAGCCGTGGCAAGGGCTGGGGCTTTGCCAACAACACCAGCGGCCTGCCGTTTGGTACCAACAACTCGCAGAGCCAGGGCAGCGGCAGCAGTGACACCATCACCGGCACGCAGCTGTCGGTCGGCGGCGGCGCGCGCATGGCCACCACCGAGGGCAACATCAGCCTGACCGCAGCCAACATCGCCGCCGAGAAGGACGTCAGCATCCGTGCGGCCGGTGATCTGCTGGTCCGCAGCGGGCAGGATACGGTCAGCAACGCCAATACGTCGGACAGCAAGGCGATCGGCACGGTACAGATATCGGATACCGAGAAGTTCTCCGGCTGGCACCGCGAGCAGCACCAGGACGACAGCGCGCAGGTGTCACAGGTGGCCAGCAGCATCGGCAGTCTGGGCGGCAGCGTGAACCTGACCGCCGGGGGCAAGTACACGCAGACGGCCAGCAACGTGGTGGCCGCCAAGGACGTGAACATCACCGCCGCCGAGATCGAGCTATTGACCGCCGACGAAAGCGGCCACTACTCGCAGAGCGACAAGGACCTGAAGATCGGCGTGTTCGCGCGGGTGAAGTCGCCGTTGATCGACCTGATCAACAACGTGGACGCGGCCCGTCAGTCCGATGATCGCCTGCAGAAGATGCAGGGCATGGCAGCGGGCGCCAACGCGTACCAGGCAGCCAGTGCGATCTCGGCGCTGTCCGGCCGTGGCGGCAGTGGCGAACTGTTCCGGGCTGAGGCCGGCATCGGCTTCAAGACCGCCAACAGCAGTGCCGATGGCAGCAGCCAGGTCTCGCGCGGTTCGACCATCCAGGGCGGCGGCAACGTCAACCTGACCAGCACTGCGGGCGACATCCACGTGGTGCAGGGCAACCTCAGCGCGGGCAAGACGCTCAGCCTGGATTCGGCCGGCGACATTCTGCTGGAAGCAGGCAAGGCGCATGTGGCCGACCGCAGCAAGAGCAGCAATGCCGGTGCCGAAGTCGGCGTGGGCGTCTCGGTAGGGGCGCAGACCGGCGTGTACGTGTACGCCGAAGCGAGTGTTGGCAGCAGCAAGGCCAATGCCGAGAGCAGCACCTGGCAGAACACCACGCTGACCGGCAAGAACATTTCGATGAAGGCCGAGGGCGATACCACGCTGCGTGGCGCCACGGCGACCGCTGATCGCATCGACGTCAAGACCGGCGGCACGCTGACGATCGAGTCGCTGCAGGACATCGCCGAGAGCATGTCCAGGAACAGCCAGGTGGGTGGCCGCGTACAGGTGTCGTTCGGCACCGCGTGGAATGCAGACGGTTACGCCAGTGCAGGCAAGGCCAGCGGCAGCTACCAGGGTGTCGGCCAGCAGAGCGGCCTGTTTGCCGGCAATGGCGGCTACCACGTCGATGCCGGCCACGTGAATCTGGTGGGCGGGGCGATTGCCAGCACCCATGCGGGCAACAGCGAACTGACTGCGGGCTCGCTGACGTTCACTGACCTGCAGAACCACATGGACTACACGGCCAGCTCCGGCAGCATCAGTGGTGGTGCGGGCGGGCAGATGGATGGCTGGGCGCCCAAGCCGGGAACTGCCGCACCCCGAGGCGGTCCGGGCCTGCCGATGATGGAAAAGGGCAGCGACAGCAGCTCCACTCTGGCCACCTTGACCGAGGGCAACATCACCATCGGTGGCAAGCAGACGTCGGCGGCTGAGCTGGGCATCAACACCGACGCCAGTGGAGCGCATCGCGCGCTGGATGCATTGCCGGATGCGAACAAGCTGCTGGCAGACCAGCAGGCGATGGCGGCTGCGGCGGGAACGGTGATGGCCACCAGCCAGCAGATTGCCTGGGATATTGGCAGTGCGGATGCGAAGAAGATCACGGACAAGTATCGGGAGCCGATGAGTCCCGAAGAGAGACGGGCGTTCGATGCCCTTCTTCCCGATGAGCAGTTCAAGCGCCTGGTCGCGTTCGATGCATCCTACCCCGATGCGCTGGTGACCCAGCAGAAGTGGGCGCCTGATGGTGTCTATGGTCGCGCGCTCGGCGCAGTGACCAGCGCGTTGGTCGGTGGTGTTGAAGGACAGGGGCTGGGTCAGCTGGGTTCCAACGCGCTGGCACCGTATGCGGCTGAACTGATCGGCAAGACGTTTGACCCGAACAAGCAGAGTGCTGTGCCTAGCGAGGCCATGCAGATGCTGTCGCACGCGCTGCTGGGCGCGCTGTTGGCAGAGGCCAATGGTGGCAAGGCGGGGAGTGGGGCGTTGGCGGCCGGTGGTGGTGAGTTGGCGGCGAAGTTCCTGGGAGACTACTACGCACGCCAGAATGGAGGACAGCTGAGTCCCGAGCAGGAACAGAAGATCAAAGTACTGGGGCAGGCCGTTGGAGCGATGGCTGGTGGAATCGGTGGAGATGGCGCGATGGGAGCGGCTTTGGGGGCCACTATTGCCAAGAACTCCGTCGAGAACAACTACCTGAATCATGCGGAGCGCATGCAGTTCCTGGACGCCATGCTGAGCTGCACGAAGAGCGGTGAACGCTGCGGCGAGAAGGAAGAACTCGCTGCGTTGTCCGACGCGAGGAATTCGGCCTTGATTGCCGCGTGCACGGGAGCGGCGAACTCGTCAGCGTGCCAGGCGGAGAAGTCCAAACTGGGAGATGCGTACTGGACGCTCGCACACGGTGAATCCGTCTATACCCAGTGGATCAAGGACAACGGGCTTGCCTTGGCTGAGGCAGCACTGACGAAGGGGAATGGAGGCAAGATCGCGTCGGATCTCCTCACTCATACTTCTTTGATCGATGGCAAGTACAAGATCACCTGCGCCGCCGCCGGACGATGCGATGCGTTCACTGCGGGTGCACTGGTCCTGGATGGACGAATGCAGGAGGCGATGACCAATTTCGCCATCAATCTGTTGTTTGACAAAGCTGGGGCTGCTGCGGGTGTTACCACCAACGCGGGCGGCATGGTGATGGACGTGGCCAAGATGAACCAGATCTATGCCACTGTGGAGAGTTTCAAGCAAGCCAAGCATGACTATGATCGTGCGCTGGAAATAGGTGGGTGGGGCCTCGTCAAGGAGAAGGGGATCGGCGCCTGGTCATCCATCACTGGCTACTTCGGAAATGGCTGGGATGCGGCGACCTACGAGCTCGGTCTGAACCAGAAGTGGAACCTTGCGGATGTTGCGGGCAACGGTTTCACCAAGGGCGATATGGGGCTTGATGCTGCACTGGCCGTGGTCAGTTTGGGTGACATCACTGCAATCCGCGCTGCGGCCAAGGCGAGGAAGCTGGCGGCGCTGGAAGGGCAAGCATCAAAGGGGCTGGTAGAGCTGGAGATTGAGGCCCTCAATAGAATCTCCAGTAATCCGAATGGACCAGATTTGACTGGGAGGGTGCCAGGTTCCAATTTCAATACGGTCGCCGTTCGTGGTCTCGACGGTGGGGTATTGCCTGGAAGGCCGATTGGTGGTCCTGGTACACCTAGAGAAATGCCGTCCAGTCCTAACCCTACTGCCACAGCTGAAAACTTCGTTATCCAGCTCTTCGGATCCGCGCCTGTGAACAAGAAGCCCATGACCGGATGCGCTGGTTGCTGGAGGGCCCAGTTGCCCGATGGTGGGTGGGTAACTTATCGTCCTGCAGGCCAAGCCAGTCACCAAACGGCATCCACTACGGCGACTGTCGAGATAAATAGTGCACGAGTTAATTCTCTGAACGCCAATAAGGCTAAGGATCAGATTTTGAAACTGAAGTTCCCTGTGAGAAGTGAGGTGCCATGAGTTTGCATGAATCGATTGATATTTTCGAGGCAACTGAGTGGTACGTGTATTTGCTCAGTTTGGATGAATATTCGCCCCATGCGCTTTTGGGCGTGGGTGAGGGGGTTAGTAACGATGCAAAATGGCAGTTTGCGGTTGATTTGACACTCAGGTGTCTTGTTTCAGGGGTGTGGAAGTTCTCAGTCCCAAACATTCTTGATGAGCTTGGGTTGACCAGTGCTGAGGAGTTCTGTGCTCGACTGTCGCAGTTCGATCCATTTGCGCTTTCCGAAGATGGGGAGAAGTATTGGCTTGATTCCTATATGGTTGCTTCTTCGGTATCCTCTAGCATGGTTTCAAGGTACTTGATTTCTGCCGATGGACCCGTGTTCTCGTCCGGATTCTTTGAGGAGATTGATGGATTGTTTTCTCTGTCGGGAGTGGCATGGTGTGAAGGTTCTCTTATATTGATTTCTTCCTGATTAAACTGGCGACAGCGGCTCCACCCTGCCGCCTTGACCGAGGGTAATACCGCCATCGGTGGCAAACGGACGTCGGCGGCAGAGCTGGGCATCAATACGGATGCCAGTGGAGCGCATCGCGCGCTGGACGTGTTGCCGGATGCGAGCAAATAGCAGGCGATGGAGGCTGCGGCGGGGGACGGTGATGGCCACCGGTCAGCAGATTGCCTGAGATGCCGGTGTCAAGGCTGTAGCTATTCGAGATCTTCATGGCGTTCAGTACTTTAGTCCTTTCTCCACGGTTGAGTGAAATTTCTCGGGTGATGTTGTAGTTCCGAGGGGAGTGCAAAAGTGAAATTGAGGGTTAGTTTTCCAGATAATCTAGCTTCTGAAGATCTGATAAATCAGGAGCGAATTCCATGCTTGTGTAAAGTGGCTGATTGCTTTGAGGTGGTCATTTTCGATAGTAGTCCTGAAGTCACAGGTGTTATTGAGGAGTGGGATCGTCGGGAGCTGGCGCTGCGTGCGGTTGCGGGCGCCGGCGGGAAGTACTCTCATTGTGCGAGAGGGCTTATTACGATTCGGCCGGTGAGCTTGGGCCTCTATGACGTTATTGATCTGCAGTTCTTCTATGCCAGCATGGGTTGGTGTCCGGTGATTCGGGATGGGGAGTACGCCCCGCCAGTATCTTACGAGGGTGACGGCTGGGGAGTTAGTAGCTAGGGCCATGCTGTCTCTTTGTTGGGTCCAATTTTTGGTGGCGTAGGAGTGGTTGGTGTGCTGGCGTAATTCAATTTTATTGCGCGTCGTTGTTGCTGGTCGGTGAATTTAAAGTCGTGGCGATTTGGCCAATCCGCTTTGCAGTAATGCGACTATCAGTGGATTCCGTGCTTGGATCAAGAATCAGTGCGGATGGGTATTGCGTTCGCTTCTGTTTGTCTGAATTATTGCTTTGTGTGGGTTGAATGGGGAAGCGGCGGGTTCCTGTTCTCCCTGCCTGGCGATGATCGCGCTGGTGATATGGCTGCGCTCTCTATTACGATCGGGGGCGGGGTTGTGCGGGCGCTCAAGGTTTATGCATTGGGAATGCCGTGGGATGTCGTTGCACGTAAGTCCTATCGTGGACTTGCATTAGGTTCAATTGGCCTGGGAAGTCTGGTTTCTGATTTTCTTGGGTTCACCGAGTTGCATTTCGATGGAGCGGAGGAGTGGTTCTGCAGCGGAGGTGATTACGGGGTCCTCGAAATTTCCGGTTGGGGTGTGCCACTCGAGGATGAGCCGGAGCAGGTCGTGACTGCAATCTGCGTTGTGGCTTGAGGGTGCTTCCGGTCGTTGCATTGAGTTCGTGAAAAGCCGCGCTTGACTGCAGGCAGGGGCACCTCAATGGCCGGGATGCTACGTGGGAATCGGTCTTGATTGATTTCGTTTCGAGTTTGGATAAAAGATAATGAGAGTAAGGATTGAGCCCACCTTCGGCAGCGCCGACGGCGAAGCAGTACAGCGCACAGATGCAGCCTCCGATGGGCTGAGCGAAAAGGACGCACTGGCGATCGTGGTAGGGGACAGGTTCTCCACCTATCTCCACTACTGGAGGCTGTACGAAGCAAGCGGCAGGGCGCCAAGGCGATGGAACTGGCCGGCATTCCTGTTCTCGTCACTCTGGTTCTTCTTCCGGCGCATGCATGCGTGGGGAGCGATCTGGTTCATCCTTTCGCCGTTGATGATGACCGCCTTCGTGCTGATGGGGCTGCCATGGTTGTCTTTGCTCTCGTTCGTGGTGTTTCGCGTACTTGCTGGAATCCTGGCGAATCCGCTGTACCTGGCGCACTGCCGAAGGATTGTCCGCAAGGTTGATGCCGAGCATCGCGGGGCGCATCGGCGGCACCTTGAGCTGCAGAAGGCTGGTGGTGTCAGCTACACCGCTCTGGTGATCGCCTTGGCAGTAACGGCCTCACAGAACGCCCTGATCAATCTGATCGTTAGTTCGATATCAGGGCCAACGCCCACGCAGTCCGCTGTGCACGTGGCGGCGAACCCGCCGGATCTGCCGGACCCGCAGATCGAGGAAGCGGAGCGGGTGGCGTACCAGGAGCAAATGCGTGCGATCGCAATGACGGCGTGGCCAGCGGGCGTTCCAACCGAGGGTAATGCCTGCATTGTCGAGCTGCGCCTGGCGCCCCCGGGGCGCGTGCTGGAGGCCACTGTTCTGGAGCCCTGCACGTTGAACGATGCCCAACGCGAGATGATGCTGGGTGAAATCAGGCGCACGGACTTCACGATCGAGGGGAAGATGCGGTTCTTCAACAGGCATACCCTCATTGGATTGTGATTGCTGACATCCGGCGAGGATGGTTCCGGAAATGGGGTCATGCAGGGAGATTATTGGTGAAAGAACAGCTCTTGACGATCGAGGAAGCCTACATGGCGATGTTCTACTTCCTCCAGATCGACTATTCCCGCGGCCCCAGCGATGAAATCGGGGGGCTGCTGGGTTCACTTGGCTGGACTCTTAAGGAGGATCGAAGTCCCATGGATCCAGGTGCGTGGGAGGACTGGTTGGACGCGGTGAGAGCGTCCCTGGGGAGCAGCGAGGAGGGCATAAAGGATATGAGCGCTACTTACGCTGATCTGAAGAGGTAGTCGGACTATTGCGAGCTCCCAGGGGTGAAGTGGGCAGGCGCAGTCCATGTGAATCAGGAATTCTTCAGGACAGAGATGAAGCCGAAGACGAGAGCGGCGATGCCGAGTAATGAAGCTGTTGGCTCCACAGTGGTGGTTCAATAATGAGCATTTCGCTGTTCTTCGAAGCCGAAGCCGGTGCCGATCTGGGTGCCGTACTGCACGCCCTGGATTCGGTCCAGGCCGAGTACTCCGACGGTACTGACGGTCTGCATGGATATCTTCCAGCATCCAACACCGGCTTTGGGTTCGGCATCGTCGACCCGCCGGGGGCGCTCGTAGCGGAAGGGATTGAAGCCTCGTGGCAGGTGGGCCTGCTGGGTTCGTTTCATTTCCGCGCGAGCGGGTTTGAAGGTGCCTGGGAGGAAATCGGCCACTTCATCAAGCGTTACGCCGCGGCGTGCGGGTTCCGGTCTGTGCTCTCCTTTCAGTTCGAGAGCATCTATGCGGCAAGGCTCGGGAAGGATCTGGTCTTCCCGGGACCAGCTGCCCCGTAATGCCAGATAGCGGGGCGGCAGGTCCCAGCCTGATCCCACCTCGCTTCACATGGCGATATACCTTCTGGATATAACGCCTCGCGTGCCGTCCGCTTTCACACCTGCCTGCACAGTTCCAGAGTTTTGGATCGATATAATAATATCGGCCCATAAAGTTTCCCCTGACTGCGCCGCCATCGATCGTACGGCCATGATCAAGGGAATTGAGATGCTCGCCTTACGCAACCTCCGAGTGGGATCCCGGCTGGGTGCCGGATTTGGATTGCTGCTGCTGTTCATCGTGGCCATCGTCGGCCTGGTGCTGTACGGGAATCACCTGAAGTCCGCCCAGTTCGAGAAAGTGGTGGACGTCAACATGGTGAAGATGCGGCTGTTGAACGACATGCTGGATACCAACAACGCGGTGCTGATGCATCGCCGACTGATGGTGATCAAGCGCGGTGAGGATTTCGACAAGGATTATCAGAAGGCGCAGGAGCTTTCGCAGACCTACGACGGTATCTGGGCCAAGTACATCAAGATTCCGCGCGACGCCACTGGCGATACCCTGGTTGCGAAAATCGACGCGGCACGCAAGGCCACCGACGCCTCCACCCAGCATCTGCACGAGCGCATGAAGGCCGGTGATTTCGACGGTGCGGCCAAGGAACTGCTCGCCGAGCACGGCCTGGCCACCGCGTGGAATGAGGCGATCTCGACCCTGCTGCGGCATCAGGAGACACTGACCGAGCGCAGCCGCGAAGAATATCGTTCAACCGAATCCTGGACTGGCACGTTGTCGATCGTGTTCGGGATGCTGAGCCTGATACTTGGCTCGCTGGCCGCATGGGCCATCACCCGCAGCCTGACCCGCCCGCTGGAAGGTGCGGTGAAGCTGGCCGACGGCATCGCCAACGGGCGGCTGGACAGCAGCATCGACGCGTCCGGCAACGATGAGGTGACGCAGCTGCTCAGGTCGATGCAGCGCATGCAGGCGCAGTTGCAGTCGGTCATGGCGGCGCAGGGCGAGCTGGCCCGCCAGCACGATGCCGGTAGCCTCAGCTATCGCATGGACGAGAGTGCCTTCCCCGGCGACTACGGGCGCATGGTGCACGAGACCAATGCGCTGGTCGGCTCGCACGTGCAGGTGCAGAACCGGCTGATCGAAGTGATGAAGCACTACGCCCGAGGGGACCTTTCGGTGGACATGGATCCGCTGCCGGGCGAGAAGGCGGCGATCACCCAGGCAATGGACGAGACCAAGACCAGCCTGTCGGCGATCAACAGCGAGATCCGCCGGTTGGCGACGGCGGCCGCGGCAGGCGACTTCAGCCTGCGCGGTGACGAAGATCGCTTCGCCTACGATTTCCGCGACATGGTGGCAGGGCTCAATCGCCTGATGCAGACCACCGACGAGAACCTGGTGCAGGTGTCGACGCTGCTGCAGGCGATCTCGCGCGGTGACCTCACCGTACGCATGCAGGGTGACTTCCACGGCGTGTTCGCCCGCATGCGCGATGACTGCAATGCCACCGTCGATCAGCTCAAGCAGATTGTCGGCCGCATCCAGTCCAGCGCGTCCAGCATCAACCTGGCGGCAGGCGAGATTGCCTCGGGCAACACCGATCTGTCGCGTCGCACGGAGCAGCAGGCGGCGAACCTGGAAGAGACGGCGGCGTCGATGGAGGAACTGACCTCCACCGTTAAGCAGAACGCCGAGCACGCACGCCAGGCCAATCAGCTTGCCATCGGCGCGCATGGTGTCGCCTCGCAGGGCGGCGAGGTGGTCGGTCAGGTGGTCACCACGATGTCGGCCATCGAAGCCTCGTCGAAGAAGATCGCCGAGATCATCAGCGTCATCGACGGCATCGCCTTCCAGACCA
The DNA here is from genome assembly GCA_003525885.1 of Stenotrophomonas sp. Lineage (GTDB taxonomy): Bacteria > Pseudomonadota > Gammaproteobacteria > Xanthomonadales > Xanthomonadaceae > Stenotrophomonas. The sequence continues at coordinate 11,821 of DQIG01000329.1, forward strand.
ACATCCTGGCGTTGAACGCGGCGGTGGAAGCCGCGCGTGCCGGCGAGCAGGGCAGGGGCTTTGCGGTGGTGGCCAGTGAGGTGCGCACGCTGGCACAGCGCTCGGCCGGTGCGGCCAAGGAGATCAAGGGCCTGATCGAGGATTCGGTCGGCAAGGTCGCCGATGGATCGGCCCTGGTCCGCCAGGCAGGCACCACGATGGGCGAGATCGTGGCGTTGGTGCAGCGCGTGACCGACATCATGGCCGATATCTCCGCCGCATCGCAGGAGCAGAGCTCGGGCATCGAACAGGTGAACCAGGCCGTGGTACAGATGGATGAGACCACGCAGCAGAATGCGGCGCTGGTGGAAGAGGCCAGTGCCGCAGCGCGCTCCATGGAGGAGCAGGCGAACCTGCTGGCCGAGGCCGTGTCGGTGTTCCGCACGGGGGCGGTGACCGCCGCCGCAGCGGTGCGCCCCGCGCTGGCAGCCGTGGCGGCATCGGTTGCGCCCGTACGCCGGCCCGCGGTGCTGTCACCGCGCATCGAGCCGACGTTGGCTGCCAACGCGGGTGGTTGGGAAGAGTTCTAGCAACAGCGTATGCCGGTAGGGAGACGGCGCCCATCGCGATGGCTGATCGCGATGGGCGCAACTTTCTTCCTGAACGCGCGATGGCCGATGAGATGGCGGACACGCGCATTTCACTTCAGGTTGCCAACCCCGGGAGGAGACTTGCGACATACCGGACCTCAGGAGATGGCCATGAAGACCTCGACCCGACTGCTTGTGCTGGGCACCCTGCTGGCGGCGACGTCCGTTGCCGGCGCGCAGACCTACGGGCCGCGCGACGAAGGACGCAAGTTCAACGACGGCAGCCGCGTGGTCTGCAAGAACGTGGAAGTGCAGCGCAACTCGCGCGATCCGAACCGCATCGCCGGTACGGCCACCGGCGCGGTGATCGGCGGCCTGCTGGGTAACCAGGTGGGCGGCGGCAATGGCAAGAAGCTCGCTACCGTGGCCGGTGCTGTTGCCGGTGGTGCTGCCGGCCGCCAGATCCAGGGCAACAGCCAGCAGAAGAATGGCGACCGCGTGGTCGAGCGCCGCTGCGAACGCGTCTATCGCTGATCGATCGCCGACAGCCCCGTTTTCCCCTTCCACATCGCAGTACTCGAACGCCGGCCCCGCGCCGGCGTTCTTCGTTGCAGGAAAAGGGGACGGAGGGCATTAAGTCGCAATCCCCCAAACCGACCGGTTACGACTTAATCCCCTCCGTCCCCTTTTTTGCGAGGAGGCGCCAGGTGGCGAGGCCGCCGTAGAGCAGCAGCAGGACGGTGAGGGTGATCAGTTCGTGGCTGACTTCGGCCAGGCTGGCGTCCATCTGGTTCAGGCGCACCATCAGGTTGATGCCCGAGGTGGTGGGTAGCAGCTGCGCCAGCCAGACCAGCGGTTGCGGCGTCATCACCGCCGGCCACGACAGGTTGGCGAGGAAGAACAGCGGGATAGAGGTGGCGATGATGTACTGGAAGGCGCGTTCGCGGGTGCGGAAGAAGCTGCCGATGAACAGGCCGAACGCCACCGTGGCGGCGATGAACAGAGTGCCGCCCAGCAGCTGGCCCAGCGGGTTGCCGCCGCGCGGATAGTCCTGCACCCAGGCGGTGAAGCCGGCGTAGTAGAACAGGCCGAACAGGCCGATCAGGCCGAAGCCCATCGCCATGCCGGCCAGGGTCGGGAGGTCGAAGCGCAGGCGCCGGCCGAGCGCGAGGCGGCGGCCGCCGAGCAGCACGCCGATACCCATCAGCAGCGTCTGGTGCACGATCAGCTCGGCCACGCCCGGCACGATGGCGCTGCCATAGCCTTCCTGCGTGTTGTACAGCGGGCGCTGCACCAGGGTGACCGGCGGTGCCTGCGGTGCGCCCATGAAAGCGGCCTGGCCGACCACGGCGTCACGCCCGAACGCGCCCAGTGCATCGGCCACGCTGCCCAGCACCCAGCTTGCACGGCCCAGGTAGGCGCCGTTGCCGAGCAGTACCAGCTTGGCCGGGTGGCCGCGCAGGATGTCGCGCTCCAGATTGGCCGGGATCAGCACGATGCCTTCGGCATGGCCGGCTTCCAGCTGCTGGCGCGCACTGTCGATGTCCGCCGGTTGCCCGACCACGCGTGCAACGCGGAGTGCATCGAGTTTTCGCAGCAGCTCGCGGCTGGTCGCGCTGTGGTCTTCGTCCACCACCAGCACCGGCAGGTTGCCGGCCACCTGGTGGCGGTACGCGGCCGGGTAGAAGAACGAATACAGGATCACTGCGCCGACCATCACCACGATCGCGTAGCGGTCGCACAGCACCGCCATCAGGGTCTGCCGCAGGCTGCGCCAGAGTGCGCTCATGCGTCGGCTCCCGCAGGCTGCGCGGCTTCAGGCGTACGCGCGAAGGCGATCAGGCGCTGGCCGCCGATGCCACCGGCCACCATCGTCATCAACAACAGCGTGGTCAGCGGCCATATCGAAACCTGCAGCGGCGAACCAATGAACTGCTGCTGGGTCTGCAGCTTGATGTAGGCGCTGAGTGGCAGCAGCTGGTGCCAGATGCGGGTAAACAGGGGGCCGTCCAGCACCGGGAAGGTGGCGCTGGAAAACGCCAGTGCGGTGCCGATGCTGAGGCCGACCGCGGACAGCGCGGTACCCATGTCGCGGGTGATGCCGACGAAGAACAACGCGTAGGCGGCCGTGGCCAGGTAGAACAGGGGCTGTGCGAGCAGCAGCAGGAGCACGCTGCCGGCCACACCATCGCCGCGCAGCCAGGCCAGGTAACCGATGCCGAGCGCGCCATACAACGAGAACAGCAGGATGTACGGCGCGACCTTGCCGGCAATCGCCGACCACGGCATGCGACCCAGCCAGGCGGGCAGGGTGCCGTCGCGGATCTCGCGGCCAAGGCTGCCGGCCACTGCCAGCGCCAGTACCAGCGACAGCACCGCCGGGAAGATCAGCGGCAGCAGGAACAGCTCGTAGCTGCGTGCCGGGTTGTACAGGATGTCCGATTGCACTGCGATCGGTGCGGCACGCAGCTTGCCCGGGCCGACCTGCAGGCCGATGCGTTCGCGCAGCAGGCGTACGTTCCAGGCCGAGACCGCGTCGCCGATATCGCGCGCCGCAGATTGGCCGGTGGTCATGTAGGTGGCGTTGTAATAGGCGAACACCGTGCCCTGGCGGCCACGCAACGCCTGCCGGGTGACATCGCGCGGCACCAGTACGATGGCGAACACGTCCAGCCTGCGCAGCTGCGAACGTGCGTCTTCCAGGTCCACCGGCTGGCTGGCGATGCGCACGCCGGGGCTGGCATCGAGCATGCGCAGCAGCAGGCGGCTGTCACTGCTGTGGTCGAGGTCGACCACCGCGATCGGGATGTCGCGCATTACCGAAGGCGTGAACATCCACGCCATCACCACCAGCATCAGCAGCGGCAACACGGTGACCAGCATCAGATCGGCGCGGTTGCCGCGCAGCGACTGCAGCTCGCGCCGCCAGCTGGCGGCGAAGCCGCCACGGTCGGGGCTCAGTGCTGGGGCCATGCGAACAGCACGCTCATGCCGGGGCGGAAGCCCTCGATGCGGCGTACCGGGCGCACCCGCACCTCGAAGCTGCGGACGTCGTAGCCGGACGACTGGCGGGTGGTGCGCCAGGTTGCATAGTCGCCGGCCGGGTTGATGAAGTAGACCTCGAATTCGCCGTCCAGGCCGAGCGCCGGCACGCTGCCCTGTAGCTTGCTGCCGACCTTCAGGCCCTGCATCTGCGACTCGCGCAGGTTCATCGCCACCCACATGCGGTCGATGTCGACCAGGGTGAACACCGGGTAGCCGGCCGGCACAAGTTCGCCCGGGTCGGCCATGCGCTTGTTGATCTCGCCGGCCACCGGCGCGCGCCCTTCCACTTCGACGCGCGCGGCGTTGACTTCGGCCACCGCGCCCTGTGCCTGCTGCACCTGGCCCTGCGCGGCGCGCTTGTCCTGCTCGCGTGCGCCGGCCAGGGCCATGTCGTACTGCGCGCGGGCGGCACGGGCCAGTTCACGCGAACTGGTGGCCTGGGCATGCGCTTCATCGCGCTTCTGCCGGGTCATCACCCCTTCGTTGAACAGGTTCTGCACGCGCTGGTAAGTGGCTTCGGCCAGCGTCGCACCGGCTTCGGCCCGCTTCCAGTTGGCTTCGGCGGCGCGGATGTCTTCGCTGCGCGCGCCTTCGTCGGCCTTGTCGGCCACTGCCTGTGCGGCGGCCAATGCGCCGTGCGCCTGCTGTTCCTTGGCGGCCACTTCGGGGCTGTCGAGCAGGAACAGCACCTGCCCAGGCTGCACGCGGTCGCCCTCGCGCACCTTCAGTTCGGCCACGCGCGCGGTGATCTTGGCGGCCACGTTGATCGTGTCCGCATCAGCCATGCCCTGGATCTGGTCGGCCGGGCTGCGCCAGGCCAGCCACAGGCCGAGCACCACCACGACCAGCAATACCACCACCAGGATCGGTCCCAGCCGCCGCTTGCCGGGGGGCGTCGTCGCATCGTCGTGCAGCACATCACTCATGGTCGATCACCTCGTCCGCACGCCGCCGGAACTCTTCGAAACGGTCCATCTGTCCACTGACCTCCAGCAACTGTGCCAGCGCAATATCGTATTGGTAGGCGGCCTGTGCGCGCTCGACACGCGCGCCACCGAGGCCGAGCCGCGCGTCGATCACATCCAGCGAGGTGGCCTGGCCTTCGCGGAATGCCAGCTCCTGCAGGCGCAGGTTTTCCTGCGCCTGGGCGATGCTGCTGTCCAGCAGCACGTACTGCTGGCGCGCGGTTTCCAGCTCGTTCCAGGCCTTGCGCACGCCCAGTGCGACCTGGTTCTCGGCTTCGCGCAGGCCGGCTTCGGCCTGGTCCTGCTGCGCACGCGCGGCGCTGATCTGCGCCGGCCGTGAGTTCGGCGACAGGAAGGTGTACTTCAGGCCGATGCCGAACGCCCAGTCCGGGTCAGTCAGCATTTCGTCGCGGCGGCGGAAATCGTACTGGCCGAAGGCGAAGATCTGCGGTTTCAGCTTGGCCTGCTGCACGCGCACACCCTGTTCGGCCTGCGCCACCATCGCCCGCAGGCGAGCGATCTGCGGCTGGCGCGCCTGCGCAGTACGCTCGAAGTTGGCCACGGGTTCCAGCGGCACGCGCTGCACGAACAGCGGCGATACCGGCTGTACCTCGCCACCACTGCGCAGCAGCGTGGCCAGCGCGGCCTTCAGCGTGGCCAGGTCGTTCACTGTCTTCTGGTATTCGCGCTCGGCCTTGTCACGGGCCACGGTGGCCTGCAGGCGCTGCGCGCGGGTGGCGAAGCCCTCGCGTTCCAGCTTCTCTGCGTCGGACAGGTGGCGGTTGAGGCCGTCGCGCACATCGCGGCGCACGTCCACCGCCTGCTCGGCCAGGCGCTGGCCGAAATAAGCCTGGGCCAGCTGCACGGTCAGCGATTGACGCTGAGCCTCGCGCTCGGCGCTGGCCTGTTCGTGGGCAGCGCTGGCGGCACGTTGCGCGGCCGGAATCACGCCGCCGGTGTACAACGGCAGCACCGCAGTGACCACGGGCCGGGTACGCCAGTCGCGTTCGGTGAATGACAGCGGTGAGTCGATGCCATAGGCCTCGGCCACAGGTGCCAGCGAACCCAGTGGCAGGGTGAGGGTCTTCTGGAACTGCAGGCGGCGCACTTCGCCGGTGATTTCCGGCAGGCGCAGCAGGCGGGTGGCGTCCTGCAGGTCCTGCTTGTTGCGCACCGCTGCATCCGCAGCGGCCAGTGCATCGGAGACCTGCTCCAGCCGCTGCCGTGCCTGCTCCCAGTCCAATGCGGGGGCATCGGTGAGGGTCTGCGCCTGCGCAGCCAGTGGCAGGCAGGTCGTCAGCGCCAGCGCCAGCGCGGCCTTCGCGCAGTGCATCCTTGTACGTCGGCCGATCACGCCCATGCTGTCCCAATGGTGAAGAAGTGCGCAAACGGTAGTGCGCGCGGCGTGAAGCCCGGGTCTGCGGTCATCGGTTTCTCCTCAACGAAGGGTGCCGCTGGCTGCAGTGCGCAACGCCTGGGTGATGTGCTGCAGCGTGCTTGAGCGCACGGCGGCATGCTGCCAGTACAGCGGCACGTCGAGCCAGCGGCGGGGTTCCAGTACCACCACGCGGCCGGCGCGCACGGCGGGCGCGACCAGGGTTTCCGGGGCCATGCCCCAGCCGAGTCCGCACGCGGCGGCTTCGACAAAACCGGTGGAGGAGGGCAGGTAGTGTAGCGGCGGCTGCAGCCGCGCGCGGGTCAGGCGCCGCACGAAGCGCCATTGCAGTTCATCTTTGCGGTTGAACACCAGCATCGGTGCGCGCGCCAGGGCTGCGGCCTGCATGCCGTCGCTGAAGTACTGGCGGGCGAAGCCGGGAGAAGCGATGGCGTGGTAGCGCATGGCGCCGAGCGGGTGCACGTTGCAGCCCTTTACCGGCTGGTTTTCGGCAGTGACTGCGCCGAGCACACTGCCATCGCGCAGCAGTTGCAGGGTGTGGTCCTGGTCGTCCATGCGCAGGTCGAACAGGTAGCCATGGCGCTGGTGCAGGTCGGCGACGGCCGGCACGAACCAGGTATCAAGCGAGTCGTCGTTGACCGCCAGGGGGATCGGCGTGCGCGCGGTGTCACTGCCACGCTCGGGCAGCAGCTCGGCCAGCGCCTCGGCCTCGAGCGCCTGCATCGGCCGTACCCGGCGCAGCAGTGCTTCACCGGCGGCGGTGGGGCGGCACGGTGCCTGGCGAACCAGCAACACCTGCCCGAGCCTGTCCTCCAGGGCCTTGATCCGTTGCGACAGTGCCGACGGGCTGATCGACAGGCGGCGTGCCGCAGCCTCGAAGCTGCCTTCCTCCAGTACGGCAGCGAACGCGGCCAGTTGCGGGTGTACCAGGTCCATGCCGGTGCCTCTTCAGTTTTCCTGCACAGGATAAAGAAAAATCAGATTGTCTAAACATGGTCGTTGGCCGCACCCTGCGCGTCCCCCCGCTGCCTGGCCTGTCCCGATGTGGATTGCCGCTACCGCCGCCGGCCTGTTCGCAGGTGCCGGCCTGATCATCGCCATTGGCGCGCAGAATGCCTTCGTGCTGCGCCAGGGCCTGCAGCAGCGCCATGTGGGGAAGGTGGTGCTGGCCTGCGCCGGCGCGGACATCGTGCTGATCCTGGCGGGCGTGGGCGGCATGGGCGCGCTGGTGCTGCAGTGGCCGCTGCTGCTGCAGGTGCTGCGCTTCGGTGGTGCGGCGTTCCTGCTCTGGTATGGCCTGCAGGCGGGGCTGCGCGCGTGGCGCGGTGGCAGTGCGCTGGCCGCCGCCGAGGCGCAGGGCGGCAGCGGGCGCCAGGTACTGCTGACCTGCCTCGCCTTCACCCTGCTCAACCCGCACGTCTATCTGGATACGGTGGTGCTGCTGGGCAGCCTGTCCACGCGCTACCCCGGCGATCTGCGCTGGGCCTTCGCCGCCGGTGCGTGCGTGGCCAGCGTGGCCTGGTTCTGCACGCTGGGCTATGGCGCGCGCCTGTTGCAGCCGGTGTTCCGCAGGCCCAGCGCATGGCGGATGCTGGACACCGGCGTGGCGATCTTCATGTTCTGCCTCGCCACGCTGCTGCTGTTGCGCCCGCTCTAGGCCGCGTCCACGGCGCACTGCGGGGTTTCGCCGGGGCGCAGGGTCAGCACGCGCACGCCGCTGCGGGTGACCGCCACGGTGTGCTCGAACTGCGCCGACAGCTTGCCGTCGCGGGTGTAGACCGGCCATTCGTCTGGCTGCTGGCGGATGGCCGGCTTGCCCTGGTTGAGCATCGGTTCGATGGTGAACACCATGCCTTCTTCCAGCACCATTCCGGTGTTGGGATGGCCGTAGTGCAGGATCTGCGGTTCCTCGTGCATTTCCTGGCCGATACCGTGGCCGCAGTATTCCTTCACCACGCTGTAGCCGTGGCTGCGCGCATGACGGGCGATGGCGTGGCCGATATCGCCCAGACGTGCGCCAGGTCGCACCGCGGCGATGCCTTTCCACATCGCCTGGTAGGTGGTCTGCACCAGCCTGCGCGCGGCGTAGTCCACGTCGCCGACAAGATAGGTGGTGCTGGAGTCGGCGATGTAGCCGTTCTTCTCCAGGGTGATGTCGAGGTTGACGATCTGGCCGCTGCGCAGCACGTCGTTGGTGCTGGGTACGCCGTGGCAGATCACGTTGTCGATCGAAGTGTTGAGCACATACGGGAAGCCGTACTGGCCCTTGCTGGCCGGCCGCGCCTGCAGCTCATCGACGATCATGCGCTCGACGAACTCGTTGATCTCCATCGTGCTGCGGCCCAGCAGCGGCAGCTGGTCGAGCGCGGCGAACACCTGCGCCAGCAAGCGCCCGGATTCGGCCATCAACGCGATTTCGTGCGGCTGCTTGATCATCGCCATGTCAGGCCCGCCCGGGCGCCAGCGCCTGTGGCTGGACGCCGGCAGCCCGCAGTTCGCTGGCGACGATGTCCTGGAAGCTCAGCGTGGGGTTCATCTCGCACAGCATGCCGACCCGGATCCAGAAGTTGGCCTGGGCGTTGATCGAACGGCTGGAAACGGTGCAGGCACGGCGCAGCTGGTCGTGCAGGGTGTCATCGATGTTGACGATGCCCATGGGCGGTCCTGGTGGAGTGGGTATACGAATCATATATGTTCCGTATATCCTCTTCAAGTCCGCATTGTTCAGTCCACGTGGGTGGCGAAGCGCAGCCGGTTGCCGTCGGGGTCGCGCAGCAGCATCTCGCGGCTGCCCCATTCGGTGTCATGCGGGGGCTGCTCGATGGGCACGTTGGCCGCACTGAAGGCACGGTGCAGGGCGTCGACGTCCTCGACGATGAAGTACACCGCGCCGCCGGCCTCGCAGTCGCCGCTGTGCTCGGTGAGGAAGATCGTCTGGCCATCGCGGGTGAGCTGGGCGAACAGCGGAAAACCGGGTTCGAAGCGGTGTTCCCAGTCGACCACGAACCCCAACCCCTGCACGTAGAACGGCAGGGTGGTGTCGGCGTGGCGCATGCGCAGTTGCGGGATGACAGTCTGGGGCATGGCGAGGGCTCCGAGGTGGGAACCCAGTGTAGAGCCGGCGGCTGGCCGGCGTTCTCGTGAGCCTGGGAACAACGAGGTTGCCGGCCAGCGGCCGGCACTACCGACGCGGTCAGCAGGCCGTCGGTACGGCGGCCATCGCGGCCAGCAGTTCGCGGTTCACCTGCTGGTGCCGTGCCTGCCAGACCGGCAGGTCCTCGGCGCTGATGTCGGGCTGGCCATCCAGCGACGACAGCCAGCGCTTGAAGCGGCTCTGGTAGTTGGCCAGCGACACTTCGCCGGTGATGTCACTGCCGACCAGGCCACCAGCGCGCAGTGCTTCGATCACCACCAGTGCGTGTTCCAGCTGGAAGCGGCCCTGGTCCCAGTTGCTGCGGGCGACGTCCTCGGCGAACACATCCTTGTCGATCGACAGGTAGGTCGGTTGCGGCGACTTGGCCTGCTCTGCGGCGAATGCGGCCACCAGCGCTTCCGGATGTTCGAAACGGTGGAAGGCGTGGCCCATCCCAAGCCGGTGGCCCCAGCTGACATCTACGTCCATGCACCAGTACGTCAGGCGGCCGCCCATCAGCGGGCGCCAATGGTTCTCCCAGGCGTGGCCCAGGCCGATGTCGCTCGAGGTGATGCCCAGCACGTGGATGTGCGAGATCTGCGGGAGTTTGCTGGCGGCATTCACCCACGAACCGCAGTGCATGCCGAACGGGAAACGCATGTTGTCCGGATGGTTGTCCAGCACTACCAGCTGGAAGGGCTGCTGTGGGCGCGTGCGCTGCAGCAGCGGCAGGCTGAGGTGGTGGAAGTCGCCACTGCCGAGCATGACCGTGCCGAGCTGGGCCGGCAGTGGCGCCAGTACTTCAGCGGCGAAACGGTCGAGGGTGGCATTGCTGCAGGCGAAGCGCAGCGGATCGTGCCACTGCGGCAGGGCCAGCGTCTGCGCCTGTGGCAACGGCAGTACGCCACCGTCCAGGTCCAGGATCAGCGGGGAACGCAACGGCATCGTTCAACCGCCTCCATCAGGTTCGCCCTGCAGGTGCGGGGCCAGCTTGCGCAGGGCGGCGCGCAGCAGCGGGGAGCGTGCGTGGATCGCGTGCCGGGTGGAGGTGAAGCGGGCGCCCAGCTCGGCCTTGATGCGCGAGTCGGTCCAACCGGCTACGTAGTGGCTCAGGCCGTGCTGCAGGGCGTATTCGAGGTTGTGCATCCAGCTGACCGCGTACAGGTTGTGCTCGCGCGACTGCGGGTAGGCGAGGCCGATGTACTTGTCCACCAGCTTGCCGGCATGCACGTAGCACAGGTTCCAGCCGATCAGCTGGCCCTGGTGGCGGTACAGGAACATCCTTCCCTGGCCCTGGCTGTCGGCCAGCAGGTACTGGAAATAGGGCAGGTCGAGCTGGTCGAAATGCACCGCGCTCTGCGCGTATACGCCCAGGTACAGCGCGTACAGTTCGGCCTGCAGCTGCGGGTCGGCCAGGGCCGGATCGCCGGTGGCGATGCAATCGATCTGCAGGTCATCCCGCGAGCGCAGTTTGCGGCGGATGTTCTTGCGGCGCGAGGACGACAGGCGGCCGAGATAGCCGTCGAGCGAATCGAAATCGATCGCCACCCAGGCCAGCGGCATGCCTTCCAGCTCGACGAAGCCGCGTTCCAGCAGTGCCTGCAGGAAGGCGCCGCTGTGTGCGTTGGCGGCGTCGTCCAGCAGCGGTGAATCGATCGCCAGGTCCTTGACCACCAGCAGCCGCGTATCGCCGATCGCGTGACGCGTCACGTCCTCGGCCAGTGCCTCCGGTGCAACATGCGCCGGCAACGGGGTGTACTCGGTGCTGGTGGCACCGACGAAGCGCGTCTTCCAGGTGATCCATGGCCGCCACAGGCGCGACAGCGGCAG
>DQIG01000009.1 GCA_003525885.1 Stenotrophomonas sp.
CGGCGTGGAAAAACACCTGCCACGCCTGGCCGAGCTGGGCGTCACCGCCATCGAGTTGATGCCGTTGGCGCAGTTCCCCGGCGAACGCAACTGGGGCTACGACGGAGTGCTGCCCTACGCACCCCACTCTGCCTACGGCACGCCCGAGCAACTCAAGCACCTGATCGACAGCGCCCACGAACACGGCCTGGCCGTGATCCTCGACGTGGTCTACAACCACTTCGGCCCGGACGGCAATTACCTCGGCCAATACGCCAAGGGCTTCTTTCAGGAAGACGTGCACACCCCCTGGGGCGCGGGCATTGATTTTGACCGCCGCGAAGTGCGCGACTTCTTCCTCGACAACGCGCTGATGTGGTTGCTCGAATACCGCTTCGACGGCCTGCGCCTGGATGCAGTGCACGCCATCGACAACCCGGGGTTTCTCAAGGAGCTGGCGCAACGGGTGCGCCAACAAGCCGATATCGGCCGCCATGTGTGGCTGGTGCTGGAAAACGAATTCAACCAGGCGAGCCTGCTGGAGCATGAATTCGATGCCCAGTGGAACGACGACGGCCACAACGCCTTGCACGTGCTGCTGACCGGCGAAACCGACGCCTATTACAGCGACTTCGCTTCGGACACCACCGCCAAGCTCGCGCGTTGCCTGGGCGAAGGCTTTATCTACCAGGGGCAAGCGACCCGCCACGGCCACCCACGCGGCGAACCCAGCGGGCACTTGCCACCCAGCGCCTTCGTGCTGTTTCTGCAGAACCATGACCAGATCGGCAATCGCGCCCTCGGCGAACGGCTGCACCAACTCTGTTCGCCCGAGGCACTCAAAGCCGCCACTACGCTACTGCTGCTGTCGCCGATGATCCCGATGATGTTCATGGGCGATGAAACCAACGCCAGCGAGCCGTTCCTGTTTTTCACCGATCACCATGGCGAACTGGCCGAGGCCGTGCGCGAAGGCCGGCGTAATGAATTCGCCGACTTCGCCGCCTTCCACGACCCCGAACGGCGCAAACGCATTCCCGATCCCAACGCCGCGTCGACCTTTGAGCATTCCGCCCCCAGCTTCACCGACAACGACCACACCGCGCTCTATCGCCACCTGCTGCACCTGCGCCACCAGCACATCGTGCCGCACTTGCCCGGCAGCGTTGCATTGGGCGCACAGGTGCTGGCCGACGGCGCCGTCACTGCGCGCTGGCGCCTGGGCAACGGCAGCCTGTTGCAAATCGACCTCAATCTGAGCGAAGCGCCCGTGACTCACCCTGCGCCGTCCCACTTGCTATTCGAAACGCGCGCCCATGACCCGGCCCTGCTGGCGCCGTTCAGTGCGCGCGTAGCCCTTTTCCCTGTTGGAGAGCACCCTTGAGCGAAGCGAACCTGGAAATCCTCGCCAGCCGCGCGGGCCTGGCCGTCGATTGGATCGACGCAAACGGCCGCCCGCAACACGTGAAGCCCGACGCCCTGCGTGCGGTCCTCAAAGGCCTGGGCCACCCAGCCGATACCGATGCCGAGATCGACGCCAGCCTGCTCGAACTGGAACAGGTGCAACAGAACAAACACCTGCCGCCTTTGATGACCATCGACAGTGGCGAAGGCTTGGACCTGGCGCGCTACTTCGAACCCGACACCCTGTGCCGGGTCAATCTCGAAGACGGCGAAACCCTAGAGCTGCGCCTGGATGGCAACGCCGTGTTGCCGGGCGTCATTGCTCTCGGGTACCACCAAGTACACATCAGCGACCAGGTCTTCACCTTGGCCGTGGCCCCCACCCATTGCTACAGCGTGGCTGAAGCGGTGGACAGCCGCCCCGCCCGGGCCTGGGGCCTGAGCGCCCAGTTGTATTCGTTGCGTCGCCTCGGCGATGGCGGCTTCGGCGACACCCTGGCCCTGGAGCACCTGGCGCGCTCGGCCGCCGAGCGCGGTGCCGATGCCCTGGCGATCAGCCCGATGCACGCGATGTTCAGTGCCGACCCGAACCGCTACAGCCCTTACTCACCGTCCAGCCGCCTGTTCCTCAACAGTCTTTACGCGTCACCGGGCTGCATCCTGGGCGAGCGCGAGGTGCGCAACGCCATCGATACCGCCGGTCTCGCCGATGAGCTGCACACCCTGGAACAGCACACCCTGATCGACTGGCCTGCCGCCGCGAAGGCCAAGCAACGCTTGCTGCGCACGCTGTATGAAGACTTCCGTCACGGCGAGCATCCGCAACATGCCGACTTCCTGAGCTTTCGCCAAGCCGGTGGCGAGGCCCTGGAAAATCACTGTCGCTTCGAGGCTGTGCAAGCTCAGCGTGCGGCCGCCGGTGAAGATCTGGACTGGCGCCACTGGCCAGACGCCTGGCGTAATCCGCAGAGCGCGGCACTGACTCAATTCGCCGAAGACAACCGCGATGAAATCGGCTATTTCGCCTTCAGCCAATGGCTGATCGCCCGTAGCCTGGAACGTGCGCAGCAAGCCGCCCGCGGCAGCGGCATGGGCGTGGGCCTGATCGCCGACCTGGCCGTGGGTGCCGGTCAGTGGTTCGGCAATGCCGGCCAGTTCCTGCTGGCGTGCCGCCGACAAGCGCGGCGCGCGCTCGGCGAAGGCCATCAGCGCCGCCTGTTCTTCCGGTCGCAACGGCTGCGGCGGGGCCAGCACGCTGTCGATGGTCGGTGGCGGCGGCAGGTACAGCGCAGGCGCGTGCACCACCACGGTGCCGGCCACCAGGTCGCCGAGGCGGCGGCCATGGGGATCGAACAGACTGCTGATCAGGCCCAATGCATAGCCGAACGGCAGCATGTCCACGGTACGCAGCAGATTACGGGTGATCGACGCCATCCAGCCCACCGGTGCGCCATCGCGCGACAGCACGCGCAGGCCCAGTGCGCGCTTGCCCAAGGTACGGCACCACAGAGCCTCGCAGACGATCGGGTAGGCCCAGTAGACCAGGAACATCAGCACCAGGTAGAGGCCGGAGCCGAACTTGTCCAGCAGTGCCAGCGGGATCGACATCAGTACCAGCACCGCGATGCGCACACCGAGATCCACCAGCCAGGCCATCGCCCGTGGCACCGGACCGGCCGCCGGCAACTGCAGCGGCACACCCTCCGGCGTCACCACCTCGCGGTAGGTATCGAGCATCGGTGCGGCCATCAGTGCGATGGCCTTCGTTGTGGGCGGCGGAGTCCTCTCCGGCAGGCAGCCACAGGCATGGGGGTCTCGACAGGTCCTGGTCGGGCCCAGACTTTAGCAGAGCCGCATGGCGGCGTTGGCCGCTCAGCCCAGGTATTCGTCCTTCAGCCGCACGTAGTGGTCGGCCGAGTAGTGCAGCGACTCGATCTCCTTGTCGCTCAGGGTGCGCGCCGGGCGTGCCGGGTTGCCCACCCACAGCTCGCCTTCGCCGACCACCTTGCCCGGGCCGACCACGGCACCGGCGCCGACGAAGCCATGGCGCTCGACCCGCGCGCCGTCGAGGATGCAGGCGCCCATGCCGATCAGGCTGTAATCGCCGATGGTGCAGGCATGGATGATGCAGCCATGGCCGACGGTCACGCCCTCGCCGATCAGCGTCGGGTAACCGGCCTTGTTGTACGGGCTGTGGTGGCTGACATGGATGATGGTGCCGTCCTGCACGTTGGTGCGCGCACCGATGCGCACGTAGTTGACGTCGCCGCGGATGACCGTGCCCGGCCACACCGATACGTCCTCGGCCAGTTCCACGTCACCGATGACGGTGCAGGCCGGGTCGATGTACACGCGCTCGCCGAGGACGGGCATCTTGTCGCGGAAGGGGCGCAGCGGGTTCATCGGTGTCTCCGGAAATCAGGGCGTTCGCAACGATGATACGCGGCAGAGGCATCGGTAGTGCCGGCCGCTGGCCGGCAACCTCATGGGTACACCTGGAGTTCTGCAGTTGCCGGCCAGCGGCCGGCACTACCATTGCGGAGCATCGCCCGTTGTTTCAGGGCTCGTAGCTGTAGCCCATGCCGTACACCGAACGGATCGGCTCGCCTTCCATGCCGGCGTCGGCCAGCTTGCGGCGCAGGTTGCGCACGTGGCTGTCGACGGTACGGTCGACCACCACGCGATGGTCCAGATACAGCCGATCGAGCAGCTCATCGCGCGCCCAGATCCGGCCTGGCGTAGCCAGCAGCGTGCGCAGCAGGCGGTACTCCACCGGGGTCAGGTCCAGGCCCTTGCCGTTCCAGGTAGCGCGCGCGGCCGGTTCGTCGATGTGCAGCCCGCTGTTGGCGCGTGCAGCGGGGTCCGGGCGGTAGCGGCGCAGTACCGCCACCACCCGTGCGACCACTTCGCGCGGGCTGAACGGCTTGCAGATGTAGTCGTCGGCACCGATGTCCAGGCCCAGCAGGCGGTCGATCTCTTCCACCCGTGCGGTGACCATGATCACCGGTACATCACTGCCAGCGCGCAGTTCGCGGCACAGGTCCACGCCATCGCGCTGCGGCAGCATCAGGTCCAGCAGCACCAGGTCGGGCTGGTAGCGCGCGAATGCGTCGATCACCTGGCCGCCATCGTCCACCCATTCGCTGGTCATGCCGGCGGCGGCCAGGTAGTCACGCAGGACCGAGGCCAGCCGCGGCTCGTCCTCGACGATCAGGATCTTCGCGGACGTGGCAGGGGACGTGCTCATGCAGACTCCGGCAGGGTGATGACCACGCGCAGCCCGCCCAGCGGCGAGGGCTCGGCATGGATGTGGCCGTGGTGGGCGAGGATGATGTTGTGGCTGATGGCCAGCCCCAGCCCGCTGCCACCGCTGGCCCGGTTGCGCGAGCTCTCCACCCGGTAGAAGCGCTCGAACAACAGTGCGCACTTGTCGGCCGGTACGCCCGGCGCGGTGTCTTCCACGATCAGCTGCACGCCCCCGGGGACGCGCGCTGCCTGCACACGTACGCGGCCGCCGGTGTGGGTATAGCGCAGCGCATTCTCCAGCAGGTTGGCCAGCACCTGCTGCAGGCGTCGCTCGTCACCGGACACCTGCAGCGGTGTGGCGGGCAGGTCTTCTTCCAGTGCCAGCCCTGCCGTGGAGAAGCGCACGCGCATGCCATTGAGCTCGCTGCGCAGCAGCGCCGCCAGGTCCAGCGGTGCGAAGCGGTAGGCCAGGCCGCCGGACTGGGTCATCGAAAGATCGTGCAGGTCGTCGATCAGTTTGCCCAGCTGGCGGATCTCGCCCTGAAGGGCACCGAGGTTGGCGCGATCCAGCGGACGGATGCCGTCCTCGATCGCCTCCAGTTCGGCGCGCACCACCGCCAGCGGCGTGCGCAGTTCGTGCGAGATGTCGGCGATGAACGCGCGGCGATTGCGCTCGGTATCGTCCAGCGCTTGTGCCATCCGGTTGAAGTCGTTCACCAGCGCATCCAGTTCGTCGTCGCTGGTGCGCTCGATGCGGGTGGCGTAATCCCCCGCGGCCAGCCGGTGCGTGGCCGCGGCCAGCTTGGCCAGGCGCTGGCGCAGCGCACGCGAGACCAGCCACGCCAGCAGCACCGTCACCAGCAGCAGCGAGATGCCGATCACCCACCACGCACGCATCTGGGTGTTGTAGAAGTTCAGGTCGTTGGTGGCGATGACGGTCTGGAACGGCACCATGCCCAACCAGCCCACCGTTTGCCCGTCCACCTGCACCGCATGGGGTTCGTCGTCGCTGGTTGCGTCGGGGTTGCCGGCCACCCACCGGTGCTGCGCGTCGAACAACCCCAGCCGCGACGGCACACCGGTCTGGTCGGACAGTGGCGGTACCGGTCCTTCGTGCCCATGGGCGAGGTCCGGGCGCAGCATCCGTGTCCACCGGTCGCCGTTGCCGCGCAGGTGTTCCCAGCCGGCGTGCTCGCGGTACTCGCGTTGCAGGTGCGGCATCAGGCGCTGCATGCGCAGGTCGCCCTGATCGTTGAGGTAGTCCAGGAAGCCTGTCTGGAACGCCACGCGGCTGGCAATGCCGTTCACTGCCAGCACCAGCAGGCAGGCGGTGAAGATCGCGAGGAAGGTCTTCGCGGTCAGGCCGAGTTTGAGTCGAATCTTCGCCATCGCGGGGGCCATTAGCGGCGTAGGCGGCGCTGAAAGCAAGCGCCAGCTGAGCCGGTCGCACAATCTCCATATTCTCTGCACAGTTTCACGGCAGCGTGCGGGGGTCAACGAAAGGCCCCCACCCCCCCATGTCACTCCTGCGTCCGCTGTCCTGCTCACCCCGTCCGCTGTTGCTGCCCCTGCTGCTGGCCCTGGCGGCCTGCTCGGCGGGCAGGACCGAAGCCCCGGCCACTCCCGAAGTGGGCGTCATCACTGCCAGCGCACAGCCGCTGGCACTGCAGCAGACCCTGCCTGGTCGGGCGGTGCCGTTCGAGGTGTCCGAGGTGCGGCCGCAGATCGGCGGATTGATCCGCCAGCGGTTGTTCACCGAAGGCCAGCAGGTCAAGGCCGGCCAGTTGCTGTACCAGGTCGATCCGGCGCCGTACCAGGCCGCCTTCGATACCGCGCGCGGCCAGCTGGCGCAGGCCGAGGCCACCGTGCTGTCGGCGCAGCCGAAGGCCGAGCGCACCCGCACGCTGCTGGGCATGGACGCGGCCAGCAAGCAGGACGCCGACGATGCCACCTCGGCACTGAAGCAGGCCCAGGCCAACGTGATTGCCGCGCGCGCTGCATTGCAGGCCGCCCGCATCAACCTCGACTACACCCGGGTGACCGCTCCGATCGAGGGCCGCATCGGTACCTCCAGCGTCACCGCCGGCGCGCTGGTCGCCGCCGGCCAGGATGCGGCACTGGCGACCATCCAGCGGTTGGACCCGGTCTATCTGGACGTCACCCAGTCCAGCACGCAGATGCTGGCGCTGCGCAAGCAGCTTGATGCGGGCCTGGTGAAGGCCATCGACGGCAAGGCACAGGTGAAGGTGCTGCTGGAGGACGGCAGCACCTATGCGCATGAAGGCACCCTGGAATTCGTTGGCAGCGCGGTCGATCCGGGCACCGGCAACGTGGTGCTGCGCGCGGTCATTCCGAACCCGGACGGCCTGCTGTTGCCGGGCATGTACCTGAAGGCAGTGCTGCCGATGGCCACCGACGCGCGTGCCCTGCTGGTGCCGCAGAAGGCGGTGCTGCGCAATGAACGCGGCGAGCCGCTGCTGCGCCTGCTCGATGCCAAGGACCACGTGGTCGAGCGCCGGGTCAGCACGGGCCAGGTAGTGGGCAACCAGTGGCAGATCACGCAGGGCCTGAAGGCCGGCGAGCGGGTGATCGTCAGCAATGGCAGTGCGGTGGCGCTCGGCCAGCAGGTGAAGGCGGTGGCGGCCACGACCGCGCAGCTGGCCGCGATGCCGGCGATCGACCCGAACGGCAATACCGACGAAAAGTCGCACTGAGGCCTGCCGCGCATGGTTCGTTTCTTCATCGACCGGCCGATCTTTGCCTGGGTGATCGCCATCGCGGTCAGCCTGCTCGGCCTGCTCGCGATCCTGATCCTGCCGGTGGACCGCTACCCGCAGATCGCCCCGCCCACCATCACCATCCGCGCCACCTACACCGGCGCCTCGTCGCAGACCGTGGAAAACGCGGTCACCCAGGTCATCGAGCAGTCCCAGCAGAGCCTGGACCACCTGATGTACATGACCTCCACCAGCGCCTCCGATGGCTCGGCACAGGTCAACCTGGTGTTCGCCACCGGCACCAACCCGGATACCGCGCAGGTGCAGGTGCAGAACCAGCTGCAGGCGGCCATGGCGACGCTGCCGCAGGCGGTGCAGCAGAACGGCCTGACCATCACCAAGTCCAGTGGTTCGATCTTCGAGGTGCTGTCGTTCACCAGCGAAGACGGCAGCATGGACAACTTCGATGTCGCCAACTTCATGGAAGCGCGCATCGACGACCAGATCAGCCGTGTCAGCGGCGTCGGCAACATCCAGCCGATCGGCCAGGAGTACGCCATGCGTATCTGGCTGGATCCGGAAAAAATGCGCCAGTACGCACTGATGCCGTCGGACATCGAGACCGCGCTGCAGGCGCAGAACACCGACGTGTCGGCCGGTGAGCTGGGTGGCCAGCCGGCGCTGAAGGGCCAGCAGCTGGACGCAACCGTGACCGCGCGCAGCCGCCTGCACACGCCCGAGCAGTTCGCGCAGGTGGTGCTCAAGGCTGATGCCAGCGGCAGCGTGGTGCACCTGGGCGACGTGGCGACGATCGGCCTGGGGCCGGAGAGCTACGACAGCATCAGTACCTTCAATGGCAAGCCGTCGGCCTCGTTGGGCATTGAACTCAATGCCGGTGCGAACGCGATCGCCGTCTCCAAGGCCATCGATGCGCGGCTTCAGCAGCTGCAGAAGTACTGGCCGCATGGCTACACCGCCCACGTGGCATTCACCACCACGCCGTTCGTGACCATCTCGTTGAAGGAAGTGGTGATCACCCTGATCGAGGCGATCGCGCTGGTCGTGCTGGTGATGTACCTGTTCCTGCAGAACTGGCGGGCCACGCTGATCCCGACCATCGCGGTGCCGGTGGTGCTGCTGGGCACGTTCGGCGTGCTGGCCGCGTTCGGGTATTCGATCAACACCTTGACCATGTTCGCGCTGGTACTGGCCATCGGCCTGCTGGTGGACGATGCCATCGTGGTGGTGGAGAACGTGGAGCGGGTGATGACCTTCGAAGGGCTGGCACCGAAGCCGGCCACGCTGAAGGCGATGGGCCAGATCACCGGCGCGCTGGTCGGCATCGTGCTGGTGCTGACCGCGGTGTTCCTGCCGATGGCGTTCTTCAGCGGCGTCACCGGCGTGATCTATCGCCAGTTCTCGGTGACGATCGCCGCTGCCATGATCCTGTCGGTGCTGGTGGCGATGACCATCACTCCCGCGCTGTGCGGCAGCATCCTGCATCAGATTCCCAAGGGCGGCCATCCGCATGGCGACCACGCTGGCGAGCCGAGCCTGCTGGGCAAGTTCTTCATCTGGTTCAACCACCGCTTCGAGCGCACGTCCAACGGCATGCGCCATCGCGTGGATGGTTTCCTTGGCCGGCGCACGCTGGGTGTGCTGTTCTACCTGGTGCTGAGCGTGGCCACCGGCCTGCTGCTGTGGCACCTGCCGGGTGCATTCCTGCCCGATGAGGACCAGGGCATGCTCAACGCGCTGGTGAAGCTGCCAGCCGGCTCCACCCTGGAGCAGACCCGCGCGGTGATGGATCGCCTCAGTGCGGCGGCGGTGAAGGACGACAGCGTGCTGTCGATCCAGGCCACCGCTGGTTTCAGTGTCACCGGCAGCGGCCAGAACGTCGGCCAGGCCTTCATTCGCCTGAAGGACTGGGATGACCGCAAGGACGACGCCGATACCATCGCCGCGCGGTTGACCGCGGCCATGGCCAGCGTGCCCGATGCGCAGGTGTTCATTACCTCGCCACCGGCCATCCTTGGGCTGGGCGATGCGGGTGGCTTCACCCTTGAACTGCAGGACGAAGGCGGTGCCGGGCATGCCGCCGCCGTGGCCGCGCGCAACACCCTGCTGAAGGAGGCCGCCAAGGATCCAAAGCTGGTCAACGTGCGCTACGCCAGCCTGGAGGACGCGCCGGTGTATGCGGTGAAGGTGGACGACGCCAAGGCACAGGCCATGGGCGTGAATCCGCAGGACATCAATGACACATTGAACGCGGCGCTGGGCGGCGACTTCGTCAACAACTTCATCTACAAGGGTCGCATCAAGAAGGTGTTCATCCAGGGCACGGCCGAAGCACGCATGCAGCCGCAGGACATCGAGCGCTGGAGCGTGCGCAACCAGGCCGGGCAGATGGTGCCGCTGTCGTCGCTGGTCAGCACGCACTGGACCAGCGCGCCGGCCGCACTGCAGCGCTACAACGGCATCTCGGCGATGGAGATCACCGGCCAGCCTGCACCGGGGGTCAGCTCCGGCGAAGCGATGGCCGAGATCGCGCGCCTGGCCGACACACTGCCGGAGGGCTTCAGCCATGCCTGGTCGGACATGGCCTACCAGGAACAGCTGTCGGGCAACCAGGCGCCGATGCTGTACGCCATCTCGCTGCTGTTCGTGTTCCTGTGCCTGGCCGCGCTGTATGAGAGCTGGGCGGTGCCGTTCGCGGTGATGCTGGCGGTGCCGGTGGGCGTGTTCGGTGCGGTGCTGATGATGAACCTGCGTGGCCTCAACAACGATGTGTACTTCCAGGTCGGCCTGCTGACCACGATTGGCCTGGCGGCCAAGAACGGCATCCTGATCGTCGAATTCGCGCGCATCCTCGAACAGCAGGGCAAGAGCACCCGCGAAGCGATCCTGCAGGCCGTCTACCTGCGGTTGCGGCCGATCGTGATGACCTCGCTGGCGTTCCTGATGGGCGTGCTGCCGCTGGTGTTCGCCACCGGCGCCGGATCGGCAGCGCGCCGTTCGCTGGGAACCGGCGTGGCCGGCGGTACGGTCGCCTCGATGGTGCTGGGCATGTTCTTCGTGCCGTTGTTCTACCTGTTGGTTCGCCGCATGTTCCCGGGCCGCGCGCCGACCGAAGCCACTGCCCCGGAGGCAAACCCATGAAGCCGATGCTGCTGCGCGCCCTGGCGGCCGCG
>DQIG01000061.1 GCA_003525885.1 Stenotrophomonas sp.
GGGTGGGTCCGGTTGCGGGGGCGTGAGCGCCATGGATGGCGCGACCGAGCTTACAGGGACGTACTTGCAGCGTCCCCCGCAACCGGACCCACCCCGCCATCCCACGGAAATCCAGCTTCTGCTGTTGCTGTTGAGGTTGCCGGCCAGCGGCCGGCACTACCGGGTGCCGGGCACAGCCCGGCCATCACGTCCCCACGTGCACCCGGTTGGCCTGTTCGGCCAGGCCCAGATGATCCAGCGCGATATCCAGCGCCAGCACGTAGCTCTGCGCACCGTACCCGGCAGCAATGCCCAGGCGCTGGCCGACACCGGCCGGCAGGCACGGCTCGGCTACCGCGCCGTCGTCATGCACTTCCACGTAGGCGTTGTGCAGGTAGGGCAGCAGGCGCTGCAGGCGCAGGCTGTTGGCACACGCGCCCGGATCGAGCAGGGTCACCTCGCCGCGGCTGTGGTCGGCCACGCGCAGCGCATCCAGCAGTTCCTGTTCCGAGCCACAGGCACGGATCGCCACGCTGGTCCCGGCGTCGATCGCCCGATGCACCAGCGACTTCAGTACTGGTGCCGGTAGCGGCATGGCGGTGCGGATCAGCGCACCGGCGGCTTCCGGGCCGCGGATGATGAAGATCGACATGGCTCAGCCCTCCTGCGCCAGGCGGCGGCCAGCGATGGCCAGCGACAACGGGTAGCCGGCCTGCTGGCTGCGCTGGTCGACCACCACGGCGGCGGGGCCGTGCTGCAGGCGCAGGCGAACATCCAGCCCCGGCTCGCTGGGCGACTGCAGCTCGATGTACTGCGCCGGCAGCCGTTCCAGTGCTGCCTGCAGCGCGCCGCCCTCGGCCTGCCATTGCGCTTCGTCGGCGGTACCGACATCCAGCAGTACCCAGTCGGCCGAGCGCGCCTGCGGCTGGCACAGGCACTGGCGTACCTCGGACAGGCTGGCGCAGTCGCTGCACAGCACGCGATGGCCGGCCAGCTGTGCCGGCAGCTGCGGGCGCGGCGCCGACGAAGATGCGTGGCGGATCACCAGGAGGGTCATACAACACCTTGCGGAATGCGCCCTGTGGCGCGGTGGGCACACGATGCGCGCGGTGGCCGTAAAGGTGCGATGCCCGTGGTCGTGTTCGCGCGTAAAACCTGCGTAACCCTGCATCGGTAGCGCCGGGCCATGTCCGGCGAACGCACTGCGACCCCGTTTCCATCGGCCGCCGGGCATGGCCCGGCGCTTCCGGGAACCTCTCCCCCCATGCGTGGTCTGATGCAGCTACCACCTGCCCGGAGCCTGTCATGGATGCTGTTGCCCGTCCTCCCTTTTCCGAACGCGCGCTGGTCTGGCTGAAGAAGGAAGCATTGCCGCTGCTGGTGATGCTGGGCCTGCTCGCCGCCGCTCGCGACACCCTGGCCAACCACTACGTGGTGCCGAGTGGCTCGATGCAGCCGACCCTGCAGCCCGGCGACCGGGTGGTGGTGGACATGCGTGCCTATGGCCTGCGCCTGCCGTTCACCGGCAAGGAACTGATGTCCACCGGCGTTCCGCAACGCGGTGAAGTGGCGGTGTTCGATTCACCGGCCGACGGCACCCGCCTGATCAAGCGCGTGGCGGCGGTGGCCGGTGACCATGTGCAGATGCGCGAGGGCCATCTGAGCATCAACGGCCAGCCGCTGCAGATCGCCGACCTGCAGGACGTGGAAGCCTTCGGCGAGCGCCGTGCCCGCCTCGACCTGGACATGGGCGGTGGTCCGGACATCGCCGATCTGGTGGTGCCGGCCGGCAAGGTGCTGGTGCTGGGTGACCACCGCGGCAACAGCTTCGACGGCCGCTTCTTCGGCTTCGTCGACGCCGACAAGCTCTACGGTCGCGCGGTGGCGGTGTACTACCGTCGTGGCGACGGTTTCGAGTGGCAGCGCCTGTAAGCTGAATTGATACTTTTCATGTATCAATCCTGACCTAACAGGTTATGGATCGACTGGATCGACGGGCCTAGTCTGGGCCCCGTTCCCCCACGCCCGGCCGCCCCACCGGCCCATCGATCCCATGACTGGCGAAACCGCGGCGGCCGTCGAACGCCGCCCCCATACTGTCGACCCCGCCGCCGAAACCCGCATCCAGCAGGGCACCCCGGCTTTCCGTCGCACCGCCCTGGCGCTGTTCCTGGCCGGCTTTTCCACCTTCGGCCTGCTGTATACGGTGCAGCCGCTGCTGCCCGAGTTCAGCCGCCACTTCGGCGTGTCCGCCGCCGGCAGCGCGATGTCGCTGTCACTGACCACCGGCACCCTGGCGGTGGCGATGCTGCTGGCCGGGCTGTTGTCCGATGCGGTCGGCCGCCGCCCGTTGATGATCGCTGCGCTGCTGGCCTCGGCCATGCTGTCGCTGAGCACGGCATTGGTGGATGACTGGACCACGCTGCTGGTGCTGCGGACCCTGCTCGGCCTGGCGCTGAGCGGCGTGCCGGCGGTAGCGATGACCTACCTGGTTGAGGAAATGGACAGCCGCGCGCTGGGCCTGGCGATGGGCCTGTACATCGGCGGCAACGCCATCGGTGGCATGAGCGGGCGCCTGCTGGCCGGCATCATCGCCGACCACTGGGGCTGGCGCTGGGGCATCGGCGTGGTCTCGATCATCGCCGTGGCCAGCACTGTGCTGCTGTGGCTGCAGCTGCCGCCGTCGCGTCACTTCCATCCGCGTCGTGACGGCCTGCGCCAGTTGCCGTCGCGCTGGCGCGTGCTGTTCGCCGACCCCGGCCTGCCGTGGCTGTTCGCCACCTCGTTCGTGCTGATGGGCGTGTTCGTCACCCTCTACAACTACCTGGGCTACCACCTGCTGGCGCCGCCGTACCACCTCAGCCAGACCGTGGTCGGCCTGATCTTCAGCGTGTACCTGGTGGGCACCTTCAGTTCGGCGTGGATGGGCCAGCAGGCCACGCGTTACGGGCGCGGCCGCATCCTGTCGATCTCGTTCGCGCTGATCGGCGCCGGCATCGCGCTGCTGGCGATGCCGTGGCTGAGCACGATGGCACTGGGCATCGCGCTGGTGACGTTCGGCTTCTTCGGTGGCCACTCGGTCGCCAGCAGCTGGGTCGGCAGCCGCGCCGGTACGATGCGCGCCGAAGCCTCGGCGCTGTACCTGTTCGCCTACTACCTCGGGTCCAGCGTGCTGGGCGGAGTCGGTGGCCTGGCCTATGCGGCCTGGGATTGGCTGGGTGTGTGCCTGTTCGCTGCCGTGCTGACCCTGATCGGTGGTGGCATCGTCTGGGCGCTGCAGCAGCGCGCGCCGCAGCCGGTGACGGCCTGATCCAACGCGTACGGTAGTGCCGGCC
>DQIG01000059.1 GCA_003525885.1 Stenotrophomonas sp.
GCGTCACCGGAGGTCAGGATTCACCGGCGTCACCGCAGGTCACGGCTCGCCGGCGTCGATCAGGGTGTCGGTGTCGAAGTGAGGTGGCCGCCGAGCGCGGGTGCGCTGCTCGTAGGCGTAGGCCATTTCGATCAGCTTCGGTTCGCTCCAGGCGGTGCCCATGAACAGCAGGCCGACCGGCAGCCCATCGATCTGGCCCATCGGTACGCTGAGGCTGGGATAGCCGGCTACGGCGGCGGCGCTGTAGCTCTCGCCGGGGAAGTCGTCGCCTTCGCTGCGGATCGGCCACGCCACGCCGGTGGTGGGTGCGACCAGCGCGTCGAGCTGGTGGGCGGCGAGGGCGGCGTCGATGCCTTCCGGGCCGGCCAGGCGGCGTGCATCGCTGCGTGCGCGGATGTAGGCGGGGTCAGCCAGGCCGGCGGTCGCGTCGGCCTCCACCAGCAGTTCCTGGCCGAACAGGCCAAGCTCCTGCTTGCTGTGCGCCTGGTTGAAGGCGATCAGTTCGGCCAGGCTGCGCAGGGGCGCGCGATGGGTGCTGAAGTAACGCTCCAGCCCGGCCTTGAACTCGTACAGCAGTACCGTGCGTTCGGCCTCGGCCCAGGCGCCCTGGTTGGGCAGCTCCACTGGCACCACGATGGCACCTGCCCGACGCAGCTCGGTCGTGGCCTGTTCTATCAGCGGTGGCATGCCGCGGTACTTCAGCAGCGGGGTCTGCAGCAGTCCGATGCGCTTGCCACGCAGTCCCTGCGGATCCAACCGCGCGGTGTAGTCGTACACGGCGCGGCCGGGCATGGTCGCCGTGGCCGGGTCGGCATCGTCGCGGCCAGCGATCGCGGTCAGTACCGCCGCGGCGTCGGCGACGCTGCGTGTCATCGGCCCTGCAGTGTCCTGGCTGAAGGAAATCGGGATGATGCCGTCGCGGCTGACCAGGCCGACGGTCGGCTTGAGGCCGACGATGCCATTGATCGCCGCAGGGCAGACGATGCTGCCGTCGGTTTCGGTGCCGATCGCTACGCTGGCCAGGTTGGCGGCGACCGCCACCGCGCTGCCGCTGCTGGAGCCGCAGGGCGAGTGGCTGAGGCGATAGGGATTGCGGGTCTGGCCGCCGCGCGCGCTCCAGCCGGACACTGAATCGTTGCCGCGGAAATTGGCCCATTCGCTGAGATTGGTCTTGCCCAGCACCACGGCGCCGGCTTCGCGCAGCCGCCGTACCAGGTACGCGTCGTCCGGGCGGAACCCCTGCAGTGCCAGCGAGCCGGCGCTGGTGGCCATCGGGGCGGCGTTGATGTTGTCCTTCAGCAGCACCGGGATGCCGTGCAGCGGGCCGCGCAGGCGTCCATCACGGCGCTCGCGGTCGCGTTCGGCGGCTTCCTTCAGGGCATCGGCGTTGAGTTCGATCACCGCGCGCAGGCGTGGCCCGGTGCGGTCCAGGGCGGCGATGCGCTGCAGGTAGGCCTGGGTCAGCGTGGCGCTGTCCAGCTCACCGGCGCTCATCCGCGCCTGCAGGTCGACGACATCGGTTTCGGCGTACGGGAACGGCACGTTGCGGCTCGCGGGTTCGGCCGCATGCGCGCTGGACGTGGCCGGGCTGCAGCCAGCCGAAAGCAGCGCAGGCAGCGCGGCAAGCAGGCAGGTCAGCAGAGGCGGCAAGGACGGGCGCATGGGGCGGCTTGGTCGGCTCCAATCCCCAGTGTAGCCGCTGCTCAGCGGTGGCGCTTGCGCAGGTCGCGGGCGAGGACGTAGACCACGATCAGGTTGATCGCCAGGATCGTCCACGACGGCCAGCCGGGGTGGCGGATGATCGCGAAGATGTCGAAAGGCAGGTACAGCGAGGCAGTCAGGCAGCCCAGCCAGGAGGCCCAGGCCTTGGCCCGCCACAGGCCCCAGGCTTCGACCAGGTGCAGCAGGCCGTAGCCGATCATCCCCGCCGCGGCCAGGTGGACCGCGTCGGGGCTGATCATGTGCAGTAGCGAGGGCAGGGTGCCGTGGTCCGGATCCAGGCTGAAACGCCGGATCAGGACCATGATGCCGTGCCGCAGCGGCTGCGGTCCGAGCACTTCCAGCCCGGTGGCGGCCAACAGCGCCAGCATCGCCTTGCTCGCTTCGAGCAGGGCGATGACGTGCAGGCCCGGATGCCGGTGCGGATCCGGGTTGTAGCCGCTCTGGTTCACGAGGTGCTGGCTCAGCCGCCGCGCGAAGCCTTCTTGCGATCGCTTTCGGTCAGGAACTTCTTGCGCAGACGGATCTCCTTCGGAGTGATCTCGACCAGCTCGTCGTCTTCGATGAAGTCCAGGGCCTGTTCCAGCGAGTACTTGATCGCCGGGGTCAGCTGGATCGCATCATCCTTGCCCGAAGCGCGCATGTTGGTCAGCGGCTTGGTCTTGATCGCGTTGACGGTCAGGTCGTTGTCCTTGGAGTGGATGCCGACCAGCTGGCCTTCATACACGTTGTCGCCTTCAGCAGCGAAGAGCTTGCCGCGCTCCTGCAGCGGGCCCAGCGAGTACGCCGGGGTGGTACCCGGGGCGTTGGCGATCATCACACCGTTGATGCGCTTGGCGATGGCGCCCTGTTCCTTCGGGCCGTAATGGTCGAACACGTGGAACAGCAGGCCCGAACCCTGGGTCAGGGTCTTGAACTCGTTCTGGAAACCGATCAGGCCACGGGCCGGGATCTGGTACTCCAGGCGCACACGGCCCTTGCCGTCCGGTTCCATGTTCTTCAGCTGACCCTTGCGGGTACCCAGCTTTTCCATCACGCCGCCCTGGTGCACTTCTTCGATGTCCACCACCAGCTGCTCGATCGGCTCCATCATCTGGCCGTCGATTTCCTTGATGATCACTTCCGGGCGCGACACGGCCAGCTCGTAGCCTTCACGACGCATGTTCTCGATCAGCACCGACAGGTGCAGTTCGCCACGGCCGGAGACCAGGAACTTGTCGGCGTCTTCCAGCTGTTCGACCTTCAGGGCCACGTTGTGGACCTGCTCGCGGTCCAGGCGGTCCTTGATCTGGCGGCTGGTCAGGAACTTGCCACCGGACAGGTCCTTGTTGCCGGCGAACGGCGAGTTGTTGACCTGGAAGGTCATCGAGATGGTCGGCTCGTCGACGGTCAGTGCCGGCAGGGCTTCCGGGGTTTCCGGGTGGCACAGGGTGTCGGAGATGGTCAGTTCCGGAATGCCGGAGATGGCCACGATGTCACCGGCTTCGGCGGTGTCCTGCTCGATGCGCTCCAGGCCCAGGAAGCCCAGTACCTGGGCGACCTTGCCGTTACGCTTCTTGCCTTCACGGTCGATGACCGCGACCTGCATGTTCTTCTTCAGGGTGCCGCGCTGGATGCGGCCGATGCCGATCACGCCCACGAAGTTGTTGTAGTCCAGCTGGCTGATGCGCATCTGGAACGGGCCTTCCGGGTCCACTTCCGGACGCGGGGCGTGCTGCATGATCGCTTCGTACAGAGCGGTCATGTCGCCGTCGCGCACGGTGTCTTCCAGGCCGGCGTAGCCGTTCAGGGCCGAGGCGTAGACGATCGGGAAGTCCAGCTGCTCATTGGTGGCGCCGAGCTTGTCGAACAGGTCGAAGACCTGGTCGATCACCCACTCCGGACGCGAGCCCGGGCGGTCGACCTTGTTGACCACGACGATCGGCTTGAAGCCCATCGCGAAGGCCTTCTGGGTGACGAAGCGGGTCTGCGGCATCGGGCCGTCCATCGCATCGACCAGGATCAGCACGGTGTCGACCATCGACAGCACGCGCTCGACCTCACCGCCGAAGTCGGCGTGGCCGGGGGTGTCGACGATGTTGATCCGGTTCTTGATACCGGTCTTCTTGTCTTCCCAGGTGATGGCGGTGTTCTTGGCCAGGATGGTGATGCCGCGTTCCTTTTCCTGGTCGTTGCTGTCCATCACGCGCTCGGCGAGGACGGTACGCTCGGACAGGGTGCCGGACTGCTTCAGCAGCTGGTCGACCAGGGTGGTCTTGCCATGGTCGACGTGGGCGACGATGGCGATGTTGCGAAGATTTTCGATGGACATACGAAAGGGGGCCAGTCGGCGCCGGATTTGGAAAAAGAAGTCCAACATTATACGTCGAACTTGACGATTCGCGAAAAGGTGGATTTCACGCCGGTCAGGGGGCCCATTCAGCTGGCTGCCCGCCGCCTCGGCCGGGGCCGCCAGGACCGGTGGCCGGGGCTCCCCTTCCGGGGGCTGAAGCCGGGTTCTCCACCGATGGTCGAAGGCACCGCCGCCACGAGGCAGGTGTAAACTAGGTGGCTAGACGCATTCCCCTTTGCATCAAGGATCTTCATGTCCCTCATCGCCACTTTCGACACCACCCAGGGCCCGATCAAGGTCGAGCTGTTCGCTGACAAGGCGCCGCTGACCGTGGCCAACTTCGTGAACCTGGTCAAGCACGGCTTCTATGACGGCCTGATCTTCCACCGCGTGATCGCCGACTTCATGATCCAGGGCGGCTGCCCGCAGGGTCGTGGCACCGGCGGCCCGGGCTACAAGTTCGAAGACGAGAAGAACGGCGTGAAGCACGAGGTCGGCTCGCTGTCGATGGCCAATGCCGGCCCGAACACCAACGGCAGCCAATTCTTCATCACCCACATCAAGACCGATTGGCTGGACGGCCGCCACACCGTCTTCGGCAAGGTCCTGGAAGGCCAGGCCATCGTCGATTCGGTCAAGCAGGGCGACGTGATCCATTCGATCACCCTGGAAGGCGACGTCGACGCCGTGCTGGCCGCCCAGGCCGACCGCGTCGCCGAGTGGAACAAGCACCTCGCCGCCTGATCCCCCTTCGAAACGGCCACCCACGGGTGGCCGTTTCCCTGTTCCCCGCCGCCCGCCCGGCCTGCGTGGCCATGCCCGCGGCGTCCCATCAAACGCTTGCAAGCAAGAGGAAACCCCCATGAAAGCACCCGTTCGTGTTGCCGTGACCGGCGCCGCCGGCCAGATCGGTTATGCCCTGCTGTTCCGCATCGCCTCCGGCGAAATGCTGGGCAAGGACCAGCCGGTCATCCTGCAGCTGCTGGAACTGCCGGTCGACAAGGCCCAGGCCGCCCTGAAGGGCGTGATGATGGAGCTGGAAGACTGCGCCTTCCCGCTGCTGGCCGGCATGGTCGGCACCGATGACGCCGAAGTTGCGTTCAAGGACGCCGACATCGCCCTGCTGGTCGGCGCACGTCCGCGCGGCCCGGGCATGGAGCGCAAGGACCTGCTGCTGGAAAACGCCAAGATCTTCACCGCCCAGGGCGCGGCGCTGAACAAGGTCGCCAGCCGTGACGTGAAGGTGCTGGTGGTCGGCAACCCGGCCAACACCAACGCTTACATCGCGATGAAGTCGGCCCCGGACCTGAAGCCGGAAAACTTCACCGCCATGCTGCGCC
>DQIG01000198.1 GCA_003525885.1 Stenotrophomonas sp.
GGCAGCATGGCCGCCGTGGCCACGGCGGTGAGCGCTGGGCCAAGCTGGACGTCAACAAGGACGGCCGCATCAGCCGCGAGGAAGCCAAGGCCGATCCGCGCCTGGCCGCGCGCTTCGACCAGCTCGACCTCAACAAGGATGGCTATCTCGACAAGGCCGACCGCGAGCTGCGCATGAAGCAGATGCGCGATGCCTGGTTCGCCGCCGCCGATACCAACAAGGACGGCCAGCTGAGCAAGGCCGAGTTCGATGCGGCCAAGGGCCCGATGCACGGTGGCCCGCGCCACGGCGGTCCGCGCGATGGCGCGGCGCCGAAGCCGCAGCGCTGAGGCTCAACGCAGTGAATGACGACAACGCCGGCGCACTGCCGGCGTTGTCCGTTACAGGCGGCCGCTGCGCATCAGTGAGTACACCACCAGCGCGATGACCATCAGGTTCATGGCGATGATGCCGGTGCGGCCATACATGGATTCGTATTTCCAGTTGGTCCCGCTGCGGCCGCGCCGCGCCGAATCACGCGCGATCATCGGCGCCATTACCCGCTGCAGCGGCACCAGGCACTGGTAGTTGACCACGCCCAGGCCCACGGCCAGCACCAGCAGCTGCCCCCATACCGGCGCCTGCATCATCACCGCCAACAGGATCGCCAGGCACCAGACCATGCCGGTGATGATGTTGAGGTAGAGGAAGCGACGGACCTGGCTGCGCTCACCTTCGGTCTCGGTGTACGACATCAGGAAGCGCCCGCCGAGGTAGCTGCCGATCGCACCACCGGCGACGCCGCCAATGACCGCAGCCCAGCTTTCGGCCGGCAGCACATGCAGCTGGCCAAGCGTAGCGGTCAGCGTGCCCATCGCGGTCCCGCCGGCAACGCTGGCGCCGCCCAGGCCGAGCTTGCTGCCACCGATGCCGACACCGGTACCGAGCAGGATCGCGGCACTGGCCGTACCCGGCGCCGCGACCAGCACCATCGACACCACCGCAGTGGCGAATGCGGCACTCGGTGCGCTGCTGCGGGCGAACTCACCGAAGCGCTGCAGCAGGCCGTCGCGCACCAGGGCGCGTGCACGCGACAGGCGCTTGCGCACCGCCGCATCGCTGAGCCCGAGCAGGTCGGCGACCTGTTGCGAGCGCTGTCCCTCGCGGTAGTACAGCAACAGCACTTCGCGGCTGTCGGCGGGTAGGGCGGAAATGATGTCCTCGGCGGCGATCTCCTCTTCCACCCGCTGCAGCCGGTCGGCCGCGCCCGGCGACGGGTCGGCGGCCATGCCCAGCGCGACCTCGGCCGCCTCGCCGGTCAACGGCCGGCCACGCTGCGCACGCAGCCAGTCGCGGGCCAGGTTGCGGGTGATCTGCCGCAGCCAGGGCAGGAAGCTGGTCGAACTGCGCAGCTGGTGCAGCTGCTGCCAGCCCTTCACGAAGGCTTCCTGGGCGATGTCCTCGCTGGCCTGGCGGTCGCGGGTGATGGCCAGGGCGATTGCGGTGACCGTGTTCTGGCAGGCCAGCACGATGCGGCCATAGGCGTGCTGGCAACCGCTGGCGGCGGCGGGCAGTTCGCGTTCCAGGGTCTGGTCGATCGATGCGGCGAACGTCGTCATGGCGGCGGCTCTCCTGCTGGGATTGTGTCCCAGGACGGAGCCGCGCGCGAAGTGTGACCGGCCTTCTGCACGGTAGTGCCGGCCGCTGGCCGGCAACCACAGCCCGCCGGACCGGTTCATGAGGTTGCCGGCCAGCGGCCGGCACTACCCGTGCGCTACTGGGACGGCTGGATGCGGACCCGGACTTCTTCCTCTTCCGGCGCGGCCTGCGGGGCCGGTTGTGCCTGCTGCGGCTGCGCCTGCGGGGCAGGGGCCGGTACGGCCGGAGCCGGGGCTCCGCGATGGCGCAGGCCGATCACCAGCGCCACGCCGGCGATCACCACCAGCAGCGCGATGCGGATGCGCCAGGCCCAGCTGCGGCCGCCGCTGCCCGGTTCCGGGGCGTCGCGGAAGGCGAACTCGGCGGTCGGGTGGTCGCGACGGGTGGTGTCGAGCAGGCGCGCTTCGCGCAGGATCTCGCGTGCGCGCGGCTGGTCGTCGGCGCGCACGATCCACACCGCCGGGTAGGCGTTGGCGTTGCCCAGATCGGTATAGCTGAACTGACCGCGGCGGCGGGTCTTGTACGAGCGCCCATTGGTCACCTTGACGTCGATGCCATGCCCGCGCAGGAGCTCGGCCACGCCTTCGACGGTTTCCACGCGCTGGCTGCTGAAGATCTGGCGCATCGGATCAATCCTTGGCCGGCACGGCGGCGGCCGCGGCCTGGTCGGGAACCACGCGGATCAGGCCTTCCTGCGCGGTGCTGGCCACCAGCACGCCATTGCGGGTGAAGAACTGGCCGCGGGCCAGTCCGCGCGAATCCTGCGCGCTGGGGCTGTCCAGCGAGTACAGCAGCCAGTCGTCGGCGCGGAACGGTCGGTGGAACCAGATCGCGTGGTCGAGCGAGGCCATCTGCACGTGCGGGTGGTAGTAGCTGATGCCATGCGGGAACGTTGCCGTGCCCAGCAGGTGGAAGTCGGAGGCATAGGCCAGCAGCGCCTGGTGCAGTTCGGGTGCATCGCCGACCGGCTCGCTCAGGCGCAGCCACACCTGGTGGTAGGGCGGGCGCTTGGGCGGGTTCAGTTCGTCGCGCGGGTAGACGTGGCGGAACTCGAACGGACCACCGCGCGACAGCCAGCGCTGCACCTTGATCGGCAGCCGCTCCAGCACTTCGGCCGGCAGCGGACGGTTCGGTTCGATGTCTTCCGGCTGCGGTACTTCGGGCATCTTGTGCTGGTGCTCGGCGCCGGTCTCGGCCTGCTGGAACGAGGCCGCGCAGAAGAAGATCACCTTGCCGTGCTGGATCGCGGTGACCCGGCGCACCGAGAAGCTGCCGCCATCGCGGGTGCGGTCCACGTCGTAGACGATCGGGTGGTCGATGTTGCCGGCGCGCAGGAAGTAGGCGTGCAGCGAGTGCACGTGGCGACCGTTGTCGACCGTGGCCTGCGCCGCAGCCAGCGCCTGGCCCAGCACCTGCCCGCCGAACACGTACTTGGTGCCGATGTCGCGGCTCTGCCCGCGGAACAGGTTGTCCTCCAGCCGCTCCAGGGTGAGCAGGTCGATCAGCTCGGAGACGACGGGTTCGGGCGTGTCGTTCAAGGGGGCGGCCACAGCAGTGAAAGAGGGCCTGATTATACCGGTCAGGGGGCAGATCCCTTTCGCTCGGCGAAAGGGATCTGACCCCGCTGCCGCGCGGCCCCGCCTTCGGTAGTGCCGGCCGCTGGCCGGCAACCTCATGATCTTC
>DQIG01000199.1:0-4874 GCA_003525885.1 Stenotrophomonas sp.
GGCCTGCTCCAGGCCGGCCGTCGCCCGCTGGCGCTCGGCCTGCTCCTGCCGGACCTGCTGGGTCAACCGCTCGATTTCGGCGCGGGCCGAGGCCAGCTCGGCGTCGCCCTGGGCCTTGGCCTGTGCGGCCTGATCGGCCTGGGCGCGATATCGGGCCAGTTCCGGACCGGACGTGTCCCGACGAGCCGCGCGGGCCTGCCCCTCGGCCGCAGCGAGGCGACGCTTGAGCGCGTCCCGCTCGGCCTCGGCGGCGGTCTTCTGGGCCACCAGCGAGGCCTGACTGTTCTGGAGCTCCTGCAGGCGGCCGTTGACGGCCACGAGCTGGCTGCGCAGCCGGTCCTCCAGGCTCTGGGCGTGGGCGGCCCCGGCCGAGGCCAGGAGGACGAGCGAGAGAGCGAGTGAAGCGCCGCGCATCGTCAGAACTTCACGTTCAGGTCGATCTGGCCCACGTCGATGGCCAGCGGCGGGCCGGCCACCTCGTTGGCGCTGAACCAGCGGAACTCGAGGTTCGCCCCGTCGAACAGGCCGACGCTGGCGTTGACGAAATAGCCCTTGGCGTTGGTGCCGCCCAGGTGGAAGTCGGAGTCGGTGTAGCCGTCCAGGACCGCGTCCGCCTCCAGGCGCTTGTAGCCGGCGCCGACGTTCCACTGGCCCCAGCGGTAGGGATTGAGGTGGCCGTAGACGACCTTGCCCATGTAGGCGTTCGGGCCGGTCGCCAGGTTCGAGCCCGGCTGGCCCGCCCTCGGCGCGGGGCACGGGTTGGCGTCGACGTTGTTGTTCACCGGCAGGCCCAGTTCGTTGTAGCGGCAGGCGTCGCCGCGATCGAAGGCCAGGTTGCGGGCATAGGCGCCGACCAGCAGCAGGTGCCGGTCGTTGGCCAGCTTCAGGTCGAACGAGGTGCTGAGGTCCAGCACGTCGTAGTCGAAGCTGAGACCCGCGAACTGCGGCACGGCGTAGTCGGTCTGGCCGGGCGGCGGGGTGATGTTGCGGATCAGGAAGAGCGTGTTGCCCTTCTGCATGAAGGCCGGCCGGGTGAAGTCGGTCGAGCACTCGGTCACGCCCAGGTAAAGCGGACACGGGTCGGACAACAGGCCCCGGTCATACTGGAACTGGTAGAAGGCCGCGCTGGCGCGCCAGTCGAAACGGCTGGTGTTCCAGTCGACCACGCCCTGGCCGCCGAACATCCACTTGGTCTTGGTGTTGGCCTTGTTGGGGCTGGCGGTCGGGAAATTGTCGTCGCGATAGTCCATCAGGAACGCGCCGGCCGTGCCCGAGACGCTGATCCCCCGGCGGGGGAAGAGGTCGTGGCGGGCCGTCGCCGCCATGCCGTCCAGCGCCAGGTCGGTGTCGTAGACGAGGTCGGTCAGCTTGTAGCCTTCGACCGAGCCCACGAACGGGTTGGGCATGCGGCCCACCGTGCCGCTGATCCACGAGGCCGGCTTGATGTCGACATAGGCCTGGTCCAGCCAGATGTCCTTCTTGGTCAGGCCGCCGCCCAGCAGCTGGGTGGTCGAGACCGGGCTGTTGTTGCGCCCCGTGGCGAGGCGGACGGTGGCGATGATCGAGTCCGAGATCTCGGCGCGCAGGGCCAGGCCCAGGCCGTCGACGTCGCCGATTTCCGGGTGGCGCTTCTGCAGGCCGCGCAGGCCGTCGAGGAAGTACGCACCCTTTTCCGGCACGGTACGCTCGTAATCCATTTCCTTGCCCAGCTTCAGCACTTCCAGGCCCAGGCGGGTGCCCAGCGGGTTGGAGTTGAAGGTGGAGTGGGTGGAGCCCGGCGGGAACACGGTCGGGTTGATCAGTTCTTCGCGCGCCCACAGGCCCGAAAGCGGATTCAGGCCGTTGGTCAGCGCCTTGCCGAACACCAGCACGTCCGGGGTCACGCCGAAGTGCTCGATCGACCACAGCTTGCCGGTGCGCCAGAAGCCCATCTGGATTTCATCGACGACCATCAGGATGCCGTACTTGTCCAGCACGCGCTTGAGGCCGGTGAAGAAGTTGCGCGGCGGAATGACGTAGCCGCCAGTGCCCTGGATCGGCTCGACGTAGAACGCAGCGTACTCGGCCTGGCCGACCTTGGGATCCCACACGCCGTTGTACTCGCTTTCGAACAGGCGCTCGAACTGCCACACGCAGTGGTCGGAGTACTCATCCGGGGTCATGCCCTTCGGGCGACGGAAGGGGTACGGGAACGGGATGAACATCGCGCGCTCGCCGAAGTGGCCGTAGCGGCGGCGGTAGCGGTAGCTGGAGGTGATCGACGACGCACCCAGGGTACGCCCGTGGTAGCCACCCTCGAAGGCGAACATCAAGCTCTTGCCGCCGCGCGCGTTGCGCACGATCTTCAGCGAGTCTTCAATGGCCTGCGCACCGCCGACGTTGAAGTGCACGCGGCCGTCGAGGCCGAACTTCTCGTGCATGTCCACGGCAATGGTCTTGGCCAGCTGCACGCGGGTCGGGTGCAGGTACTGGCTGGCGACCTGCGGCAGGGTATCGATCTGGTCCTTCAGCGCGTCGTTCAGGCGCTTGTTGCTGTAGCCGAAGTTGCAGGCCGAGTACCACATCTGCAGGTCGAGGTAGGGCACGCCCGCACCGTCGAACATGTAGCTGCCTTCGCCGCGCTGGAAGATCTTCGGCGGGTCGACGTAGTGGACGGTATCGCCGAAGGAGCTGTAGCGGGCTTCGTCGGCCAGCAGCTGCGCATCGGAGGCAGCCGAATCGGCGTTCTTGTCAAAAATGTTCATGCAGTTCGGTTCCGTGAAGGACGTTCGAAAGGGGCAACGGGGGAGCGTGCTTGGAGGGGAGTGCTCAGGCGGTGGCCAGCAGCAGGGGCAGTGCGGCAGGCTGCGGGCTGGCGTCGAGGCGACGTGGCTGCAGCAGGCTGCCATCGAGCAAGCGCGGCAACAGTGCGATTGCATCGTGGAAGGTATCGATGGCGGCATGCTCGATGCCGGCATGGGTGCAATGGGTGATCAGGCGGCGCTTGGCGAACACGAAGTCGGCATCTTCGGACACGCAGAAGTCCGAACTGCCGTCGCCGATCATCAGCACGCGTGGTGCTTCGTTGGCACGCGCCTGCGCGGCGCAGGTGCACTTGCAGGTACCGCTGCGGCACCCTTCGGCCTGGTAGGGCGACTCCAGTTCCCAATGGTCTTCGCACCAGCGCAGGTGGTTGGCCACCACCGGCAGCCGCGACAGGCCATGGTTGGCGAGGATGCGGTGGATCGCATAGTCCAGGCCGTCGCTGACGATTCGCAGCGGCAGGCCCAGCTGCTCGGCGCGGGCGACGAAGGCGACGAAGCCCGGATCGATCTGCACCTGGTCCAGGTGCGCATCGAGCGTGGCCGGGTCCAGCTTCAGCAGCCGTACCTGGCCCTGCATGCATTCACGCGAGCCGATCTTTCCCGCCTTCCACTGGTCTTCCAGTCCCTGCCAGCCCGGCTGGCCGTACTTTTCCAGCAGCGAGTCGATGACATCTTCGAGGCTGATGGTGCCGTCGAAGTCACACAGGATGCTCCAGTGCATGGGCAGGTCCGTCGATGAGAAAGGCGTCCGGCACGGTGCCGGGGCAGGCTCAATGTAGGCAGGCAGCCTTTCTCGTTCCTTTCCTGTTGAAAGCCCGCATCGCCGGCTGGGGAAAGTGTTCAGGAAACAAGCTTCCTGAATGGGCGGAATGCCCTGAAAACCGCGGTTTCACGGTTGCGTAGCGGCCAGTGCCCGCAGGATCTGTGCGGTCTCTTCACGGGTCTGCCAGGCGCTGTTGCCGAGGGTCAGCATGCGTGCGGCGAAGTCACGCGCATTGGGCATGTCGTCCTGCGGCACGATGCCACGGAGGTAGGCGTAGTCGGGCAGGGCGTGGATGAACATGCGGCTGGCGCCGAGGCCGCGCGGCCATAGTTCGTCCAGTGCGGCATCGCGGGCGCGCTGGCTGGGCAGCAGCAGCATCAGCATCGGCCAGGTGCCGCCGGTACCGGCCAGCCCATCGACCACCTCCACTGCGGGCAGCTGTGCCAGCTGCACACGCAGCTGCAATGCGCGCAGGCGCCCGGCTTGCAGGAATGCGGGCAGCCGTCGCGCGGCATGGGCGCCAATGTTCTGCCGCCACTGACTGACCCGGTGCTGTGGTATGTCCAGCGGGAAAATGTCACCGACCGCATCTTCCAGGTCACCGCGCTGCAGTGCGCTGCGCAGCGGATTGCCGTACACAAGCGACAGCAGCGAGGGGCGATAGCAGGCGGCGAGGCCCAGCAGCTGCACACTGCGAAGCAGCTCCCAGCGCAGGCTGAAACGCACCTGTTCGGCGGCATGTTCGGCCAGCGCGGCGCGCAGTTCGTCATCGCGGCTGACCAGCAGGCCGCCTTCGTGCAGGCTCAACCCCTTGCCGGCGGCCAGGCTGAAGAATCCGATGTCGCCACGCAGGCCGACACTGCTGTTGCCGATCCGTGCGCCCAGCGCCTGCGCGGCATCTTCGATGACCCAGGCGCCGGCGCTGCGGGCGACCTCGCAGGCCAGTTCGACATCGGCGATGCGCCCGCCGAGGTGGGTCGGCAGGATCGCCAACGTGCGCGCGTCGGCCAGGCGCTTGAGCTGGCCGGGGTCGAAGTCGAAATGGCCACGCCGCGTATCGCACAGCTGCACGCGCAGGCCGAGGCTGTGCACAGCGATCGGCACCAGCGGGCAGGTGTAGGCCGGCATGATCACGGTATCGCGCTTGGGCGCGCGCTTGCGCAGGGTGCGCAGCGCGATCAGCAGCGCGTGGGTGCCGGAGCAGGTCAGCTGCAGCGGTGGTGTGCCCAGCTGGTTGGCCAGTACCTCGCACAGGTCGCCGCCGCCGGGAAGAAAATCGCTGGCCTGCATCGGCAGGCCAGCCGTCG
>DQIG01000199.1:5025-12747 GCA_003525885.1 Stenotrophomonas sp.
GGCAGGCCAGCCGTCGGAGGCAGTTCGCGTGCGAACAGGCTCATCGCAGCCCGCTCACGAGGTGCTTTCGGCAGGGCTGTGCGGATCGTCCGCTTCGGCGCGGCCGAGGCAGACGATGCCGGCCACGATCAATACTGCGCCGACCAGGTGATGCAGGGTCAGCGGCTCGTTCAACAGCCAGGCCGACAGCAGCAGCACGCTGATCACTTCCAGGTGCGATGCGGCAAACGCGGGGCCGATTGGCGCGTGGCGCAGCAGGCTCATCCAGGTGAAGAACGCACCGACGTAGCCGAGGATCGCGCCGTACACCCACGGCTGTGACAGCACGCGCAGCAGCCACGCAGTGTTGGCCTCGACCGGCAGTGCTGCATCGCCGGCGTACTTGAAGCACAGCTGGGCCAGCGTGTCGAAGGCCATCAGCAGGGGGAAGCCGATCACGTACAGGCGCCTCATGAGCCGGCCCCCACCACCGCCACGCCCGCAGTGACCAGCAGCATGCCGGTCACCCGCAATGGCGTGAGCTTCTCGCGGAACAGGATGCGGCCGGCGATCATCAACGCCACGATGTTGATCGAGCCCAGCAGCACGCCCTTGGACAGCGGCACCAGTGACAGGAACGCGATCCAGGCAACGAACTCAAGCACGTAGCAGGCGATGCCGATCCACAGCCAGGGGCGGCTGAGCATGTGTTTCCAGCGTTGCAGTCCTTCGCCGTCCTGGGGGTCGCTGGCGGCGGCCTTGAAGGCGAGCTGGCCACCGGTATCGAGCACGACATTGGCCAGCCACAGCAGCGTGGCGAGTGCCCCCATCTCAGGCCACCGCCTTGAGCACGCCGCTGCGTTCACCGATTTCGGTGAAGAAACGCGCGCTGCGGCGGATCACGTCGCGGCGTTCGCGATCGATCGTGATCATGTGATAGCTGTCTTCCAGCACCACCAGTTCCTTCGGGCCGCTGACCCGCGACATCACCAGTTCGGCGTTGCCCATGCTGGCCACGTCGTCTTCGCGGGCGTGCATCACCAGGCACGGCGCGGTGACCTGGTGCAGGTGGCGGCGGGTCCAGTTGCTCAGGGCGCGCATCTCGGCCAGCGCGTGCCAGGGGTTGCCCGGAAGGCCGGCCGCCGCGCTGTCGCCGGACAGCATGGCGGCGCTGACCTGCGCGCGCAGGCGCTCGTCACGCAGGCCGTACGGCGGTTCTTCCATGAACATGCGGTCGCGGCCGATGTTGAAGCGCTTGAACCACGGCAGCAGGAACGACAGGCGGGCCACGGCGGGAATGTTCCAGCCGTCGTAGCGGAAGGTGGCGCCATACACACCGACGCCGGACACCCACTCGGGGCGGCGTGCGGCCAGCGCCAGCGACAGCACCGCGCCCATCGACAGGCCACCGACGAACAGCTGGTCGACCTTGCCGCGCAGGCTTGCCGCTGCATCTTCCACGCCCTGGTACCACTGTTCCCAGGTGGTCGCCAGCAGGTCATCCACGGTGCCGCAATGGCCGGGCAGCTGCACGCCGTGTACGGTGAAACCGGCGTTGTTCAGGCCCTTGCCCAGCATGCGCATTTCCGCCGGGGTACCGGTCAGGCCGTGGACCAGCAGCACGCCCTGCGGGCCACCGGGGAGGAAGAAGTCGTGCGATTCGGTCACCTGGCGGCTCCGGGACGGCAGTGGGGATGGTCAGGATCGCAAGCGCGATTTTCGCCAGCCTTTCAGTGCCCCGGTCCGGGTCAGGGGGCCTTCAGCAGCGGCAGCGTGATGGCGACCTTCAGGCCCCCACCGGCGCGGTTGAGGAAGGTCAGGCGGCCGCCGGAATGCTCAACCGCTTCGTGGGCGATGGCCAGGCCCAGGCCAGTGCCGCTGGCGGTGGTGCCAGGGGCGCGGAAGAAGCGCTCGCCCAGCCGCGGCATCACGTCCTCGGGTACGCCGGGTCCGTTGTCCTCCACGTACAGTTCGACGTCATTGTCATCCAGCGCGTGCACGCCGACCGTGACGGTCGCATCGCGGCCGGCATAGCGCAGCGCATTGTCGATCAGGTTGTCCAGCGCTTCCTGCAGCTGGGCGCCGTTGCCGAGCACGCGCAGCGGATGGGGGCTGCCGCGGTAGCCCAGATCGATGCCATCGCGGATCGCTTCGGGCACGCGCATTCCCACCCATTGCGGTACCAGTTCGCACAGGTCCAGCGCTTCCACGGTATCGGGCACGGTCTGGGCCCGGCTCAGCGCCAGCAGCTGCGTGCTGACCCGCGCGGTGCGCTGGTTGAGCCGGCGGATGTGCTGAAGCGCCTCGCGCACCGTGTCCGGGTCACCGTGGGCCAGTGCCTGGTCCACGTGCAGGGCCATGCCGGCCAACGGTGAGCGCAGCTGGTGCGCGGCATCGGCGATGAAGCGGTTCTGCAGCGTGATCATTTCCGCCTGGCGGGCGAACAATCCGTCGATGGTGCTGATCAATGGCTGGATTTCTTCCGGAACGTCGGCGTCGGAGATCGGTGCCAGTTCGCCGCGGCGCTGTGCCAGACGGGTGGTCAGCGGGGTCAGGATGCGCAGGCCGTAGGTCACGCCAAACCAGACCAGCGCAGCGGTGCCCAGCGCCAGCATGGTCATCAGCGGGATGATGATCATCAGGATCTCGCGCGCACGCTGGCGGCGGTCGGCCATGCTTTCGGCCACGGTCACCGCCAGCTGGTCCTGCGGGTCGTTCATCGCCTGCGTGCAGACGGTGGCCATGCGCACCTGCTGGCCGTTGAGGTTGCCGTCGTACAGCGCCGGATGCACGCCGGTGCAGTCCTGCGAGGGCGCATAGGGGCTGAAGTCGGCATTGCCGCTGAGGGTGCCCTTGCGGCTGCTGTCGACATTGAAATAGCGGTGGCCGTCGGGGTCGTACTCGATCAGGAAACGCGCCTGCGGAGACAGGTCACTGGTCACCGGCATGGTGCTCAGCATCTGCGCGAACGAATGCGTGTCGTCGATCAGGTTGCGGTCGTGGATGCGGTTGGAATAGTCCAGCGCAACGTAATAGGCCAGGATCGTATTGAAGGTGAGCAGGCCCAGCATCGGCAACGCCAGGAAGGCGAGCAGGCGCCGGCGCAGGCTGGGAGGGCCGCTGATCACGGGGCGCTGTCGTCCTGCGCGTCTTCCAGCATGTAGCCCAGCCCGCGCACGGTGCGGATGCCCATGCCACCCGGCTGCAGCTTGCGGCGCAGGCGGTGCAGGGCGATGTCCAGGCCGTTGTCCGTCAGGTCCTGGCCCCAGTCGCACAGCGCTTCGACCAGCTGCGCGCGCGACACGATACGCTCGGCACGCACCGCCAGCGCTGACAGCAGGCCGAACTCGCGTGCGGTCAGTTCCAGCGACTGGTCGTCGATCCACACACGGTGCCCGGCCAGATCGATGCGAAGGCGGCCGATGCGCAGGTCCGGGTTGCCATTGCTGGTGACCCGGCGCAGCTGCGCGCGCACGCGCGCTTCGAACTCGTCCAGTGCGAACGGCTTGACCAAGTAGTCGTCGGCGCCCAGGTCGAGCACGCGCACGCGTTCGGCCAGGCCGTCGCGGGCGGTCACCACCAGCACCGCCAGACCATCGCCGCGCTGGCGCAGGCGCTGCAGCACGTCGCGACCATCCAGTTGCGGCAGCCCCAGGTCCAGCACCAGCAATGCGTACTGGGTCGAGCCCAGTGCTGCGTCGGCGTGCGCACCGTTGTCGACGTGGTCGACCACGTGCCCCTGCCGGCGCAGCGAGGCGCACAGGCCGGAAGCAATGTCCGGGTCGTCTTCAGCAATCAGAACGCGCATGCGCGGGGGCTCCTGTAACGGTCAGGCCCACCGGATGGAAGGGGTGGGCCTCTCGGCTGCCGAGGGTAGCCGCAAACCGGGTGAAGGTGGAGCGCGCCGGCACCTCCCGGCACCGTCGCGCTGTCCCTCCATTCAGTCCTGCAGGCCCGGCTCACCCAGCGCCAGCGGTACCCGCGAGCCATCCAGCAGGCCACGGCTGAGCTTGCCATCCTCGATGAACAGCAGTTCGCCGTTCTCGCCATTCTTGATGCTGCTGTCGATGGCGATCACGCGGTCGCCGTGGAAGCTGCTGACGTGCGGCATCGAGGTATGGCCGACCACGATGCGCTTGAGCTGCAGGCGGTCGAGCACGGTCTGCACACCCGCGGTGTCGAGGCGGCCATCGAAATAGCCGCGGTACCAGATCGGGCTGGTCTTGCCGTCATACAGCGGTGCGGTGGCCGGGTCGGCCTTCACTTCGGCCTTGGGCAGGCCCAGTGAGGCCTGATAGGCCGCATTGGTGCGTGCCGGATCCAGCGCCAGCTGCACCGCTTCGGGCGAGATGCCGCCATGCAGGAACAGGGTATCGCCGATCTTCAGCAGCACCGGGCGGGTGCGCAGCCACTGCCCGATCACCGAATCGGCACCGTACAGCTGCGGGTAGCTGCGGCCCAGCAGCTGGGCGCTGCGCAGGTACTTCGGGTTGACGTAGCGCAGGTCGTCGTACAGCACCATGGTTTCGTGGTTGCCGAGCACGAAGTGCACTGCGCCACCGGCGGCGGCCGCCTGCTGCTGCAGGCCGTACAGCAGCCAGAACGCCTCGGTGACCTGCGGGCCGCGGTCGAACACATCACCAGCGATGACCAGGGTGTCCTTGCCCAGTGCCCAGCGATCCTGTGCATCGATGACCTGGTGGGCACGCAGCAGGCGCACCAGCAGCCCGTACTGGCCATGGATGTCGGACAGCGCGACGATGCGCGGTGTGGCCGGCAGCACGGAGACCGAGGCTGCATTGGGCGCGGCCACGTGCACGGTGTGTTCGTAGCCGCAGCGCGGCGCGATATCGGTCCCTGCTGCCCCGAAGGCAAGGGTGTGCGATTCGACCTTGTCGGCGCAGATCCACTTGGCCTGCAACCGCGTGCCCTCGCGGAACACATACGGGCCATCGGCCTGCACGTGCGCGGCGGGCGCGGCGACCTCGCGGGCCTGCGTGGCTCCGGCGCTGCAGGCCAGCAGCGGCAACAGCAGGGCGGTCATCAGGGAAGGGCGATAGCGCGACATCGGCGGCGTCC
The DNA here is from genome assembly GCA_003525885.1 of Stenotrophomonas sp. Classification (GTDB taxonomy): domain Bacteria; phylum Pseudomonadota; class Gammaproteobacteria; order Xanthomonadales; family Xanthomonadaceae; genus Stenotrophomonas. The sequence goes on from DQIG01000199.1 coordinate 10,084, forward strand.
AGCGGCGGAAACATCCGATGCTAACCGGCGCGGCCGGATCGCGGTGTGCGCGAATGGGCGGGTCAGGCGCCGTGCCCGTCGTCCCTGAGTTTGCGCACACGTGTCGCAGCGGCCTGCAGGGGCTGGCCGTCGCGCCCGCGCGGCTGCATGTAGGGCAGCGGTCGCCGCGTGCTGGATTCGATCAGCTGCGAATGGGCCTCGCCCACGTCGAAGCGATGGCGTTCACCCCATTGGCGCAGCGCGACCAGCACGGGGAACAGCGCCTGGCCCGCGGCGGTGAGCACGTATTCCTGGTAGGCCGAGCCGTCGGAGGCCGGTTGCAGTTGCAGGATGCCGGCCTCGACCAGCCTGCGCAGGCGATCACTGAGGATATTGCGGGCGGCGCCCAAGCTGCGCTGGAAGTCGCCGAAGCGGCTGACGCCGTCGAAGGCATCGCGGATCACCAGCAGTGCCCAGCGATCACCGAGCAGATCGGCGCTGCGGGCAACGGGGCAGGGGCTGTCTGCGTGCATGGCGGTCTCCGTCCTATGTGGTTGCAGTTTAAAACCAATGGCGCTAGCCTGCATCTGGTTTCAATATGCAACCAGATCATGAATGCCATGCCGATTCCACGCTCCCTGCTGGTGCTGCTTGCGGTTGCCGCCGGTGCCAGCGTCGCCAATGTCTATTACGCGCAACCGCTGCTGGATCGGTTGGCCCAGGCCTTTGCCCTGGAGCGGGCGGTAGCCGGTGCCGTGTTGGCGGCCACCCAGGCCGGCAGCGTGCTGGCATTGCTCGGGTTGCTGCCGCTGGCCGATCGCGGTGACCGGCGGCGCCTGCTGCGGCTGCAGTTGGCGGCACTGGTGGTAGCCCTGCTGTGGCTGGCGGCGGCACGCACGGCCAGTTGGTTGTTGTCGGGCATGCTGCTGGCCGGGCTGTTGGGCACTGCGCTGACCCAGGGCTTGATCGCCTACACGGCGGCGATGGCCCCGGCCGCGCAGCGCGGGCGCGTGGTGGGGGTGGTGCAGGGCGGGGTGTTCATCGGGCTGCTGCTGGCACGGGTGCTGTCAGGCACTGTGGCGGCCATCGCCGGCTGGCAAGCGGTCTATCTGCTGTCGGCAGCGGTGATGGCGGCCCTGGCCGTACTGCTTTGGCGGCGTCTGCCGGCCGTGCCGGTACCGACCCGGCCGCCGCGTTGGAGCGAACTGCTGGGCTCGATGCTGGGCATGCTGCGCGAGGATCGAACGCTGCGCGAGCGCGGTCCGCTGGCGCTGCTGCTGTTTGCCGGGCTCAACGTGTTCTGGGCGGCAGCACCCTTGCCACTGTCGGCACCGCCGCTGCACTGGTCCACAGCAGCCATCGGTGCGCTGGGCCTGGCCGGGGTGGCAGGTGCATTGATGGCGGCGCGGGTCGGGTACTGGATGGACCGCGGTTTCGCCGATCGGGTCAGTCTTGGCGCGTTGCTGCTGATGCTGGTCGCGTGGTGGCCGCTGTTGGGCCTGCCGCAGTCGCTGTCGTTGCTGCTGCTGGGTGTGATCGTGCTCGATCTCGGTGGGCAGGCGCTGCATGTATCGAACCAGGCGTTGCTGCTGCGCGCGCCGGGCGGGCAGCACGGACGCCTGGTAGCGTTGTACATGCTGTTCTATGCAATGGGTAGCGGTGCCGGTGCGGCAGCCGGGCCCTGGGTGCAGGCCCGGCATGGCTGGCCTGCCGTGTGCCTGCTGGGCGCTGGCATCGCGTTGCTGGCGCTGCTGTGGTGGGCGGCATGGCGGATGGCACGCCGCGCCGAAACCCAGCGGCGCGCGCCCACCGCTGCTGATCACCGTTGCAGCGCGCGCCGCCCCGGGGCTTCCTGAAGGTCCGCACTGGCCACCACCACGCGGTTGCGGCCGCTGCGCTTGGCCTCGTACATCGCCGCGTCGGCACGTGCCATCAACCGCTCGTAGTCCGGGTGGCCATCATGGCCGGCCACGCCGATGCTGGCAGTCAGCGACAGAGCCTGGCCGTTGGCCAATGCCACCGGCGACTGCGCGATCTGCCGGCGCAGGCTCTCGGCGATCACCGAGGCCTGTGACTCGCTGGCTGCCACCAGCACCACCACGAACTCCTCGCCGCCGTAGCGGAACAGGTAATCACTACCGCGGGTCAGCTGGCCGAGCAGGCCGGCGACGTGTTGCAGCGCGCGGTCGCCGGCATCGTGGCCGTGGCCGTCGTTGATCGCCTTGAAGTGATCCAGGTCGAGCAGCAGCAGCGAGAACGGCGTGCGGTTACGCGTGGCCAGCTCGATCTCTCTGCGCAGCACGGTAGGCAGGAAGCGGCGGTTGAGCAGGTTGGTCAGGGCATCGCTGCCGGCATCCAGTTCACCGATGCGCTCGAACAACAGCGTCATCAGGGTACGGATGGCGGCCAGGTCCTCGCGGATGGCCGGCAGCACCGCCAGTCGCTGTGCCGGGGCATCGCTGCTTGCCCGCTGCAGGTTGCCGTCGATGCGGGCCATCAGCTGGCCGACCTGCTGGGTCTCGCTGCTCTCGCCGAAGCTGGGGATGCCCTTGTGGGTGAACCACAGGCCGAACTCGGACGTGGCCAGGCTGGCGCTGTCGCTGGCCTGCACGTGGCCAGCAAGTGCGTAGAGCAGGGCGTTCTCCCAGTCCAGCAGCAGTGCGCGCTGGGGGGGGGGGGGGGGGG